>NZ_AP019371.1:4662500-4962500 GCF_004001265.1 Actinoplanes sp. OR16 | reverse complement strand
CTCGCGGTACGCCGCATCGTCAGCGGTCGAACGGTAGGCGTTGTACGGTGACGGCAATGCGGCGCGGTGAGCGCTGCCGTCGCGGAACCCGGACGAGTCGATCCGTTCCGGGCGCACCACCAGATGACCGGCCGGCGGGAGATAGCCGTAGACCCGCACTCCCTCCGCGAGGCCGTCGACCGCCGATGCGACCACGTCGGCGAAACCCCACAGCGGCGGAAGGCCCCACTCCTCGCCGAGCCCGCGCGGCCCGCCCGGGAAGAACTGCCAGTACCGCATGGACTCGCCCAGGACCGCGTAGGTCACGTTGTTGGCGGTGAGCCCGACCCGATCGACACGAAGCAGAGCCTCACCGGATCCGATCTCCGGTATCGCTCCATCGACGACGACGGTGCGACCCAGATCGTCGCGGGCAACGGCGAACGTCCATGAATCAGCCATGGCCTGACGGTAAATCCGCTGACCAGACGCCACAAGTGCACTAGGAGTGCAAAATCCCACTGCCTGCGCTCAGCCCACCGTCAGCACGACTTTTCCGCGTAGTCCGCCGGCCAGCACGCGCCGGTGGGCGTCGGCCGCCTCGGTCAGCGGCATGGTGGCCGCGACGCGCGTCCGCAGCTGCCCGGCCGCCACCTGCCGCACCAGGTCGGCCAGCAGTTCGCGGTCGTGCCGGATGAGTTGCAGCTCCTGGCGCACCCCACGGGCCGGATCGATGGGCGGCGTCGGCCGGGTCACGACCACCACTCCCCCGTCCTCCACGGCAGCGACCGCAGCCTCACCGAGGGGCACCGCGTCGAACACCGCGGCCACCGGCCCCACCGTGGCCAGATCGACGGACCGGGAGATCACCTCGTGAGCGCCGAGATCACGCACCCATTGCTCGTCGTCGTGGCTTGCCTGGGCCAGGACACGGTAACCGCTGCGCAGGGCAAGCTCGGTGGCGAAGCCGCCGACACCACCGCTGGCGCCGGTGACCAGAATGGCGCCGGCCGGCGTCACCAGTGCCAGCCCCTGGTGAGCCGTCTGGGCGTTGAGCGGCACCGTGGCCGCGGACACGAAGTCGAGCTCGTCCGGCAGCCGCACCATCCACTCGGCGTCAGCGGCCACGAATTCGGCATAGCCACCCGGCGTGCCGCGGGTCAGGTACCACGGAATCATCCCGACGACCCGATCACCCACCCCGAAGTCCGTGGTGCCGGGACCGACCGCAGCCACCTCGCCGGCGATGTCCCACCCGGGCGAGAACGGCGGCTGAACCGGCCCGCCAGGAATCATCCCGGTGGTCGCGGCGATGTCAGCCGGATGCACACAGACCGCCCGGACCCGGACCACCACCTGCCCAGGTTTCGCCTCAGGCTCAGGCAGCTCAGTCACCTGCAACACCTCAGGACCGCCAAGCGCGGCCGCGACGACACCCAGCATCCGTCCACTCTAGACCGACGCCCGCCGGCTCGCAGACCGCTGCGGCGGGGAATCAGTCCAGGCCGTTGTAGGTCCAGTGCGCTGTCGTCGTGCCGGTTGTGCGGCCGTCGTCGTGGATGGTGCGGGTGACGCTGACGGAGAAACCGCCGTCGGGGCCGGACGGCGTTCGAGGGCCGGTGACCGAGTCGACGGTGCGGTCGCCGGTGTGGCCGTAGAGGGCGACGGTCACCGACGTCGCCGTCGTGCGGGCGCGGATGACGATCGGCACGGCGGTGTCGTTGCGGAAGACGTTGTCGATGTTGCCCCAGTCGAGGGTGGCCTCGCGGCCGGCCGGGTAGCGGGAGATGTATTTCGTGTGGGGCTGGTGTTTCAGGCTGGGCAGCCCGGCGAACCAGACGGCGTTGAACAGCGTGGTGGAGAACTGGGAGACGCCGCCGCCGAGCTCATCGTGCAACTCGCCTCCGACGATGGCCGGTGCGGGCACGTAGCCCTTGGCCCGGGTGCGTTCGCCGGCCCGCTCGTTGAGGGAGAACGTCGCGCCCGGCGCGACCACGGTGCCGTCGACCGTCCGCGCGATGAGGTGGATGTTGGTGACGCGGGGCTGGCAGCAGCCGTGGTACGTGGTGAACGAGCCGATCAGCTGGTCCACTCCTGCCAGGTCCGCGGGTTGGGTGCCGGCCGGTCGCGGGGTGGTGGGGACGGTCGCCTCGGGACGGCCGGATCCGGCCGCCGCGGTGAGTGCCGCCACGGCGGAGGTCGTGTCGACGGACCAGCCGCCGGTGCCGGCCCTGCGCTCGACGCCCGCGGTGGTGGCGGTGAACGACGCGTCGCCCTTGTCGTCCAGGTGGGCGGTGGGCGCCGCCAGTTCGACACGCGTGTCGACGGCGGCCCGGTCGTGGCGGGCCAGCACCGCGCGCAACGCGGAGGTGTCCACGGTCACCACCGCGGAGGTCGCCCCGGAGTAGGCCGCCCGGACCGTCGCGTCCACGTCGAGCCGGACGCCGGCCGGCACCGGATCCAGGGTGAAGGTCTTGCCGGCGCCGGTCAGTCGTACGGTGATCGGCTGCTCGACCCGGGACCGGACCGTGGAGTCGATCGCCTGGCGGAGCTCTCGCTCATTCAGGCCACCGACGTCGACCCCGGCGACGGTGCGGCCGGCCGGGACCACGGCGGGACGACGTTTCGCCACGACCGCGACCACTGCCGCGACAGCCAGGATCAGCGCCAGCACGCCCACCGCGGCGAGCCGGCCCCGGGACCGGCGCGGCCGGACCGTGTAGACCACGCCCTGGTCGTTCGCCGGAAGAGTTGCGGTCACGGTGGCCCCCTCATAACCCGGCAGTGGTGCCGACGATTGATCAACCACCATGCTGCCCGGCATCGCGAGCCCCGTCGTCGGTCAAGTGACTGCTCGTCGGCCGAGAGGGTAATGCGGAGATCATGTCCTTCGCGGTCGTCGACCTGCCGGTGCGGCACCTTCACGACGCGGCGATCCTGCACCGCAGGACCGGCCAGATCTTCGACCACTTCGTGGCCTACCTGAACCTGCAGGAGTCATGGCCGGCCGTGACACTCGCCGCGAAAGACAGCGCTCTGGCGGTCAGCCGGGGCGGCGAGATCCTGGACGCGGCGCGTCTGCTCGGCCGCGTACGCCTGCGCGCCGTGATCACCGACCCGGACGCCGCGCCGATCCGGCAGCTGCTCGCCTCCCCCTCGGTGCGGCTGCTGGACTGGGCGGCGATCGACGCGGCCGAACGCGGCGCTCGATGGCACGACGACTGGCACGTGCTGTTCTTCGCCGAGCCGCTGAGCGAGCTGGTGGCCGCCACCTTGGAGAGGGAGGTGCGGGCCTTCTTCCCCGAGGTCCGTGACCTGGCCTTCACCGACGGCGACCGGTCGCTGCGTTATCGCGTCCGGATGCCGGCGCACGACGAGAGCTGGTACCCGGGCTTCCTGGCACTGCTCCGGCGGTTCAGCAGTGAGCACGTCCGGATCCTGTCGTTTCAGGGCTCGGCGTTCTGAGCGAGCCGGCGCGGTGACGGGGTCCCGTGCGGGCCCGGACGTCATCTCGTCCGGCCCCGCACGGGACGGAGCGTCAGCGCTTCATGAGGGCGAAGACTCCCCAGCCGAGATACTCACGTCCGTAGCGCGCGTAGTGGGCGGGCTCGGTGGTGAGTGCTTCCCGCACCTCGGCGGCCATCTCGTCGTCCGGGTTCTGGTCGAGCCAGCGACGCATGTTGAGCCACTGGGCCGCGGTGTAGCGGTCCCAGCTGCTCTGATCGGCCGGCATCATCTCCACGACGTCGTACCCGAGTTCCTGGAATCGCCCGATCAGTTCCGGCAGGAGCAGGAAGTCGGCGATACCGGTGGCGTGGCACGCCTTCGCGGTCTCCTCGTCCGGAGGGGTCTGCCGCCAGTACGGCTCGCCGATCAGCATCATGCCTCCGGGACGGAGGCTCCGGTCGAGTAGTTCGATCGTTCCGGCGACGCCGTCGCCGATCCAGGTGGCGCCGACGCAGGCGGCCAGATCAACGGGCTCGTCCGCGACATGGCCGGCGGCGTCACCGTGGATGAACTGGACCTGGCCGGCGACGCCGAGTTCGGCGGCGCGGGCCCGGGCCCGCTCGGTGAAGACCGTGCTGATGTCGACTCCGGTGCCCGTGACGCCCAGATCACGCGCCCAGGTGCAGAGCATCTCGCCCGAACCGCTGGCCAGGTCGAGCACCCGTGTCCGGGGTGCGAGACGCAACGACTCGCCCAGGGCGGCGAGCTTGCCGGCGGTCAGCGGGTTGTGGATCCGGTGGCTGCTCTCACGGATGGTGAAGATACGAGGAAGGTCCATGATCAGGTGGAGACCCTTTGAACGGGGGCCCGCCGACCGCAGGGCTTGCCGAAGTACCTCCGACGACGGAGGAAGGCATGCGAAGGGTCAGGACGAGGCCCGGGAGGTGAGGATGGTCCGGGCACCGCGCACAGCGGTGGTCTCCACGACAGTCATCAACACACCTCCTCAAGGTCTCCGCGAGCGAACCGATCATCGCTCTGCCGGCAAAGGCTACACCCACGACAGCTAGGAGAGAACCGACATCTGCGTGGGATCACCGAGGTAGTTGGGGAACGTGGTGATGCCGCGGACCCGCTCGGCGTACATCGTGGCGCTGGACTGGAACAGCAGTGGCACCACTGCGGCATCGCGCAGGATCTGCTGCTCTGCCCGGTGATACAGCTCGTTCGCGTCGCGCGCCTCGGCGGCCGTGCCGGCGGAGTGGATCAGGTCGCTGGTGGCCGGATTGCGGTAGAACCCGTAGCACGCGCCCCAGGTGGCGCTCTCCTCGGCGACCCGGGAACTGTCGAAGTGCGGCTGCAGGTAGCTGCGGGCGTTGTTGCCCTGCCAGTCCGGCAGCCAGCCCTGCGTGGTGATGTCCCAGACCCCGTCGCGGGCGTTCTGCGCCACCTCCAGATACTTCGGGTAGAAGTCGGCGTGCGGCACGGGCACCAGCTCGACGTGGATGCCGGCGCGCGCCAGCGCGTCGCGGATCGCCGCCCCGACCGCGGGATGGTGGCCGGTGTCCCGGTGGATCATGCGCAGGGTCAGCCCGTCGGTGTAGCCGGCGTCGGCGAGCAGCTGCCGGGCCCGGTCGGGGTCACCGGACGGGTCGCCGGTGCGGTAGAGGTCGCTGGGCCGGTACGCGGGGTTGCCCGGCGGCAGCAGCTGGGTGGCGGCCTCGGCGGCGCCGCCGTAGATCCGGGCGATCGCCGTCCGGTCGACCGCGTAGTGCAGCGCCCGGCGAACCTCCACCCGCCGGGTCGCCCCGCCGGCGTTCGGGCTCACCATGTTGATCAGCAGGCACGGGTTGAGCTCGCCGGTCCGGGCGGTCACCCGCTGCGCCGGGGTCACGTCGCCGGCCGGCGGTGCGACATCCCACAGCGCGTCGGCGGTCCCGGCGGCGACCTCGGCGCAGGCCTCGTCCTGCGAGCGGCCCATGAGGACCTCGATGCGGGCGACGTGCTGGCCCCGTACCGGATCGCTCTCCGGCCGCCAGGCCGGGTTGCGTTCCAGCACGATGGTCTCGCCGGGCCGATGGGTGACGACCCGGTACGGGCCGTTGGAGCGCAGCGAGCGGTCGAAGTCCGGCCCGGCCGGCAGGTGCTCGAGGTACTCGACCGGCGCGGCGGACGCGAACGGCAGGGTGAGCATGTCCAGGAAGTCCGGGGTCGGCGCGACCAGCTCGAACCGGACCGTGCGCTCGTCCACCGCCCGCAGGCCGGGCACGTCGTGGTTCTCGAGGTAGCGGGCGATCGCGTCGGCCCGTGCGGGCACCGCCGCCATCCCGGCGCAGAATTCGGCCATCCCCGCGATCGAGTCCGCGTAGTACTGCAGCAGCGGGCAGCGCCCGACCGGGCCGGCCAGCCGCTTGATGCCGCGGACGACATCGGCGGCCGTCACCGGCCGCGGCGACGGGGTGTCCCAGCACACCCCGTCCCGCACGGTGAAGGTGTAGACGCGGCCGTCGGCGGAGATGCGGCCGTTGTCCCGGGTCGGCACCTCGGTCGCCATGTCGGCGATCAGCGTGCCGGCCCGGTCCGGGTCGGACGTCGACGGATAGGTGACCAGCTGGCGGGTGTAGGCCCGCTCGATCACGGCCGACGCGGTGTAGTTCGCGCAGGCCGGATCCAGGTGGTCGACATCGCCGTGACCGACGTACCGCAACGTGCCGCCGCGCATGACCATCACGATCCTCTCTGGGAAGTACGGCTTACCGGTGGCCGAACTTGTGCCCGCCGGTGGTGCTGGTCGCCAGCGGGTTGTGGCCGTACTCGTCCTCGCCGCTGACCAGGACCGCACCGTACTTGTCCAGCGACACGCTGCCGCCGTACTCCTCGATCACGTCCGTGTCCGGGTAGAGCTTCACGCAGGTGGGCACGTAACGGGAGGCGAACCCGAGCCGCATCTCGTCGGTGGTGCCGGCGTGCGGGTGCGAGGCGTGCTGCAGCGTCGACGAGAACATGACCGCCTCACCGGGACGCAGCTGCATCGAGATGGCGTTCGCCTCGTCCGGCTTCCAGTCCGGGTCGATCTGCAGTTCGCGGTAGTCGTAGCCGAAGAAGCCCCGGCGTACGCCGTCCTTGTCCGCGTTGTTGATCTGGTCCGCCTGGTAGGTCATCTTCTTGGTCTCGTCGTAGCGCATCACCTCGTGGGTGCCCGGGATGAACTGGAGGCAGCCGGTCTCGATGCTGGCCTCGGTGAAGGCCGTCCACACGGTGATGGTGCCGCCGTACTCCTTGAACTCGTCGGGCCAGACGATCTGCGGCTTGCCGGACGCGTTCGCGAAGGTGTCCGCCTGGTGCCAGTCGGTGCCCTCGTCGCCCGGGTACTTCGGGAAGAACTCGGTGCGCCAGCACAGCAGGTCGGGCCCGAGCACGCTGCGCACCCGGTCGACGATCGCCGGGTGCCCGACGTGGTCGGCCAGGAACGGGTTGTCCAGGTGCCGGTCGTAGTTGGCGATGTTCGTGTTGCCCGAGGCAGCCGCCTCGTCGCCGTAGACGGCCATGCTGCGGTCCATCAGCTGCAGGCGCTCACGGCGCCACCGGGCCTTCATCTCCTCCACCTCATAGACGGTGAAAGGTCCGTAGAAGCCCTGCTCGTGGAACTTCTCCAGCTCTTCGGCGCTGAGCGCGAAGGTGGTCGCGGTAGTCGTCGCCATGGTCTCTCCTCCTAAGCGGTACGGGCCTCGTCCACCGTGGCGGACAGGTGGGCGATCGAGGCGTCGTCGCCGAGCTCGGCGCCGGTGAAGGCGACGCCGAACTTCTCGTGGATCCGCACCAGGATGCGGATGAACGCGAGCGACGTGACGCCGAGATCGAACAGGTCGTCCTCGGGCTTGATGCCGTCGCGCTGCAGCACCTCCTCGCTGATCCGGATGATCTCCTGCTCGGTGGACGTGACGTCCCCGGCGCTGGAAGGCGCGGGCGACGCGCTCATTACTTCGGTCATCGCCGTCTCCTCGTCTGCGGTGTGATGACTCCACTGAACGGGCCTCCGGTTTCGCAGCGCTATCACGGCCCCATCCGCCGGGCGGGCGGGCCGGTTCCGCGTGGCGACAGAGCGGCGAGAGACCGGCAATAGACCTGGGTTCCACGGTGGGGGTCAACAGACAACAGCCGATGACGTACGCCAGGAGGCCCGTGATGCCGCAGATCGAGGACACCGCCGGACCCGAGTACCGCGTCGTGCTCAACCACGAACAGCAGTTCTCGCTGTGGCCGGTGGAACGCGACGCGCCCGCCGGCTGGTCGGACGAGGGAACGCGGGGCAGCCGGCAGCAGTGCCTGGACCGGATCGAGTCGGTCTGGACGGACATGCGCCCGCGGAGTGTGCGAGGTGAGCTCAGGTGAGCACGATGCAGGACCGACTGGAGAAACTGCCGGCCGACAAGCGCGCGCTGCTGCTGGAGTGGCTGGGCGAGCAGGACGACGAGCTGCCCGGCTACGCCCTCTCACCGCGCCAGCGTGGCCTCTGGTTCCTGGACCGGCACGCCGGTCCGAGCGCCCTCTACAACGTGCCCTGGCAGTGCCGGGTGCACGGCGTCGTGGACGCGGCGACGCTGCGCCGGGCGCTGGACGCCGTGGTGGCGCGGCACGAGCCGCTGCGCACCCGGATCCGCGACCGCGACGGCGTACCGGTCCAGGAGGTGCTGCCCGACGCGCGCACCACCTGGCACTACACCGATCTGAGTGAGCTGCCGGCCGAGCAGCGTGAGCCGTCCGCCCGCGAGATCGCGCAGCGCGTCGCGACCGAACCGTTCGACCTGGAGCAGGGCCCGCTGATGCGGGTGGAGCTGATCCGGCTGGCAGCGGACGAGTTCACCGTCGTCTTCAACGTCCACCACATCGTCTTCGACGGCTGGTCCATGCAGGTGCTCAACGGTGAGCTGTGGGACGCCTACGGCGACCTCGACGCGGGCCGGACGGCGCCGCGGCCCGCTCTGCCGGTGTCCTACGGCGAGCACGCCGAGCGACTCGCCCAGCAGTGGACGGACGGCGGCCTGGACGCACACCTGGAGCACTGGAGCAGATACCTGTCCGGTGCCCCGGCCGTGCTGGACCTGCCCAGCGACCGCGCCCGGCCGGCCGTCGTGGACCACACCGGCGGCAGCGTCGACGTGCCGGTCGACGAAGAGCTGATCGCCGCGGCGCACGCCCTCGGCCGCGGCGAGCACACGACGCTGTTCATGACGATGTTCGCGGCGTTCACCGCCCTCATGCACCGCTACAGCGGCCAGGACGACCTGACCGTGGGGGTGCCGATCGCCGGGCGCACCGGCGCGGACACGCAGGACGCCATCGGCTTGTTCGTCAACGTGCTGCCGATCCGGACGAAGCTGACCGGCGCGACCACGTTCCGGGAGCTGCTGCGCCGGGTCCGCAACGACATGCTGACCTCGTTCGCCCACCAGGACGTGCCGACCGACCTGATCGTCGACCGCATGCGGGTGGAACGCGACCGCAGCCACAGCCCGCTCTTCCAGCACCTGTTCGCGGTCGCCGAGGGACCCGCCACCCAGCGGGTCGCCGGTCTGACCGTGGACCCGCTCGAGGAGATCTGGACGGCGACCGCGAAGTTCGACCTCAACTGGGCGGTGTGGGTGGACGGCGCACGCTCGCGGATCAGCGTGGAGTACGCGACGGCGCTGTTCGACGAGGCCACCGTCGTCGGCCTGGCCGAGCACATGATGCGGCTGCTGCGCTCGGCGATCGCCGACCCGGACACCCGCATCGAGGACCTCGGCATGCTCGGCACGGACGAGCGGGACCGGATCGTCCGCCGGTGGAACGACACCGCGCGGCCCTTCCCGGACGACACCACGCTGCACCGTCTGATCGAGCAGCAGGTACGCCGCAGCCCGGACGCGGACGCCGTCACGTTCGAGGACCGCACGCTCACCTACGCACAGCTCAACGCCGGCGCCGACCGGCTGGCCCGCCGCCTGCGTGCGGCCGGGGTGGGGCCGGAGGACCGGGTCGCGGTGTGCGCCGAACGCTCGGTGGAGCTGGTGGTCGCGCTGCTGGGCGTTCTGAAGGCCGGCGCGGCATACCTGCCCCTGGACCCGGCCTACCCGGTCGAGCGGCTGATCTTCATGCTCGACGACAGCGCCGCCCCGGTGCTGCTCACCCAGCGGCACCTGCGCGACCTGCTGCCGCCCGGTGACCGGCTGGTCATCGACCTGGACGAGGGCTGCGACGACGGCGACGACTCCGGCGTGGACGTCGCGGTGGCGCCGGGCAACGCGGCGTACGTCATCTACACCTCCGGCTCGACCGGGCGCCCGAAGGGCGTGACGAACACCCACCGGGGCATCTGCAACCGGCTGGACTGGATGCAGCGCGAGTACCGGCTGGGCGGCGACGACGTGGTGCTGCAGAAGACGCCGGCCGGGTTCGACGTGTCGGTCTGGGAGTTCTTCTGGCCGCTGCTCACCGGCGCGCGGCTGGTCCTGGCCCGGCCCGGCGGCCACAAGGACCCGGCCTATCTGCGCGACCTGATCATCTCCGCCGGCGTCACCACCGTCCACTTCGTCCCGTCGATGCTGGCCGCGTTCCTGGCCGTCGACGACACCGAACGCTGCGTCTCGCTGCGGCGGACCATCTGCAGCGGCGAGGAGCTCCCCCGGCACCTGGCCGACCTGGCCGCCCGCCGGCTCCCCGGCGGTCTGCACAACCTCTACGGCCCGACCGAGGCGGCGATCGACGTCACCTACTGGGACTGCGCCGACCTCGGCGACGAGCACACCGCGGTGCCGATCGGCCGGCCGATCCAGAACACCAGCCTGTACGTACTCAGCCCCGCGCTCCAGCCGCAGCCGGCGGGCGTGCCCGGCGAGTTGTACCTGGCCGGCGCCAACCTGGCCCGCGGCTACCTGAACCGGCCCGGGCTGACGGCGGACCGGTTCCTGCCGGACCCGTTCGGCCCGCCCGGATCCCGCATGTACCGCACCGGCGATCTCGTCCGGTTCCGCCGTGACGGGGCCGTCGAGTTCCTCGGCCGCCTGGACGGGCAGGTCAAGATCCGCGGCCTGCGGATCGAACTCGGTGAGATCGAGCACGCTCTGCGCCGGCAGCCCGGCATCGGCGACGTGGCGGTCGTGGTCCGCGAGGACCACCCGGGCGACAAGCGCATCGTCGCCTACCCGGTGGCCGCCCCGGACCTGGACCCGGCCCCGCTGCGCGCCGCCCTGCTGCGGCAGCTGCCGGACTACATGGTGCCGGCCGCGTTCGTGCCGGTCGACCGGCTCCCGCTGAGCGCGAACGGCAAGCTGGACCGGGCCGCCCTGCCCGCGCCGGGCGCCGCCACCCCGTCGGCGAAGGCGGCCGTGGCGCCGCGCACGCCGCAGGAGAGTGCGCTGGTGTCCATCTGGGAGGGTGTCCTCGGCCGAGCGCCGGTGGGCGTGCACGACGACTTCTTCGACCTCGGCGGCAATTCGCTCGACGTGCTGCGGCTGACCGCGCAGGTGCAGAACGCTCTCGGCGTCACGCTCGCCCCCGGCGACGTCTTCGAGCACCCCACGGTGGAACAGCTGGCGCGGCGGATCGCCGCCGACGCCCCGGCCACGGCGGGCGGGCCGCTGCGCCTGCTGAGCGACGGCGGCGACGGCGAGCCGCTGATCCTCGTGCACGCCACCGGCGGCACCCTGGCCTGCTACGCCACGCTGGTCCGCCGGATGGCCGGCGAACGGCCCGTGTACGGCCTGACCGCGCCCGGTGCGGAGACCGCCGAGGAGCCGGTGCGCGACGTCGGCGAGCTGGCCCGGCGCTACCGGACGGCGCTCACCGAGGCCGGGCTGACCGGACCGGTCCGCCTGGGCGGCTGGTCGTTCGGCGGGGTCGTCGCCTTCGAGATGGCCCGGCAGATGGAGGCCGAATCGGATCGGCGGCCGCCGGTCGTCATGCTCGACAGCCGCGCGCCCGACCCGGTGCCGACCGGCTCGTTCGACCGGGTGGACCTGCTCGCGCTCTACGCCGCCGAGCTGGGCCGCACCGCCGGCACGGACCTCGGCATCGAGGCCGCCGACCTGCGCGAGCTGACCGGCGATCAGGCCACCGAGCTGCTGCTGGCCCGGGCCCGCGCGCACGGGCTGCTGGACGCCGGGGACGGCGCCGAGCACCTGCTGCGGGCCGGCACGGTGATGGCGGCGAACGTGACCGCGATGGCGGCCTACGACCCGGCCCGTCCCTACGGCGGACCGGTGACCCTGCTGCGCGCCGCCGAGGGCGAACTGGCCCCGGACACCACGGCGGCCTGGCGCCGGCTGGTCACCGGCACGCTCGACGAGCTCGAGGTGCCCGGCGACCACTACAGCTGCCTGCGCCCGCCCCAGGTGGACGACACGGCGAAGACCGTCCGGCAGGCCCTGACCGGCCGCTGACCCTGGCAACCCGACCGAAGGTGATCACAATGTTGAGCAAACACCGACTCATGGTTCCCGGTCCGACGCCGTTGCCGCCGGCGGTCACCGCGGCGGCGACCCGGCCCATGGAGGACGAGCGCACCGTACGCTTCGCCGCGCTGTTCACTCGCGTGGTGGACAACCTGCGCCGCCTGATCCGTACCGAGAACGAGGTGCTGGTCTTCACGTCCAGCACCACCGGCGCGTTCGAGAGCGCCGTGCAGAACCTCTTCTCGCCCGGCGACCGGGTGCTGGTCGCCAACAACGGGGCGTTCGGCCAGCGGTGGGTGGAGATGAGCCGCGCCTACGGGCTGGAAGTGGTCGAGGTCCGGGCCCCCTGGGGTGAGGAGATCGACCCGGCGCGGGTCGCCGCGGCGCTGGCCGCCGATCCGGGCATCACCGCCGCGATGTGCGTGCACTGCGAGACGTCGACCGGCGTGGTCAACGACATCCAGGGGTTCGGTGAGGCCGCGGCCGGTGTGCTCACGCTCGTCGACTCGGCGTCCGGGCTCGGCGCCTGCGACCTGCGCGCCGACGAGTGGGGCCTGGACGTGGTGGTCAGCGGCGGGCAGAAGGCGCTGATGACCCCGCCCGGCGTCGCCTTCCTCAGCGTCAGCGATCGGGCCTGGGAGCGGCACGCCGAGGCCCGGCTCCCCCGTTACTACTTCGACTGGGGCGCCGCCCGCGACGCCTACGCCGCGGCGATCCCGCGGACGTCCTGGACACCCGCGATCGGCGTGCTGGTCGCGCTGGACGCGGCCCTGGAACAGCTCTTCGCCGAAGGGCTGGACGCGGTGTTCGACCGGCACCGCACCCTGGGCCGGCTGGCCCGCTCGGGGCTGCGCGGGGCCGGCCTGGAGCTGCTCACCCCGGCGCAGGACCGGCACGCGAGCGTGACCGCGGCGTACGTGCCGGACGGCATCGACGCCGACCAGCTCGTCGACCTGGTGGCCGAGCGGTACGGCGTGCAGATCGTCGGAGGCAGCGGACCGCTGGCCGGCCGGATCATCCGGCTCGGTCACTGCGGCTACATCGACGCGCTGGACGTCATCTCGGCGATCGCCGCCGTGGAGCTGAGCCTGCGCGAGCTGGGCGCGCCCGTACAGCCGGGGGCCGGCACGGTGTCGGCCATGCAGCTGCTGTCGAGCACCACCGAGGCGCGCACCCCGAACGGAGCGCTCATCGCGCTGGCCGCCGGCCTGGAAAGGGAGTACCAGTCATGAGCAGCACCGTCATGGAGGCGGCCGTCGGGGCGCAGACCCCGCTGCCGGTCCAGCTCGAACAGATGGCCGAGGCCCGCCCGGAGGCGATCGCGGTCGCCGACGACACCACCGCACTGACCTATCCGGACCTGGTCCGCCGGGTCAACCACCTCGCCAACCGGCTGGTCGAGGCCGGCGTCGCCCCGGAGGACCGGGTGGGCATCACCATGCGGCACCACGCCGACCTCCTGCTCGCCGTGCTCGCCGTGCTGCGGGCCGGCGCGGCCTACGTGCCGATCGACCCGGACTACCCGGCTGCCCGCCGCGACCTGCTGGCTCGCGACTCCGGCCTGCGAGCGGTGATCAGCGATCCGGACCTGGAGCCGTCCCTGGCCGACGTCCCGGTTCTGCACGTCACCGCGGGCGTCGCCGACGAGTGCGACCGCCCGTGCCCCGGGCCGGACCAGCTCGCCTGCGTCATCTACACCTCCGGGTCCACCGGCGTCCCGAAGGGCGTCATGATCACGCAGCGCGGCCTGAGCAACCTCGCGCTGGCCGCGGCCGGGCAGTTCGAGCTCGGGCCGGGTGACCGCTACCTGATGCTGGCCTCGGTGTCCTTCTCCGCGTCGCTGGAGGAGCTGTTCCCGCCGCTGGTCCGCGGCGCCGCGGCGGTCTTCCCGCCGGACCGGGGCGCGCTGTCCGCGGTGCCGGAGCTGCTGGCCGAGCTGCGCGACCGGCGGATCACCGTGGTGGAGCTGCAGACCGCGCAGTGGCATCTGCTGGTGCGTCACCTGGACGAGTCCGCCGACGCGCTGCCGCCGGCCCTGCGCCTGATCGTCATGGGCGGCGAACGCGCGCTGCCCGACCTGGTGGCCCGCTGGCACCGGCACGGCCTGCCGCTCGTGCACGTCTACGGTCCGACCGAGACCACCGCCACGGCGACCTATTTCGAGGTGCCCGCGGGCGTGCGGCCGGACGGCGACGTGCTGCCGATCGGGCGGCCGATCCCCGGCACGTACGCCGTCGTGGTCGACGCCGACATGCGCCGCGTGCCGCCCGGGGAGGCCGGCGAGCTGCTGCTCGGCGGCGACTCGCTGGCCCGGGGCTACCTGGGCCGTCCCGCCGCCACGGCGCGCGCCTTCGTGCCCGACCCGTTCTCCGGCCGGCCCGGCGCGCTGCTCTACCGCACCGGTGACCTGGTGCGCGAGCTGCCGGACGGCAACCTGCAATTCCTGGACCGGGTGGACCAGCAGATCAAGGTTCGCGGCTACCGCATCGAACCGGCCGAGGTCGAGGCCGCGCTGCAGCAGCACCCGAGCGTCCGGGAGGCCGTGGTGACCGCCCGCGAGGACGTGCCGGGCGACCGCCGGCTGGTCGGCTACGTGACCGCCGACGACGGCGCGGTCACCTCGGCGGACCTGCGCGCCTGGCTCGCCGACCGGCTGCCCGCCTACATGATCCCGTCGGCGCTGGTGCGCCTGGACGAGCTGCCGCTGACCGCGCACCGCAAGGTGGACCGGGCCGCCCTGCCGGAGCCGTCGCACCAGCGCGAGGGCGGTTTCGTCGCCCCGGCGGGCGAGATCGAGCAGCAGCTCGCCGAGATCTGGGCGGAACTGCTGCGGGTCGACCGGGTAGGCGCCACCGACGACTTCCTGGAACTGGGCGGCGACTCGTTGCTCGCGGTACGGATGCTCGCCCGGCTGCGCGGCCGGTTCGGCGTGCGGCTGTCGCCGCGGCAGGCCTTCGCGAAGCGCACGGTGCAAGGGCTGGCCGCGCTGATCGAGAACGCCGGCGGACAGGCGGTGAGCGAACCGGCCCCGTCCGCGCCGGTCCCGTCCGGGCCGGATGCGGCGAAGCCCGCGGCCGAGAGCCAGCAGGGCATGTGGCTGCTCAGCCGCCTGCTGCCGGACAGCCCGCTGAACAACACGGCCTGGCAGTGCCGCCTGCGCGGACCGCTCGACACCGAGGCGCTGCGGGCGGCCGTCGCCGATGTCGTCGATCGGCACGAGGTGCTGCGCTCGGCGTACGCCGAAGTCGCCGGGCAGCTCATGCAGGTGCCCGCCACGCACGCACCCGGCTGGCAGGAGACCGACCTGAGCGGGCACCCGACCGCCGACCGGGACACCCGGCTGGCCGAGCTCACCGCCGAGCTGGCCCGTCAGCCGTTCGACGTGGCGGCCGGCCCGCTGATGCGCCCGACGCTGGTGCGGCTGGCCGACGACGATCATCTGCTGGTGGTCAGCCTGCACCACCTGATCTTCGACCTGCGCTCGCTGGAGGTGCTGCTGCAGGACCTCGCCGACTGCTACCGGGCCCGGACCGCCGGCGCGCCGACGCCGGCGCCGGCTCCGCAGTTCGCCGCGCCCACCGGGCCCGATCAGGCCGAGGTCCGCGACCGCACCCTCGGTTACTGGACCGAGCAGCTGGCCCGGATGCAGCCGCTGCGGCTGCCCACCGACGGCGACCGCCCGGCGGGCGGTTACACCGGCGAGACCCGCCACTTCTGGCTGCCGCCGGAGGTCGCCCGGGCCGCCGCCCGGCACGGCCGGCAGACCGGCACGAGCACGTTCATGGTGCTGCTCACCGCGTACCTGGCCTGGTTGCGCCGGTGGACCGGCAGCGAGCAGCTCGCCGTCGTCACCCCGCTGGCCGGGCGGGAGCGGCCGGGCACCGAGGACGTGGTGGGTCTGTGCACCGTCAACAGCGTCGTGCAGGCGACGGTCGGCCACGACGCGTCCTTCGGTCAGCTGCTCGCGCAGGTCCGTGACAACGCGCTGACCGCGTACGCCCATCAAGGTCTCTCCGTCGAACAGGCGGCCGAGCAGCTGCCCGGCGCCCGTGGCCGGCGCAACCTGTTCCGGGTCCTCTTCTCGCTGCAGCGGGACGCCTCGATGGGCGTGTCCTGGCCCGGCCTGGACGTCGGCCCGATCGACGACCTGCCCACCGGCACGGCGAAGCTCGACCTGTCGCTGGTCTTCCACGAGCGTCGCGACGGCCTGCTGGGGCGCGTCGAGTACCGCACGCCGGGGCTGACCGCCGAGCAGGCCGACGCGATCGCCGCCGAGTACACCGCGGTGCTGGCGGCCGCCCTGAGCCGGCCCGACGCGCCGCTGTCGCAGCTGTCCACCGATTACCTGGGAGATTCCAAATGATCACCGGCACATCGACTGTCAACGATCCTGACATCGCGGACGTCGCCACCCCGCAGGCCGCCGCCCTGCTCGCCGACACCGCTCACCGCCTGGCCGCGGCCGGCGCGGTCGCGGACACCGTGTTCCCGCGCCACCTCACCGCACTGCCGGCCCCGCTGCACGCCGCTCTCGAGGAGGTCCTGCGCCCGCCGGAGCGCACCTGCGGGCGGCGGCTGATCCGCGGCCTGCTGGCCGGTTTCGCCGAACCGGGCCCCACGCCGCAGCGCTGGCAGGACGCGAACACGGCGGACACCCGCGCGCTGGACATCGCGCTCGTGCTGCTCAGCACGTCGCTGGGCCGGATCTTCGGCTGGGCCGGGCAGCAGGACGGGCGGCTGGTGCACAACATCCTGCCCACCGAGGGCTACGAGGAGGTCCAGGTCGGCGCGAGCAGCACCGCCGAGCTCACCTGGCACACCGAGGACGCCTTCCACCCGGACCGGGCGCACCTGCTGATGCTGGCCTGCATGCGCAACCCGGACGACGTCGGCAGCCGGCTGGCCAGCGTGCGGCGCGCCGAGATCAGCCCGACGCAGCGCGAACTGCTGCAGCGGCCGCTGTTGTCGATCCTGCCGGACGACTCGTACCCGCAGGACTGGATGGACGCCGCGAACGCCGGCATGGCGACGCTGTGGCCGGCCCCGGACGGCATGTGCCTGCGCTACGACCCGGCCTACACCCTGTTCCACGACGACGGCGAAACGTTCCGGTCCGCGCACCGGCGGCTCGGTGACGCGCTCGACGACTGCGCCGAGGAGGTGCCGCTGCGGTTCGGCGACATCGTCCTGGTCGACAACGACATCGTGGTGCACGGGCGCGGCTCGTTCCGGCCGCGGTACGACGGCTCCGACCGGTGGCTCAAGCGCACCCTCATCCACCTGCCGCGGCGACGCGCCGGGTCCGAGGCCCACGAGTCCGGGTACGGCCAGGAGCTGATCGAACCGCAGGTCCCGGCATGAGCACGCCCGTGGACGAACCGTTGCCGGTCGCGGTACTGCCGCGGCCGGCGCCGGCCGTCGTCGACGGCATCGCGGCCGGCGGTGGCCGCCCGGTGCCGCCGGAGCAGGCCGGCTCGCTGATCTGGACCGGCGACGGCCCGGACGGCCTGGCCGCGGCGCTCGCCGAACTGCCCCGGGTGCGCTGGGTGCAGTTGCCGGCCGCCGGCGTGGACGGATACCTGCCGCTGATCGACGACGACCGGATCTGGACCCGGGCGTCCGGCGTGTTCGACACGCCGGTCGCCGAGCACGCGCTGATGCTGGCGATGGCGGTCCTGCGCGACGTCACCGGCTCGGTCCGGCCGAGGCGGTGGCGGCCCCGGCCGCCGGTCAGCCTGGTCGGCGCCGACGTGCTCGTCGTGGGCGGCGGCGGGATCACCACGGCGCTGCTCGGCCTGCTCGCCCCGTGGCGCACCCACACCACGGTGGTCAACCGCACCGGGCGCCCGGTGCCCGGCGCGGACGCGGTGGTGCCGATCGACCGGCTCGACGAGGTGCTGCCCGCCGCCCGGGTGGTGGTGCTCGCCGCGCCGCTGACCGCGCGGACCGACGGGCTGATCGACGCCCGGCGGCTGCGGCTGATGCGGCCGGACGCGTGTCTGGTCAACGTGGCCCGCGGCCGGCTCGTCGTGACCGACGACCTGGTGAGCGCCCTGTCCACCGGTGAGATCGCCGGTGCCGGCCTGGACGTGACCGAGCCGGAGCCGCTGCCGGACGACCATCCGCTGTGGGACCTGCCGACCTGCCTGATCACCGCGCACTGCGCCGGCGAGCTCGACGACTCGATGGCCGAGTTCGCCGCGCTGGTGGCCGGCAACGTGCGGCGCCGGGCGGCCGGCCGCCCGCTGTCCGGCCTCATCGACACGGCCGCCGGCTACTGACGGCGGCACGACGAAGCCCCGGCCGTGACGGCCGGGGCTTCGTCGTCTGCGGGGTCAGGCGGGAGTGAAGGTGATCGGCAGGGCGCTGACGCCGTACACCGAGCTGAGGTCGGGGAACCACTCGACGCCGGCCGGGTCGGCGATCCGGTAGTCCGGCATCCGGGTGAGGACCTCCTCCATCATGACCAGGAACATGGACCGCACGATCCCGGCGCCCAGGCAGAAGTGCTGACCGCCGCCGAACGCGACGTGCCGCCCCGCGTCGCGGTCCAGGTCGACAGTGCCCGCGTCGGCGAAGACCCCCTCGTCGCGGTTCGCCGACGCCCAGGTGAGCATCACCCGGTCGCCTTCGGCGAGCTGCCGGCCGCCGAGCTCGGTGTCCGCTCCGACGCTGCGGTTCGTCGCCTGCACCGGCGACACCCAGCGCAGGAACTCCTCGCCGGCCTGCGGGATCAGCGACGGATCGGCGATCAGCCGGTCTCGCAGCTCCGGGTTGCGGGCCAGGTGCCACAGGGCGGTCGCGGTCAGCGTCGAGGTGGGGTCGATGCCGAGCAGCAGCAGGTAGAGCATCGACACGATGTCGTCGTCGCCGACCGGCGCGCCGTCGATCTCCGAGCGTCGCAGGTGGTCGATCAGGTCGTCGTGCTCGGCGTCGCCGCGGGTGTCCATCGCCTCGATGATGTCCAGGCAGGCCATCTGAGCGGCGTCGCGGGCGCCGTCGAGGTCGTGCGGTGCGCTCAGCAGCGCCTCGTGCACCAGGTCGTCCACGTCCCGCCAGCGGTCCTCCGGCACGCCGATGTCGCGCATCGTGATGATGGCCGGCAGGCGCAGCGTGAGGGCGTCCACGATGTCGCAGCTGCCGTCGGCGATCACCGCGTCCACGCAGGCGGCGGCCAGCGACCGGAACTCGGCTTCGCGCGCGGCGACGCGGCTGGTGGAGTAGAAGCGGGCCAGCAGCTTGCGGTACTTCAGGCACTGCGGGCTGGCCACCTCCAGCGGCACCAGCCGGCCGGTGTGCCCGAGCGGCGGGATGCTCACGCCCTGCACGGTGCCGTCGGCCAGCACCTGGGCGGTGCGGAAGTTGGTGTCGCGGGCGGCCGAGGCCACTTCGGCGTGCCCGGCGGCCACCCAGTAACCACCCCAGGCGCCGGTGTGCTTGACCGGGCAGCCGGAGCGCAGTTTCTCGTACGTCGGAAAGGGGTCGGCGGCGATCTCCGGCGCGTGCGTGTCGAAGTCGATGTCGGTGTCGATGTCGGTCATCAGGATCCTCCTGCGTCGATGAGCTCGGGCCGGGGCTGCGCGGTCACGGTGAGCCGGGCGGTGGCCGCGGCCAGCCGCGTGGTCACCTCGGCCGGGTCGGCGCCGCGCGCGATGACGTAGCCGAGCCGGTCGTAGGCGCTGCGCGGCGGCCGGATCTCGGCGCCGGCCGGCGCCGTGACCACCACGTCGCAGACGCCCGGCACGGCGCGCGCCCCGGCGACGCCCCGCACGTCCTGGAGCACGCCCGTCTCGGCGGCGGTGACGAACTGGATGCCGGCCGCGCCACGCCGGTCGCGGGTCAGGTCGACCGGCAGTCCGGCCGCCCACCGCAGTTGTTGTTCGAGGATGTCGACGCCGTCCACCAGCCGGATCAGCTCCGGAATCATGCCGCCGGCGGGCCGGCAGTTCACCTCGATCACCGAGCAGCCGCCGGCGTCGCGGCGCAGTTCGGTGTGGGTGGCGCCGTCGCGGATGCCGGCCGCGGTCAGGACCCGCGCGACCATGCCGGTCAGTTCGGCGGCCACCGCCGCGGGCACGCCGGCCGGATAGACGTGCCGGACCTCGGCGCAGTACGGCGGCGCGGTGACGGTCTTCGCCACGATGCCGAGGCAGACCGCACGGCCGGCGACCGAGAACATCTCGACGCTGTACTCCGGCCCGTCGACGAACCGCTCGACGAGCGCGACCGGTGCGGCCGGTTGCCCGCGGACGTTGGTGCGTACCGCGAGAATCCTGTCCACCTGCTCGGCGACCTCGGCGCCGGTGACGCAGACGCGCACGTTCGTCGAGCCGGTGTCGTCGACCGGCTTGACCACGCAGGGCAGGCCGATCCGGCCGAGCGCCGCCCGCGCGCCGGCCGCGTCGGACACCACGGCGAACGGGGTCTGCGGCACTGCGCTGCCGGCCAGCCGCCGGCGCAGCGCCGCCTTGTCCCGGCAGGCCCGCACCGCGTCCGGCGGGTTGCCCGGCAGTCCCCGCGCCGCGGCCAGCTCGGCCGCCGCCACCGCGTAGAACTCGCTGGTGGTGGTGATACCGGCCAGGTCGTCCCGGGGCACCGCATCGGCCAGCGCGGCCGGCGAGTTGGTGTCACAGGTGATCACCTCCGGCGCCGCTTCGGTGAGCCCGCGGTAGCGCTCCGGCCGGTGCGTCAGCAGGACCGGGCGCAGACCCAGCCGGCGTGCGGTGCGCAGTGCCACCATGCCACTGCCGGTGGTGTTGGACTCGACGAAGATCAGATCCGGCACGGCGCGCCTCCCACGGTGGCGTCCGTCAGATCCCGGACCGACCAGCCGGACACCACCTGGCCCGACGGCACCCGCTCCGGCTCCTCGGCGCAGCGCAGATGGCCGAGCCCTTTCTCGGTCCAGTAGTCGTCGTCGTACACGGTCGAGTGGTAGCGGTCGCCGCGGTCGGCCATGATGCCGACGACCGTGGTGCCGGCCGGCGCCGTACGGCTGAGATGGGTGAGCACCCGGTAGACCGAACCGGCCGTGTTGCCGGCGAACACCTTCTCCCGGGCGGCGAGCTCGCGGGTGGCCTCGAACGCCTCCCGGTCGTTGAGCCAGTGCACCTCGTCGAGCAGCGCGTGGTCCAGGTTGGCCGGCATCAGGCTGTTGCCCAGGCCACCCTGCAGCCGACCGGGCCGGTCCGGCTGGCCGAACAGCACCGAGCCCACGCTGTCCACCCCGACAACGCGTACCCGGGGCAGGTATTCGCGCAGCGCTCGCGAGGTGCCGCACAGCGACCCCCCGCTGCCGACGGCGCCGACCAGGATGTCGACCGTGCCGAGGTCTTCGTACAGCTCAGCGGCCAGGTTCCGATATGCCCGCGGGTTCTCCGGGTTGGTGTACTGCCGCGGCCAGAACGCGCCGGGCATGGTCCGCATCAGTTCTTCCAGCATCTCCAGCCGGGCGCTCTGCCAGCCGTTGCCGGTCATCCGCGGGACGACGTGCACCCGGCAGCCGAGTGAACGCAGCTTCGCCATGGTGATCGGGTCGATCCGCGGATCGGTGACGATGTGCACCGGATGGCCGAGGGCGGTGCCGACCAGCGCCACGCCGAGCGCCATGGTGCCCGACGAGCTCTCCACGATCGGTGCGCCCGGCAGCAGCTCACCGGCCT
Source organism: Actinoplanes sp. OR16 (assembly GCF_004001265.1). GTDB lineage: Bacteria > Actinomycetota > Actinomycetes > Mycobacteriales > Micromonosporaceae > Actinoplanes. The sequence continues at coordinate 4,940,980 of NZ_AP019371.1, read as the reverse complement.
CACGTGCGGCCAGGATCGCTCCCTTGGCCACCCGGTCCTTCATCCCGAACTGGTTCTGCAGTTCGAGCTTGGCGTACACCCGCACGCCGGTCTCGGCGCCGGTGGCCAGCCGCACCAGCGGCGTGTGCCCGATCGCGTCGATCACGCTGTCGTAGCGCATCGTTCCTCCTCGGTGTCGTGCGCGAACATCTCGGTCAGCCGGTCCGCCACGTCGGCGCGCCGGCGCCGTTCGGCGGACCGCCGATCCAGGTCCGCGAGGTCGCCGTCCTGGGCGCTCAGCAGCTCCGCGACGGCGGCGGGATGAGCCGAGGCGTGTTCCGACTTCATGGTCAGCAGGCGGTCGGGGTCACCGGCCGCGTCGAGCAGCCCGGCGGCGTCCGGCACCGTCCAGCCGTGCCGGGCGGCGACGGTCACCAGCAGCTCGGGGCGGGGTTCGTCGTCGTCCGGGCCGGCTGCCACCACGTACTCGCCGACGACGACCTGCGCCAGCCGCCACGGCATCCCGGTGCGCAGGGTGAGCTGGTTGGCCAGCGTGAAGGCGCCGAGGTGGTGACCGCGGCACGCCGATCGCATCCGCTCGGTATCGCAGCTGAGCCGTTCCAGCACGCAGGTGAGCAGGCGTAGCAGCGACTCCAGGCCGGACAGCCCGGCGTCCAGCCCGGACACGCCGCCCTCCTTGGCCACCTCGACACTGTTGCTGTACGGGGTGGCGCGCTGTGCTGTGGCCGTGTCGGCGTACCAGGATGTGAGGTGTGCGGTCTTGCCCCGGATGCGTTCCAGAATCGGGAAGTTCTTCTTCTGCGGCATCGCCGACGAGATGCCGGACAGCTCGTCGGGCAGGTCGATCAGCTGCGCGCCGCCCCAGGACATCAGGTCGGTGACGAACCGGCTCAGTGTCACGCCGGTGGTCGAGCACTCCGCCGCCACCTCGAGCACCCAGGTGCGCGACGCCACGGCGGTGAGCGGATGGGGTTGCGGCGCCGCGAAGCCGAGCAGCCGGGCCATCCGGTCGCGGTCCCACGCCAGCTCCTGCCCCGCCATCGCGCCGGCGCCGAGGGGGCACAGATCGATGTCGTCGTACGTGGAGAGCAGCCGGCGGGCCGCATGGATCAGGTATCCGGACAGGGCGGCGAGGTGGAACCCGGCCGTCACCACCTGCGCCGCCTGGAAGTGGGTGTAGCCGGGCATGGGCGTCGACCGGAACTCGCCGGCGCGGCCGTGCGCCACGCGGGCGCAGGCCAGCATCGTGTCGATCGCACCGAGCAGCCGCCACCGGCCGTGCATCAGCTGCGCGCAGGCCTGCAGGTCGTTGCGGCTGCGGTCGACGTGCCACATCGGCACCGGCGCCGGCAGGCGGCCGGCCACGTGCCGTTCCAGCGCGAACGCCAGGTCCGACATGTTCTCGTCCGGCGCCGGGCGCAGGGTGCCCGCGTCAGCGGTGTCCAGGGCACGGGCGATGTGCCCGGCGTCGGCCGCGCCGATCAGGCCCATCCGCCGGTACTCCAGGCAGATCACCTTCTCGGCCCGCACGTACCACGGCAGGAGATGGGCCAGGTCGAACTCGAACTGCGGACGCAGGATCTCCTCGTGCAGCAGTTGTGCCGGCCCGGCGGCGATCCGCCCGGTCAGCCGTGCCTGGGTCTCGCGTGCCTGCATGGTCTGTCCCTCCGCCGGTTGGCCGCCGTCTCGAGTCACAGCCTTCGCGAGGGCGCTACCGCAGGGCTTTCCCCGGGCTATCGCGAGGAAGGCAATAGGACTTCCGGTCAGGAAAGCGCGACGAAAGGAGGGCGCCTTAGCGTCGACATCGACAACCGACCTCAAGGAGGAGGATCCAATGTCGACGTTCCGAGACGCCAAGTGGGGCTGAGCAGATGACGTCCCGCCCCGCGGCCGGCGTTCACCGCCGGCCGCCGGGCGGTCACCCGGGCTGCGCGGCGATGCTGTTCAGCTGATGGAGGGCGCGCGCTCGCCAGTGGCGGGCGTCGAGCTGATCGAAGAGAGCGATCGCCCGGGAGGTGTAGGAGACCGCCAGGTCGGCCTCCTCCTGGCCGGCGTGCACCGCCCCGATCGCCAGTGTCACCCGCCCGACCAGCAACTGGTCGGCGCCGTGCTCCGCCAGCCCGGTGGCCTCGTTGAGCACCGCCCGCGCGTCGGCGAAGCAGCCCTGGCGCAGCCGCACCAGCCCGGTGCCGTACAGCACGTGGGCCTCGCCCACCCGGTCACGACTGGCCCGCACCATCCGCAGTGCCTGCGAGAACGAGCGGTCCGCCTGCTCCAGTTCGTCGCGTTCCAGATGGACGGTGGCCTGCAGCGTCTGCAGCTGGGCGATGAGCCGCTGATTCTCGATCGACCGGGCGATCTCGCGCGCCACGGCGCAGTGCCGCCCGGCGGTGTCGAGCTCGCCACGCTCCAGATTGATGTAGCCCATCTGGTAGAGCACGTGCGCCGCGCCCGCGCGGTCGCCGGCCGATTCGAGGGCCGTGATGGCCTCGCCGTACTTGTCGAGAGCGGCGTCCATCCGGCCGTGCGCCTGATCCAGCCAGGCGAGGTTGCGCAGCGCCAGCGCGGCGCCGTGCGGATCGCCGAGGTCGGCGAAGATCTGATGGGCGGCGGCGAGCCGCGCGCCGGCGCTGTCCAGGCGGTGCTGATTCATCTGCAACGTGCCGTCCGAATACAGCATGGCCGCCTCGCCGCGCCGGTTGCCGGCACGCAGGACCGCCGGTAGCGCCACCTCCACCGTGTCGCGCCAGTCGCGGAAGTAGCTGCGGGCCTCGAACAGCGTGCTCATGCTCAGGGCGAGGTCCCAGCACGACTCGTGGTCGCCGATGTCCGCCGCCTGGCCGATGACGGTCAGCAGACTGGTGCGTTCATCGTCCAGCCACTGCATCGGGTCGGCGAGGATGCGGTCGACCAGGCCGGCCGAGAGCTCGCGCCGGGGGGACCCGCCGTGGATGAGCGTGTAGTTGCCGCCGTACGCCCGGCGGTGGGCCTCGTCGGACAGGAACAGCCAGCCGGCGATGAGCCGGCGCAGCGCGGCCAGCCGCTCCGCGGTCGGATCGGTGGCCAGCCGCTCGCGCGCGAACATCCGGATCAGCTCGTGCAGCCGGTAGCGTGTGCCGCCGGCGGTCCGGACCACGTCCAGCAGTTGCGCGTCCACCAGGCTGTCCAGCACGTCGGCCGCGGTGTCGACGTCCCAGTCCAGCAGCGGCCCGGCCACCCAGTCGGGGAACTCCGCCGTCTCGCACAACGTCAGGCGGGCGAGCAGCAGGCGGCCGTCGTCGTCCAGGTCCTCGAAGCTGACGTTGATGCTGGACCGGATGTCGCTGCCGGCGTAGGCCAGCCCGTCGAGGCGGTGCTTCTCGTCGCGCAGCCGTTCCACCAGCCGGCCGATCGGCCAGTGCGGGCGCGCGTTCAGCCGGGCGGCCGCCACCCGCAGCGCGAGCGGCAACCCGCCGCACTGGTTGACCAGCTCCAGGGCGTAGGTCGGTTCGGCCACCACCCGTTCATGGCCGAGGAGCCGCTCGAGCAGGGCCACGGCCGAGCCCGGCTGGAAGACGTCGAGGTGGATGCGGTGGGCGCCGGACAGCCCGCCGAGCCGGGTCCGGCTCGTCACCATGACCAGGCAGCGTCCGCTGCCGGGTAGCAGCGGCAGGATCTGCGCCTCGTCGGTGGCGTCGTCGAGGAGCACCATGACCCGCCGCCCGGCGAGGCGGTCGCGGTAGAGCGCCACGCACTCGTCGATCTCGTCGGGAATCGCGCTGCCCGGTACGCCGAGTGCCCGCAGGAAGCGGCCCAGCACCCGCTCCGGGCTCACCGGCCGGCCGTCGCTGTCGCGGACCTCGGCGTACAGCTGCCCGTCCGGGAACTGGGCGGCGAGCTCGTGCGCGGTCCGCAGCGCGAACCGGGTCTTGCCCACCCCTCCCTTGCCGGAGATCGCCACGATGACCGGTGTGGCCGAGCCGTCGTCCGACCCGGCGGCCCGGACGAGGTCACGGACCTCGGCGACGGTCTCGGTCCGGTTGGTGAAGTCGGCGATGTCCGGCGGCAGCAGCCGGGGCACCAGCACCGGGTCCGGCGCGGCGGGCAGGTCCTCCGGTGCGCCGTCGGTGTCGCTGGTCAGGATCTCCATCTGCAACTGACGCAGCTCGGCGCCCGGTTCGACGCCGATCTTGTCGATCAGCTCGCGGCGCGCCTCCTGGAACGTCGCCAGGGCGTCGGCCTGGCGACCGGCATGATGCAGCGCGGTCATCTGCAGGGCCCGCAGCCGGCCGCGCAGCGGATGCTCGGCGACCAGCGACATGAGGTCGTCGATGACCTCGTGGTGCCGGCCCAGCTGCAGCTGCAGGTCGATGTACTCCTCGGTGGCCCCGAGCCGGCGTTCCTCCAGGCGCATCGCCACCGACCGCAGCAGCCGGCAATCGATGTCGGCGAGCGGCTCACCGGCGAAGATGGCCAGCGCCTGCTCCAGGGCACGCACGGCGTCCGCCTTCGTGTCCTCGTGCTTGGCCGCGGCCAGCCCCTCGGTGACCAGGGACTCGAAGACCTGCAGATCCAGCTCGCCGTCCTCGATGCGCAGCGCGTAGCCGGGTGGGCGGGTGGTGATGCGGTCCGGCAGACCGGCCGTCTTGAGAGCCCGGCGCAGGCGCGACACGCAGATCTGGATCTGCCCGCGGGCGGTGGACGGCGCGTCCTCGTCCCAGACCGCGTCGACCAGGCGGTCCACCGACACCTGCCGATTGGCGTTCAGTGCCAGCAGCGCCAGCATGACGCGTTCACGAGTGGAGGTCAGATGCAACGTGCCCCGCGGCCCCGTTACCTCGAGCGTACCCAGCACACGGAAAACCCAGTTCACTACCGACTCCCCGGCTCGGCTCGAAAGTCACATCGATCGATCTCCCTGAGCGTGGACATTCATACCGTTGCGCTTCGTGATCTAAACGTGACCGTCGCGCCAAATTCGTTCCGGCACGACAGCGCGGCGATAGGCCGCCGCGATCGAATGGGTTCGCGGGCAGCTCGCAGGGAGTGAGCCGCCGAGCCGGGGGGAACATAACCGGTGCCCCGCCGCTTCGTTGACCACCGGGAGGCGACCTTGAAGACCGACAGCACCGTCCGGACCACCTCCTCGTGGCCACTCGGGCGGCACCGGCCGTACTGGCGATGGTCGGCGGGCGCCCAGCTGACCCGGCTGCCGATCGCGATGGCGCCACTGGCGTTCACCGCGCTGACCACCGCGACGTCCGGGTCGTACGCGACCGGCGCCGCGATCGTGGCCACCATCGTCATCGCCGAGGTGGTGTGCGCGGTCCCGATGGGACGGCTCTTCGACCGCACCGGCATCGTCCGCGGCCTGCGGGCCATGCTGGCCCTCCGCGGCATCGCCTACCTGGGCCTGCTGGCGGCCGCCGTGGCCGGTCTGCCCGCGGGCGCGCTCATCGCCATCGCGGTCGTGGTCGGCGCGCTGGGCGGCGGCCTGCTCGGCGGCTTCCGGGCGCTGCTGACCGAGGTCGTCGGCGAGAAACTGCTGCCCCGGGCGGTCGCCGTCAACACGATGATGGTCGACCTCGTCATCGTGGGCGGCCCGGTGCTGGTCGGGCTCCTGACCGCCCTCTCCACCACCGCCCCGGTGCTGCTGATGGCGGCCGCGTCGATCCTGGCCGTACCGCTGGTGGCGGCCGGCCGGGAAACCGTGCGAGCCACCCCCGTGACCCCCGGCAACGGCCTGCTCCGGACGCTGTTCTGCTGGATCTGCTGCGCCTTCGCGGTCGGCCACCTGACCAGCACCGTCGAGGTGGCGGTGCTGCCCATCGCGGAACGCCTGGACGGCGGCGCGAACGCCGCCGCGGTCATCGTGGTGGTGCTCTCCGCCGCCAGCCTGCTCGGCGGTTTCCTCTACCTGCGGATCAACCGGCCCGGCAACGGCCGCACCGCCGCGGCGCTGCTCGCCGTCCTGGCCAGCGGCGGCGCCGTGGTCGCCTTCGGCGCGTCCTGGCCGGTGGTGATCGTGGGCACCGCGCTCACCGGCGTCTGCATCGGCCCGCTCATCACCATCAATTCGGTGCTGGTCGAGGACGCGCTGCCGACGAACCGCCGTGCCGAGGGCTTCGGGCTCATCAACACCGCCCAGGGCCTGGGCTTCGGACTGGGCTCGCTGAGCCTGTCGGTCATGCCGCTGCGCGCCGGCGGCCTGGTCGCCGTGGCGTCGGCGCTGCTGGCCGCGGCGGTGGTGTTCCGCTACGCCCCGCGCAGTCGACCGGCCGAGCCGGCGCCGGCCGCCTGAGCGGCCGGCGCCTCGGTCACCGGATCGTCAGACCGTGCGCCACCGGGGGTCGTCGGGAGCAGCGCCGAACGTCGCGGACCGGTAGACGGCCACATCACCGGCCAGCGCGCGGCACGCCCCGGCCATTCCGGCCAGCTTGTCCGGATAGGACGGATCGGCGTCGTCGAGCAGGATGCCCAGCGTCGTGCCGCTGTGCGCGGTCACCACACCCAGGCCGTCGAAAGCCGTGCAGATGCCGAGTATCTCGTCCAGCCAGCGCTTCGGGTTCAGCAGCTGGTTGAGCGCGGCGCTGCGGGTGGCGATCCGGCCGACCGCGGGCAGGTCGCCGACCGGCAGCGCGGACAGGATGGCGTCCAGCAGGGCGCTGTACTCCCGCTGGTGTGCGGCGGTGAACGGCTTGGGGCGGTGGTTGAACGCCACGGTGTCCACCTGGCCGCCCTCGTCCACCGCGACGATGGTCACCGGGGGCAGGTCACCCAGCGACGCGCGCAGCCGCACGGAGCGATGGTGATAGGCGACCACGCCGGGGTAGAGCACGCCGTCGGTCGGTTCGATCCGGGCCAGCATCGTCTCCAACCGCCGGCACGGCAGCTCGACGCCAAGGCCGTTGGCCACGGCACGCGCGGTGGCCACCAGGTCCGCCGAGGAGCTGGCCATGCCCTTGCCCTCGGGCAGGGTGCTGTCGATCGACAGCCGGCCACCGGGCGGCGCACCGGCCCAGTCGGTGATCATCCGGGTCAGGCGCAGCGCCTTGGTCTTGTGCGGCGGGCTGACCAGGAGCTCGGGGCTCTCCGGTTCGCTGTGGAAGGTGGCGACCGACCACCGCGCGATCGGCAGGGTGATCAGGAAATCGCCGTCGTGTTCGGGCAGGCGGCCCTGGAGCAGCTCGCCGAAGGTGCCGCAGGCGGCGCCGACGCCGGCGCCGGCGCGCCTGTTCGATCCGGCCAGGAGGGTGGCGACTGCGCTCATCGGGAACCTTCCTCGATTGCGGTGGAGCGGACGGAGAGGACGACGCCGGCGGGTTCCCGGCTCGCCACGCGATGCAGCGTGACCGTGCCGGCCAGCAACTGCCAGCGGCGGAAACCGCGGTCCTCGGCGGCGGCGGGCACGACCACGTGCACCGGGCAGTCCAGCCGATGGCGGGCGGGCCGTTGCTGGGCGGCGATCAGGAAGTCGTCGGCCGCGTACACGTCATGCCGGTACGCCTGGCCGACCAGTTCCATCCGCTCGGCCTTGCGGCCGCCCACCTCGATGTAGGAGCCACCGGCGTGCAGCAGACCGGCGACCTGCCGATTGCTCATGCCGGCGAGCAGCTTCATCTCGGCACGCAGGTCCTCGACCGGTTCCAGCGGCAGTTCACCGAGGAAGACCCGTTCCGGCGCACGGCCGGAGGCTTCGAGCAGGCGTGCGGTGCTGACAGCGAGTGCCGCGCCGCAGCCCTGGCCCCAGAGCATCACCGGGGCCGGCGACAGGGCGCCGATCTCGTGCGCCGCGCGGCGGGCCAGCGCGTCCAGGGGCAGCAGGTCGCTGTGCGCGGCGCCGACGTCGTGCCCGGGCGGCTCCACCGCGTGCACGGCGATGCGCTCGGCGGCCAGCTGTTCGGCCGGCCGGTGAAAGTTCAGCGCGTTCCCGCCCGCGTCCGGCAGGCACACCAGATGCGCGTCCGGGCCGGTGATCGGCGGGGTCAGGTCGTGCAGCAGCGGCGCGTCCGGCTCGGCGCCGCGGTCCACCGCGGTGGCCAGGTCGCGCAGCACCGGGAACTGGCACAGCTGGCTGAGCGACACCTGCCGGTCGAGCCGTTCGAGCAGCCGCACCGCCCCGAGGGAGGTGCCGCCGCGACGGAAGAAGTCGTCGTCGCGGCCGATGCGCTCGACCGGCAGGTTGAGGACCTCGGACCAGGCCATGGCGATCCTGACCTCGGTGGGTGTGGACGGCGCCCGGGCCGAGTCGTAGGCCACCCATTCGTCGTGCATCTCCGACCTCCACTTCGCCAGCGGTCTCACACCCGTCGAGCGTCACCGGACCGCATATCGCGGTGCTATCCGGCGGCCCGTCGCCGGCCACCGGGGTGATGAAAGGCGGGTGATACCGCAGTGCGTGAGGGTGGCCTGGACACTGACCCAGCACAGTGAGGTGGGGACATGATCGAGACCATGACCCGGCCGGCGTCTTCTGTGGACCGGCTGATCCTTCGTTACCGGCTGACCACCGAGGAGGCCGCACAGGCCGAGGAGTTGGCGCGCTCGTGCCTGCAGGCGTACGGCTCGGTGGATTCGCCGCGCTTCCTGGCCGATGCCGGGGTGCTCGCCGCCGATCTGCCGTTCGCTCTCCGGGACCTGGCCAACGTGGCCCGGCTGGACGACCGCAAGCACGCCGTGGTGATCAGCGGCAGCCACATCGACGACGCGCTCCTGGGTGACACGCCGGCCTGCTGGCAGGAGGCGGACACCGCGGAGAGCCGGCTCTACGGCATGCAGCTGGCGCTGTACGCCACGCTGTTCGGTGACGTCGTGGGCTGGGCGACCCAGCAGGCCGGCCGGCTGGTCGCCGACGTGGTGCCGACCCGAGGCCACGAGCAGGTCATCCTCAACTCGTGCAGCACCCGGGAGCTCGCCTGGCACACCGAGGACGCGTTCTCGCCGTACCGCGCGGACTATGTCGGCCTGCTCTGCCTGCGCTCCCCCGATCTGGCGGCCACCACCCTCTCCTCGGTCGACCTGCGCCGCATCCCGGACGAGGTCGCCGCGATCCTGGCTGAGCCGCGGTTCGTGATCCTGCCGGACAACGCCCACGACCCGGACCACAACGCGGGCGCCCAGGCGACCGACGACGAGGCGTTCGACCGGCTGGCCGGCGTGCGCCAGCAACCGCCGCCGGTGGCCCTGCTCGACGGTCATCCGGGCGCGCCGGTGCTGCGCATCGACCGTGACTTCGTGGCCGCCGTCGACGGCGACCCGGCGGCCGAGCGGGCCTTGGCGTGGCTGGTCGGCCACCTCGACCGCAATCTGTACGACGTGCCGCTCGCGGCCGGCGACGCCTGCTTCATCGACAACCGCAACGCGGTGCACGGGCGACGGCCGTTCCAGGCCCGCTACGACGGGCGCGACCGCTGGCTCAAGCGGGTCAACGTGGTCACCGACCTGCGCCGCAGCCGGCCGGCCCGGCAGTCGGCCACCGACCGGGTGATCGGCTGACATGCAGACCCTCGGCCGCATCGCCCCCGCCCTGCTGGAGGACTGGTTCCGCACCAGGTACTTCACCGCCCGCTTCGACATCTCCTGTTCCGGCATGCCGCCGTACCGGATGAGCCGGCTGCGGGAGACCCTCGGCCCGCACTGGCCCGACCTCGACGACATCGACCTGCGCGACAGCCCGTCGCTCGGCGGCGACCGCCTGCGGCACGCGATAGCCGGCCGGTTCGCCCCGGCCCGCACCGACCGCGTGATGGTCACCACCGGCTCCAGCGAGGCCATCTTCCTGGCCCTCACCGCTCTGGTCCGCCCGGGCGACGAGGTGGTCGTGCTGCGTCCGGCGTACCAGTCGCTGTGCTCGATCGCCGAGGCACTCGGCGCCCGCCTGCGCTACTGGGAGCTCGACCCCGCGGACGACTTCCGCCCGGATCTCGACCGGTTGAGGCCGCTGCTCGGCCCCGCGACCAAGGCCGTGGTGGTCAACTTCCCGCACAACCCGACCGGCGCGACGCTGACCGCGCAGCAGTACGGCGAGCTTCTCGACCTGGTCGACCGGCACGGCTGCCACCTGGTGTGGGACGGCGCGTTCACCGAGCTGACCTATGACACCCCGGCGCTGCCCGATCCCGCGGCGGCGCTCGACCGCTGCGTGTCGACCGGAACGCTGTCCAAGTCGTACGGGCTGCCCGGCCTGCGGGTCGGCTGGTGCCTCGCGCCGCCGGAGCTGCTCACCGACATGGTGAAGGTTCACGACTACATCACCCTGAACGTGTGCCCGGTGAACGAGGCCATCGCCGCGGCCGTCCTGGAGCAGGGCGACCGATTCATCGACCGGCACCGCGCGCAGGCCCGGCTCGGCCGCGACGTGGTCCTGGAGTGGGCCCGCCGGCACGCCTTCTCCGTGCCCGTTCCGCTCGGCGGTGTCACCGCGTTCGCCGGCCTGCCGGGCGGCGGCGACGCGACCGGCCTGGCCGCCCGCCTGGCCGAGGAGGACGGCGTCCTGGTCGCGCCCGGCCACTGCTTCGGTCAACCCGGCCGGATGCGCGTCGGCTTCGGTGGCCCGCTGGACGAGCTGCGGCACGGCCTCGACCGGCTCGCCGCCCGCGCCGCCGCCACCTGAGGAGGAATCATGTTGGTGTCGTGCCGTCCCGGATCCTGGCTCAGCGAGCACCGCGACGAGCTCCGCGAGATGCTCACCGTCCACGGCGCCCTGAGGCTGCGCGGCCTCGGTGTGGCGTCGGTGGACGACGCCGTGCGGGTGTCCCGCACGCTGATCGACACGCCGTACATCGAACGCGAGGGCTTCGCTCCCCGCAGAACCCACGAGCCGGGCGTCTACTCGTCCTGCGAGTGGCCGCCCGACCAGCCGATGTGCATGCACCACGAGGTCAGCTACGCCGCCGAGGTCCCGTCCCTGCTGGTGTTCAGCTGCCTGACCGCCCCGCGAACCGGTGGCGCCACGACGATCGCGGACAGCCGCGAGATGCTGCGCCGGCTGCCGCCGTCCCTGGTGGACCGGTTCGCCACGACCGGCTGGCGGCTCGACCGGCACTACAACCCGCTGCTCGGCGTCACCCTCGAAGCGGCCTTCGGCACCGGCGACCCGGCCGCCGTCGATCGCTACTGCCACGACCACGCCATCGAGGCCACCTGGTCCGGCCCCGGCCGGCTGCACACGTCGCAGCGCCGGCCGGCCGTCGTCAAGCACCCGGTGACCGGCGAGCGGTGCTGGGTCAACCAGATCGCGTTCCTCAACGAGTGGACCCTCGATCCCGCCGTCCGCGCCTTCCTGACCCGCGAGTTCGGCCCCGGCGCGCTCCCGTTCACCACGGCCGCCGGTGACGGCACCCCGGTCACACCGGAGACGGTCGGCGTCATCAACGACGCCTACGACCGGTGCCTGCGGCGCGAGCCCTGGCAGCCGGGCGACGTGCTGCTCGTCGACAATCTGCTGGCGGCGCATGCCCTCGACCCGTACGAGGGAGACCGCGAGGTCGTCGTGGCCATGGGTGATCCGGTGCGCCTCAGCTCCTGAGCCGAACGACATGCAGGGCCTCCCGTCGACGGGAGGCCCTGCATTCGTGCGATGGCGCCGCAGCGCTACGGCCTGGCGGCGAGGACGGTGTGCACCGAGCCGCCCGCGTACATCGGGGCCTGGTGCGTCCGCACCCGCATGCCGTGCCGGCGCAGGCGGGCGACGACCGTGGCCAGGCGGCCGTCCAGGTCGTGCACCTCGGCCAGGATCCGGCGGATGCGGGGCCAGCACGACTCGTCCAGACCGTCCAGCACGGCCAGCTCGCCGCGCTCGACGTCGATCTTCAGCAAGGCCACCTCGTCGATGTCGCCGCCGCCCAGCACGCCGGTCAGCGTCGTCACCGGGACCGACGTCTGCTGACTGACCGCCTGCAGACTGCGGATCGCCTCACGGGTGGCCGGGTCGGTGCCCGTGTTGGCGAAGAACGCCTCGCGGTTGCCGGCCTCGTCCGCCTCGTCGGCGTACAGGGTGGAATTCGACGACAGGTACGGGTGGAAGACGAACGGCCGGTCGCCCGCGGCCGCGCCCAGGGCGTACCGGACCGCGGTGCCGCCCGGTACGTGGCGGGCGAAGTTCTCGGCCAGGCAGTCGTACGTGCTCGGCGCCGGTTCGAAGCCGATGATCCGCAATCCCGGCCGGCGACCGGCGACGTACACCGATGACAGGCCGGCGTGCGCGCCGACGTCCAGCACCGTGTCGCCGGCGGCCAGTTCACCGGCCGTCACCGCCAGCGGCGAATCGCCGGTGATCTCCGCCCAGAGGCCGAGCAGCTCCGGCCCGCTGGGGCCGACCACCGCGCGGCCGTCCGGCAGCGTCACCTCGGCCATCGTTGTCGTCGTCATACCGCCTCCTCGAGGATGGGGCCGGAAAAGGCGAGTTCGCGGTACGCCCGCGCGAACGCCTCCCGGTAGTGATCGGCAACCGGCGGCGCCCCGGCCGGTGCGGGCTGTGGGGGTGGCGACGCCGCACCGGTGCCACGCGCGCCGACCACCCGGAAGCGCCGCACCCGGTCGGCCTCCGCGGTGATCGGCGCGGCGAAGTCGGCGATCAGCCAGTGCCCGCCGTCCGGAGTGCGGGCCTGCGCGCTCGCGCAGGCGGGCACGGTGACCTGGTAGGTCGTCTCGCCGGTCGGCTCGTCCACCGGCCAGCGCAGCAGCGTCGGATCGTCGCGGTCCGGCATCGGCGGGGTCAGCGGCGGCGACCGGAACAGGTCCACCAGCCGGACCAGCCCGCCGGTGAGCTGGACCGGTTTCGCACAGCCGTAACTCCAGCCGGGGCCGCCCCAGCCGGCCAGCCGGGGTGGTGTCCGCGTCGTCGGCGACAGGCAGCTCCAGATGTGCCCGTACGCCTCGATCGCCGGATAGGTCACCAGCCGCTGCCGGGGCAACGCCCCGCCGGGCCGGCGTTTCGGCTTGTAGACGCACGCGCCTTCGCCGTCGAACCGCCAGCCGTGCAGCGGGCATTCCAGGAGTCCCTTGCGCACGGCGGCCTCGGTGAGGTCCACCCCCCGGTGCGGGCAGAGCGCCTCGGCCACCATCACGCCGGCCGGCCCGCGGTAGACCACCAGCGAGCGCCCGAGCAGGTTGGCCGGGAGCACCCGGTCGCGCAGATCGTCCGCCCGGGCGACCGGGAACCAGGTGTGTTCCAGCAGAGCGATCTCGTCGCTGTCCATGTCACGTCTCCTGACCGGCCGGGTCGATCAGCGCGGCCAGCCCGCGCAGGGTCGGCTGACCGGTCATCTGGCCGAGCGACACCGCGCCGTCCAGCCGGACGAGCAGCCGCACGGCCGCCAGTGAGGTGCCGCCGAGGGCGAAGAAGTCGTCGTCGCGGCCGATCCGGTCCATCGGCAACTGCAGGACGTCCGCCCAGGCCGCGGCCAGTTGCCGCTCGGCGGCCGTGCTCGGCGCCGCGTGGCCGGTCGCCCCGGACTCGCCGACCCGCGCTGCCTCGTCGACCCGCTTGCCGAGGGCGAGCTTGTCCACCTTGCCGTTCTCGGTCAGCGGGAGCCGGGGCAGCAGATGGAACGCGGCCGGCACCATGTAGTCGGGCACGGCTTCGGCCAGCCCGGCCCGCAGCCGCTCGGTCTCGACGCCGGGCTCGGCGACGCAGAACGCCACCAGCCGCCGGTCGCGCTGTGACGTGCCGGCGACGACCACCGCGGCGTCGCGGACCCCGTCGGCGGCCAGCAACCGGTTCTCGATCTCGCCGATCTCGATCCGGAAGCCGCGGATCTTGACCTGCTGGTCGGCCCGCCCGAGATACTCGATGGTCCCCTCCGGCAGCCAGCGGCCGTAGTCGCCGGTGCGGTACATCCGGGTGCCGGGCCGGTACGGATCCGGCACGAAGGCCTTCGCCGTCCGCTCCTCGTCGTTGACGTACCCGCGGCCGACGCTGACGCCGGAGAAGACGATCTCGCCGGGCGAGCCGAGCGGCACCATCCGCAGCCGGTCGTCGAGCAGATACACGTGCACGTTCTGCAGCAGGTGCCCGACCGGCACGAACGGACGCTCCGGTACGCCCCGGAGCACGGCGTGCATCGTGTCGTCCGAGACCTCGGTCGCGCCGTAGGCATTGACCAGGGGAATGGCCGGGTAGTGCGCGAACCAGCGCCGTACCAGGTCGTACTTGAGGGCTTCGCCGGTGACCGAGACCGACCGCAGCCGCGGCAGCTCGCGGGGCGCCCGTTCGACGTGCGCCAGCAGCACGTCGAGATAGGACGGCACGACCTGCACGACGCGGACGTCATGCGCGGTCAGCTCGTCGAGGAACGCGCCGGCGTCGAGCAGCACCTCGGTGTCGACGATGCGGGTGCTGCCGCCGACCAGCAGCGGGGCGAACAGCTGCCAGAAGGAGATGTCGAAGCACTGCGGGGCGATCTGCGCCACCGTGTCCCCGGCGGTCAGCTCCAAATCGGTGACCTTGGCGTACAGATGATTGACCATCCCGGCGTGCTCGATCATGGCGCCCTTGGGCTCGCCGGTGGACCCGGAGGTGAAGTAGATGTACGCCACCTGGTCGTCGCGCACGGCCCCGTCCGGATCCGGGGCCGGGCCGCCGGCCGCACAGGCGTCGGGCACCTGGACGACACGCGGGGTCAGCGGACCGCAGGCGGCGAGCGCGGGGGTCACCCGATGCGTGCTGGCCGGCTCGGTGAGCACGACGCGGCAGTCGCTGCGGCGCAGCTGCCGGCTGATCCGCTCGGCCGGGAACTCCGGGCGCATCGGCAGGTAGACCCCGCCCGCCTTGAGGATGCCGAGGATCGCCGCCACCCACTCCAGGTTGCGTTCCATCACCACGCCGACGACGCCTGCCGTGTCCAGGCCACCGGCGCGCAGCTCGCGGCACACCCGGTTGGCCCGGTCGTTGAGTTCGGCGTACGTCCACCGGCGGTCGCCGTGCGCGGCCGCCAGGTCGTCCGGGCGGCGCTGGACCTGCTCCTGGAAGAGCTGCACGAAGGACCGCCCCGGCATCGGCACCACCGGCCCGGTGAGCAACTCCAGCTGGGCCAGCTCCTCCTCGGGCGACAGCAGGCTGCAGGCGTCGTGTGATGCGCCGGGCCGCTCGGTCAGCAGGGTGAGTGCCCGCACCAGATGGTGCCGGAACCGTTCCACGTACGCGTCGTCGAGCTGCTCGCCGCGGTGCTCGCCGTCGGCGACCAGCCGGTCGCCCTCGCGCGTCCAGGTCAGCGAGAGGACCGGTGACGTGCCGCCGGGCGGCGCTGCCCGCCCGGCGCCCGGATCGGCGACGCCCGCCAGGTCGACTGCGACGTCGGCGGCCGGGCCGTCCGCCGGTGCCGCCCGCAGGCTTTCGGATGCCAGGGCCATCAGGTCGCGCCAGGTGCCGTCGGGCACCGTCACGCGGCACTGCTGCCAGCCACCGGTGCCGGCGCGGCACCGGATCAGCACGTCCCGGTCGCCCTTGACCGTCCGGAAGACCTTGAGGTGGGCCGCCATCAGCACTGCCTCGGACGGCACACCGGCGGCCTCGGCGGTGCTGTCGAGCGCCGCGGTCAGCGTGGCCGGGAGCCGCAGCCGCCAACCTCGGTTGCCGGGTGGGGCACCCGGTTCGCGCCACCGGGGAAACGTCGCGGAGCCGTGCTCGGTCATCTCTCCTCCATCGGTCGGTTGTCGCCTGCCGCGGCTACGGCCAGGTCGTCGGTCTCCGCGCCGCGCGGCAGGTCCGCGGGCAGCGGCTGCTGGGTACGCCGTCCGTAACCGGTGGCCCAGAGCACCGGCGCGGCCATCAACGTGGTCACCACGGCCATCACGACCATGAGCGAGTACATGCCGGTGCCGATCAGGCCCAGCTGCAGGCCCACGCTGAGGATCACCAGCTCGGTGAGGCCGCGCGTGTTCATCAGCGAGGCCAGGGCGGTGGCGGGCCGGGCGGGCAACCCGCTCAGGCGGGCGGCGGCGAAGGCGCCGGCGAACTTGCCGGCGACGGCCACCGTCAGGATCAGCGTCAGGTCGAGCAGCCCGGCGCTGCCGAGAGCACGCAGGTCCACCGCCAGTCCGGCCACCACGAAGAACACCGGCAGCAGCAGGGCGCTGACCGGTTCGATCTGCCGGCGTACGGCCTGGCGGATCTGGTCCTTCGTACCCCGGGGCATGATGACGCCGTAGAGGAAGGCGCCGAAGATGTAGTGCAGGCCCATCCACTCGGTGAGCCCCGCAGACAGCAGCATGCCGGCGACGATGAGCAGCGTGTCGACCCGCGACGCGTCGCGGCCGGCGAGCCGGCGCTGCAGCAGGGGCCGCACCAGGTACATCATGAGCAGCGCGTACGGCACGAGCAGGGCGGCCCGCCAGACGCCGGAGCCGCCCGTCCCGGCCACCGCCACGGTGACGGCGAGCAGGGTCCAGGCGATCACGTCGTCCAGCGCCGCGCAGGTCAACGCGAGGCAGCCCAGCCGTGTCCGGTTCAGGCCGCGGTCGGTGAGGATGCGGGCCAGCACCGGGAACGCGGTGACCGACATGGCCAGCGCGACGAACAGGGCGAAGACCGCCGGATGCGTCACGGCGTGCCGGTCTGCCAGGTGGAACGCCAGCAGCCCGCCGAGCACGAACGGCACCACGATGGACCCGACCGTGACGCTCACCGTCTTGCGCCCGACCGAGGCCACCACCCGGTGGTCCAGCTCGAGTCCGATCAGGAACATGAACAGCACCAGGCCGATCGCGGCCAGGCCGGCCAGGTAGGGCCGCACGTCGCCGGGCAGCAGCGCCGCCGACAGACCCGTTCCCAGCACCGTCGGCCCGAGCAGCACGCCGGCCAGGATCTCGCCGACCACCCGCGGCTGGCCCAGGCGCTGCACGAGCGAGCCGAGCAATCGCGCCGCCGTGATGATGAGCGCCAGGCCGGCCAGGAGCATGGTCGCCTGATGGGCGCTCACCGCTCGGGCTCCGCTGCGAACCGGCTGGCCTCGTAGTCGAGCATCACGCCACCTCCATCGGCATCAGTCACCTGCTGCCGACTCTGGCGGCCATCGCTATCGGCGCCTTTTCCACGGCGCCCGACCCGCACGCGCCGGTCGCCCCGGCGGACGATGGCGGCTCGATAGGACGGCTCTCCGGCTCGGCCGCCTCCGCGGGTGCGCGTGGACGAGGCCCACCCGGTGGGCTCTCACCAACGTCCTTTTCGCCGTGCCGCGCGTCACTTGGACGATCTCTACGCTTGTCGGCTTCACGGGATCAAGCGACTATGGTCGCGACATTTGATCACGGGGGGTTGTTGATCGATGACTGAGATAGCACTGCCGCGGCGTGAGCCGTACCGAACGTGGCCCGGGGCGCTCATCGTCCTGGCGGTGATCATCGCCTATGTGGGCACGCTGGTCGTCATCGACGACGAGACGGCACCGGACCTGGATCCGGTTCCGGCGAACGGGCAGATCCGTGTCGGATCGGATGTCGTGTTCGCCGCCAAGCGGGGCTGGTATGTCGATGTCACCGACGCGACCGAAACGTCGGTCTCGGTGGTCGACGCCGGCGCGGGATTCAACGTGACCGTGTCGGACTGGGACGGCACCCTGGCGGACGAGGTGCGCCGCCAGAAGAGCCTCGATGAGGCGTTCAGCAAGGCGCGCCTGCTGGGCGACGACACCTCGTTCAGCATCCCCGGTGGGCTGGAGGGCACCACCTTCTCCTACCTGATCGATCAGTCGCAGGGTCGTGGCTGGATCTCCGTCGACGAGCAGGCCGACCGGGCGATCGTCGTCTATGGACACGCGCCGATCGAGGTCTTCCAGCAAGCCCTGCCGGACTTCCAGGACATGCTCGACAGCATCCGTACGGAGGCGAAGCCGTGACCGACTCCCGGTATCCGATCGGCGTGGACGGCTTCTACCAGCCCCGCCGCGCAGCGTTCTGGCTCTTCGTGCTCCTGCTGGTCAACGGGATCTTCTCGTTCGCGACCGAGGTGTACGACGGCATCCAGGTCGTGCCGACGACCATCTTCGTGGCACTGCTGGTGTGGAGCCTGTACGCGGCCGTCCCGCTCTGGTTCTTCCACCGCTTCCTTGACCTGTTCACCCAGCATCCGGCACTGGGCTTCGTGCTCGCCTTCGCCTGGGGCGGCTTCGCCGCCACCTACCTCGCCCGCGCCGCGAACCACGCGCTGCTGTCGATCCTGGCCAAGACCGCCGGCACCGACTTCGCCAACGAGTGGGGTGCCGCGATCGCCGGACCCACCACGGAGGAATTGCTGAAGGTCCTCGGCGTCATCCTGCTCGTCCTGATCGCGCGCACCCAGTTCCGCACCCTGCTCGCGGCGGTCAGCATCGGCGCCGTGGTCGGCCTCGGATTCCAGGTCATCGAGGATTTCGACTACACGCTCAACGTCGCGCTCGCCTACCCCGGGCCCCACGAGATCGTTCCGGTCCTCCAGATGCTGCTGGCCCGGGGCCTGGCCAGCGGCCTGTGGAGCCACGCCCTGTTCACCTCGATCACCGCGCTGGGCGTCGGCTACTTCGTCACCCGCCGCAACAAGCCGTTCGCCGTCCGGCTCCTGGTCGCGGTCGGCTGCTTCCTGCTGGGCTATGCCTTCCACTTCTTCTGGAACTCCCCGCTGCTGCCCGCGTCGAGCATCTTCGAACTGCCGCTGCGTGGCCTGCCGCTGCTGCTGCTCGGCGCGCTGCTGTGGCGGCTGGCCGGCAAGGAGGAGGCAAGCCACCTCACCGCGATCGCCGACGCCTACGTCAGCGACGACGTGATCACCGCAGAGGAACGGCGTGCCCTGGCGTCGCTGCGGCTGCGCCGCCAGCTGCGCCGGCAGGCCACGAAGGAACACGGCCGCAAGGCCGGCCGGATGTACCGCGAGCTGCAACATCGGCAACTCACCCTGGTCATGCAATACGGCCAGTACGGGCGCAGCCCACGCACCGAACTCGACGAACTCGACGTACGGATCATGAAAGACCGCTACCGCGAGGTCACCGGCAGCACCACCTCGACGGCTGCTCACGCCGGCGCCACGAACTGACACATCAAGCGCACACACGACTCACACCGCGAGTTCCTCACGCGACGATCGAGGCCGGATCAGTCGTCGTGCTCCTCCAGCCACTTCTTCGCCGCGGGATTCGCCGGCGCGCCGAGCAGGGTCCGGTCGGCAAGGGGGACGTGCGCCGGGGTAGTAGCGGTACAGCAGCCGGATGGCCTCCCCCGGGTCGCCACTGCGCGCGTCGACGCCTCGATATCGTCGCGCCGGCCGAGCTCCTCGTGGGTTCACCGGGAATTCCGGCGCACCTGCGATTACGCACGGTAATGTGACGGTGACATTGAGGGTCGCTGGGGGTGGTGACCGTGAACCCCGGGAGCATCGAGGGACGGCCGGACGAAGGCTCGGCACGCCGGAGCCTGTGGGTCTACGCGATCGCGATCATCGCCGTCACGGTGACCGTGGTGCCGATGGCCGGCACCCGCCTGGCCGTGCACCCGAACCTGATCAACGCCTTCTTCGTCCTCATGGTCGCGGCCGATCTGCTGACCGCCCACCTGCTGATTCAGCAGTTCCTGGCCGGTGGCCGGCTGGCGACACTGGGCCTGGCGTCGGCGTACCTCTACTCGACGCTGATGATGGTCCCCTATGCCGTCACCTTCACCGGGATTCAGCGATCGGGCGGCGACTCGTACTGGGCCGAGGTCTGCGGGCCGTGGCTCTTCCTGCTCATCCTCGGTGGTTTCCCGATCCTGGTCGCGGCACAGCAGCATGTGGTCGCCGCGTTACCGGCACGGGTGGTCGCGTTCACCCGGACCCGGCGGCGAACGACGGCTGCCGTAGCGGCCGCCGCGATGGTCGCCCTGGTCGCCGTGGTGGCGGCCGTCGTCTTCGGCGCGGCGGGCCGGCTGCCCCGGATATATCAGGGCGCCACACCGACTCAGGCCAACCGCTGGGTGGTGACCGCCGTGCTGCTGGCGGCGGCGGTCAGCCTGCTGGTGGTGATCAGGAGTGTGTCCCGCCGGCCACCGGTGGAACAGTGGGTGGTGGTGGCGATCAGCGCGTCCTGCGCGACCGGGATCCTGTTCCTGGCAGCACCACACCGCTACACACTGGGCTACTACACGGCACGGGTCACTCTGCTCATCTCCTCGGGAGTGGTGCTGCTGGCTCTGCTCGCCGAGACCGCCGGGCTCTACCGCAGGCTTTCGGCAGCCCACGACGATCTCGACCGGGCACATCGCGAACTGCGCCGCCGGGCCGACCACCTGGCCGCCGCCAACCGGGATCTGGAGGCGGCCGGAGCCTGGAAGAGCGACATCATCGCCACACTCACCCATGAGATCAACCAGCCCTTGGCAGTGATCTCGGCGTACTCCGAGGAATTGACGCAGGAGTGGGCCACCACCAGCGACGACGAGCGGCGCGCTGCCGTCGGGGCGCTCGGCGCCCGAGTCAATCAACTGCTCGACATGGCCGCGCACCTGCTCGCACTCTGCCGATGCGAGCCCGGCGAGATCCATACCCAGCCCGTCGCCCTGCCGGTCGGGCAGGCGCTGGCCCGGGTCACCGACAACCTGACCAAGCAGGCCCGTGCCCGGGTCAGCGTCGATTCGGTCCCACCCGGCGCGGTGGTGTGGGCCGACCCGGTGCACACCCACGAGGTGCTGACCAACTTCATCACGAACGCGGTGAAGTACAGCCCCGGCGACATCCACGTGTCAGCGGCCCTCGACGGCACCGCCGACCAGGTCCTGTTCGCCGTCACCGACGAGGGCAACGGGGTACCACCCGACTTCGTCGAGCGCCTGTTCGATCGCTTCACCCAGGCCGATCAGACCGGGGCGAGGACCGGCGCGGGTTTCGGGTTGTACCTGTCGAGGCTGCTCGCCGAGGCGAACCACGGCCAGGTCTGGTACGAGGACGCCGTCCCCCACGGCAGCCGGTTCATGCTGAGCCTGCCCGCCGCACCGAGCCGATCCCCGGCGTCACCGGCACCCGAAGTGAAGCCGGCCAGAGCGGATTCCGGCTGAGCGCCGGCCGGCCTCAGACGCGGGTGAAGCCGGCTGCCGCGTACGCCTCCGTCTCGTCCAAGGTCTCGCGCTCCAGCAGCCGCTCGGTCAGCGACTCCAGCTGATCGTGGTGCTCACGCAGCAGGGTGACCGCCGAGACGTAGCACTCCTCGACGATGCGGCGGATCTCCTCGTCGACGGTGTCGAGCAGCTGCTCGGAGACGCCGGTGGCGCGCGGGTCGCCCTCCGGCGGCAGCACCGAGACCGGGCCGACCTTCGCCGACATGCCCCAGCGGCCCACCATGTTGCGGGCCAGGTTCGTGGCCGTCTCCAGGTCGCTCTCCGCGCCGGTCGTCACCAGGCCGAAGACGACCTCTTCGGCGGCCATTCCGCCGAGCGCGCCGATGATGCGCCCGCGCAGGTAGTCCTCGTCGTAGCCGTACCGGTCGGTGTCCGGGGTGGACAGGGTGACGCCGAGCGCCCGGCCGCGCGGGATGATGGTGACCTTACGGACCGGGTCGGCGCCCGGCTGCAGCATGCCGAGCAGGGCGTGGCCGCTTTCGTGGTACGCCGTGCGCCGCTTCTCCGCCTCCGGCATCACCACGTTGCGGGCCGCACCGAGCTGCACCTTCTCCAGGGCGTTCGCCAGATCGAGAGCGGTCACCGTGTCGGCGCCGCGGCGGGCCGCGACCAGCGCTCCCTCGTTCACCAGGTTCGCCAGGTCGGCGCCGGTCATCCCGGGCGTCGTGCGGGAGAGCCGTTCCAGGTTCACGTCGTCGGCCAGCGGGACGTGCCTCGTGTGCACGCGCAGAATCGCGAGGCGGCCGCGCTGGTCGGGAGGCGAGACGGTGATCGTACGATCGAAGCGCCCCGGACGCAGCAGCGCCTGATCCAGGACGTCGGGCCGGTTCGTCGCGGCCATGACGATGACGCCCTCCTCAGCGGTGAAACCGTCCATCTCGGTCAGGATCTGGTTGAGTGTCTGCTCCCGTTCATCGTTGCCGCCGAAGCCGCCGCCGCTGCGGGACCGGCCGATCGCGTCGATCTCGTCGATGAACACGATCGCCGGCGCCACCTTGCGGGCCTCGGTGAACAGGTCACGGACCCGGCTGGCGCCGACACCCACGACGACCTCGATGAACTCGGCCGCGCTAGCCGAGAAGAACGGCACCCCGGCCTCACCCGCGGTGGCCCGGGCCAGCAGAGTCTTGCCGGTGCCGGGTGAGCCGGCGAGCAGCACGCCGCGCGGCGCGCGGGCGCCGATCCGCCGGTACTTCGCCGGGTCCTTGAGGAAGTCGACGATCTCGCTGATCTCGTCCTTGACCTCGTCGATCCCGGCGACGTCGGCGAACGTGGTGCGGACCGTTCCGGGCGCGACGCGGCTCTCCTTGCGCTTGCCCAGCAGGCTGCCGCCGCCGCGCTGGTTCTTGAGCATCCACCAGTAGAAGCCGACCAGCAGCAGGATCGGGCCGAACGAGATGAGCAGGTTGAGCAGCGTGCCGCGCTGCTGGACGACCGGCGTGGCCCGGACGGTCGCGCCACCCGCTTCGAGCTGGGCGAGCAGGTCGTCCTCGGCGAACTCGGGCCGCTCCGTCGTGAACTTCTCGTACGTCTCCCCCTTGCCGCCGCCGGGCAGCGTCACCGCCGTCTTGAGCTGCCCCTCGATCGAGTCGCCGGTCGAGAACACCTCCTTGACGTTGTGCGCCCGCACCTGGGTCTGAAACTCGGTGTACGCCACGGTCGGCGGTTCGTTCGCATGATCCTGAATGGTCAGGACGCCGAAAACGATCGCGTAGCCGATCAGCACGGGCGCCATCCGGCGTACCCACGTCTTAGATCCTCGTTGTTTCACCGGGATGCCCCTTGTCGCGTCCATGTCCGAATCTGCACAACCGCGACCGCCACCGGAAAAGGGGGAGGAACGCTGCCGCCGAGGAGGCGATTACCCGCAGGAGGACCGCGATCGCCGCTCCGGTGACCAGCGACACGAGCTGTATGAGGGGTGAGTCCGCGCTCAGTGGTGTCGTTGCCGATGCTCGGCCAGCACATCGAGGCCGAAATCGTTAGCGGGATCGCGCCACACCGAGTGAGCGTGGTTGGCGTTGCGCTGCGTGTTGTCCCACTCGATCAACAGGCGCGGGCCCTGCACGCGGTAGTAGTGCGGCGCTCCCGGCTCGGTCGAGCCGGCCCAGGCGAAGTGCACGGCGTCGAGGGCGGCGTCGTCGTAACCGGCCAGCGGTGACACGGCGTCCGGCACCCGCCCGAAGTAGGTGCCGAGCAGCGCCCGCAGCAGGTCCCGCTGCTGGTCGTCCATCGCGGCGCCGGCGATCCCTTTCGGCCGGTCGGTGTACTCCAGAGCCTGATGATCGGCGTCCGTGTACGCCGCCGCCGCGTCGATCCGGTCGCTGGCCGCCTGCAGTCTCGCCTGCTCGACCGGGTCGGGGAAACGGTCGTCGCGCCAGATCCCGACCAGGGGGATGACCCGGTCGCCGTCGGAGAGCAGGGTGCGGTTCGCGGTCACGAAGTCGGAGGGCGCTTTCGGTGAGAGGATCGCTTTCCCGGGCAGGGTTCCGATCAGGTCGCGCGCAAGATCCTCGACTCGGCCCAGAGGGCGGCTGACCGCGCCGCCGAGCAACTCCGAGGAGGCCGGGTCGGCCCCCATGAAGCACGGCGTCGTGGAGATCAGCTCCCCGTCGGCCACCAGGTTGTTCAGTGACACGTGGTGACCACCGAACCGCCAGCCCCACAGTCCGTCACCGCCGGGCTCACCGAAGACCCGCAAGTAGTAGAGGCCCGGATCGCGGCCACGCTCCCGGTCGAACCGGGCGGTGAACCCCTCGGTGTGATCGAGGATGTTCTCCAGGCCGATCGTGGTCGCCACCGTGACGTACCCGGCCCGGGACAACCCGGTCGACAGCAGCCGCATCGCCGCCCGCTGCTGTGCCGGCCCCTGCTGATGAAACGTCAGCCCGCCGTGATCGGTCGGCGTGTAGAACCAGCGCCGCCGCTCGTTGTCGCTCGCGTCGCCGGCCGGTGGCATCCCTCGGGCGATCTCCCGCTGCTGGTCGGTGAGCAGCTCCAGCCAGGCCTGCGCGGCCTCGGCCATCGTGGCGGCGACCTGCCGGCGCGGCGAATCTCCCATGAGGTCAATCTAGTACGGCAGGTGGTCTGGATCACGCGGCGACGCCAGCGGGGCGTCGGCGGCGCATCTGGTGCACTTCGCCGGCATCATGGGCGACCTGCTCGGCGCGAACGGCCTGCCGATCAACCGTTTGCGCCGAGCCGCCTGAGGTCCTACGACATCACGGAGATGCAGAACGGGTGGCCGGCCGGGTCGAGCATGACCCGCCAGCGGTCCGGCTGCGGCTGGACGTCCGCCTTCGTCGCGCCGAGCTCGATGACGGCCGCCTCACCGGCGTCCAGGTCGTCGACGCCGAGTTCCAGGTGGGCCTGCTTCGGCACGTCCGGCGAAGGCCAGGTCGGCGGCACGTACTCGTCGACCTTCACGAAGCCGATACTCGGCTCCTTGAGATACACGAACTCCTCGCTCGTGTACGCGAACTCGGTGTCGAACAGCCGGCGATAGAACTCGGCGAGGGCCTGCGGGTCGTCGGTGTCGAGCGAGAACCCGGCGTATCGCGCTACTGCCATGGTCTTTGTCCTTCCTCATGCGGTCGGGTCGTATTCTGCGCCGCCATGAGTGACATCCTGCATCAGTCGTTCCCGGCGAGGTGACCCCTGAGCCCCGCCGTGAGGATTCCCCGCTCGCTGCGAGGAACGAGGTCATCCGCGGAGGAGGATGCCGCCGGGGCCACCCCCCTGCCACTGTCCCCTGCATGTCTGCCCCACCCGTCGAGCAATCCGTCGTCGTCGGCAAGCGCGCGTGGTTCACCGTCCTCGTAGCCGGACTGTTCGTCTGGCTGCTGGCGGCCGGTGTCACCGCGATCACCGACGACGCGATCCTCACGCCGACGCTGTTCCTGGTCGGCAGCTTCCTGATCCCGGTGACGGTGGTGACGTTCGCGCTCGGCCGCCTGGACGACAGCCGCCTGGGTTTCAGCGTCGTCCTCAAAGGATTCCTCATCGCCGGGACGGTGGGTGTCCTCGTCTCCGCGGTCACGGAGATCTACCTGCTGCCGACCGGGTCGGGGCCGGTGGGCAACGCCGCCGGGTTCTTCGGCGTCGGCCTGATCGAGGAGCTCTCCAAGGGCGCCGTGCTCGTCGCGGTCGCCTGGGGACTCCGCGAACGCACCGTGCACGGCGGCATGGTCCTGGGAGCCGTGGTCGGCGCCGGTTTCGCCGCCTTCGAGAGCGCGGGCTACGCATTCTGGACGTACGTCCAGCACACCGACGACCATCCCGAGCTGAACATCCTGCAGGTCGAGCTGTCCCGCGCCATGCTCGCGCCGTTCGGCCACCTGACCTGGACGGCGCTGCTCGGTGGCGCGCTCTTCGCTGCCGCAGCGCCCCGTAACGGCGGCTTCCGCCTCACCGCGCGGGTGTGGTGGACACTGCTCGGGGTCGTCACCCTTCATGGGATCTGGGACGCGTGCTACGGCTGGGCCATCTGGCTCACCCAGGGCCTCACCGGCAACGGGTGGGTGGCGGACTGGCCGGATGACCACTACTGGGAGCTCACGCCGACACGTGAAGAGCTGCTGATCTTCCAAGGGTTCTACAGCACCACCCAGATCGTCCTTTCCGTCATCGGCCTGGTCTGGGTCATCCTCAGCTGGCGACGGGGCAGGCATCGGACGCCGCCACTGCCGTGATCGGCGTGGTCAGCGCAGCAGGGACCGGCCGAGCATGTCGGCGAGCATGCCGGCGAAGGTGTCGTCGTCGGTGGGAGGGGTGGCGAAGGCCGGGCCGTAGGTGATGCGCAGGATGAGGGTGGAGAAGGCCATGTCGAAGGCCGCCCAGACTGCCGCTTCCGGATCGAGGTGGTCGATGTCGCCGCGCACGGTGAGCAGCAGCCCGGTGAACGCTTCGCCGAGTCGGCGGCTGTATCCGGCGCCGCGGCGGTAGACCTCCGGGTGGACGCCGGAGATCAGCACGATCGCTCGCAGGAAGGCGGCGTAGCGCGTGTTGATGCCCACCAGGGCCCGCACCGCCGCGTGGATGAGTTGTTCCGGGCTCAGACCGGCCCAGCGACGCGCGTCGGTGAAGACCTCGTGCTCGGCGAGGAATCGGGCGATGCCGTGCTCGTACGTGGCGAGGAACAGCCCTTCCTTGGTGTTGACCCGGGCGTAGACGGCTCGGGGGACGACCTGCGCGCGTTCGCAGACCGCTGCGATCGTGAAGGCCTCGTAGCCGCCCTCTTCGAGCAGGGTGACGCCCGCGTCCAGGATGCGTTCCCACGCCTCGCGGCTGCGTTGCTGCAGCGGCGGCCGGATCTCCAGCGCGTCGCCCTCGAATGCCATCGGTGCCACCGGCCCATCCTGCCCGATGGCGCGGTGGACCTCGTATTCACGTCTTGACACGGCGATGACCTGGAGCACATCCTTCAGAAACCAAACCGTAGTTCCGACTACGGTTTCGCTCGGTTGTCAGGAGCCCCCATGAGCCCCACCCGCCGTGGACGTGTCGCCGTCATCGGAGCCGGCCCCGCCGGCATGGCCGCCGCCCTCTCCCTCCATCAAGCAGGACATGAGGTGATGCTGCTCGAGCGCTACCCCCAGGCTCGGCCGGCGGGCAACATCCTCAACCTGTGGCCGCCGCCCATCAAGGCGCTCGCCCTCATGGGCGTCGACACGACCGACCTCGGCGCACCCTGCCGCACCGAGTTCCGGTCGCCGGCCGGCAAGGTCCGGGTCCGGGTCAACCTGCCCGACGACGTGGTACGTGACTACGGCGGCGGCTTCATCGGACTGCTGCGCCCCGACCTCTATGAACGGCTGCTCGCCGCCCTGCCACCCGGCGTGCTCCGGGTCAACCGCACGGTGCAGAGCTTCGACCAGGACGAGACCGGGGTGCGGCTGCACCTGGCCGACGGTCACGTCGAGCAGGTCGACGTCCTGGTCGGCGCGGACGGCATCGACTCCCTGGTACGCCGCACCCTGTGGGGCGACTCGCCGAAACGGGAGCACCGGCTGCACATCTTCGGCGGCTACACCTTCGCCGACGTCCCCGGCGCCGACCGCGCGCTGGCGGTGCTCACCCACAGCCGGACCGTGCAGGGCAGCTGGACCTCGATCCGCAGCAAGGGCCGCGACGGCTACCAGTGGTGGATGCTCTGCGCCCACGACCCCGGCCGGCCCGCCCCCAGCGAGCTGCACCCGGCCGCCGCCGCGCTGGCCGACGGATTCCCGGCGCCGCTACCGGATCTCATCGCGGCGACCGATCCCGCGCACGTGCAGCGCTGGGTCCTGCGCGACCGCGAGCCGCTGGCGCAATGGTCGAAGGGCCGCGCCACCCTGGTCGGTGACGCGGCGCATCCCACCAGCCCGTACGCCGCGTACGGCGCGGGCATGGCCACCGAGGACGGCTACTTCCTCGGCCGCCGGCTCGGCGGCGTCGACCTGTCCGACCACCAGGCGGTGCAGGCCGCGCTGCGGGCGTACGAGAATCCGCGCAAGCCGCACACCACCCGGCAGGTGCAGCAGGCGTGGATGCTCGGCAAACTCTTCCACCACGCGCCGGCGCCGCTGCGACCGGTGCGCGACGCGATCCTCGACCACACCCCGCTACTCCAGAAAGTCGTCGGCGAGTCCTCACCCGGCGAGATCGTCGCGCAGATCGCCGCAATCGACGAGGCCGAGGCACAGTTCGCCGCGCGCACCACCTGAGAGGGTCGTGTCGCCGGCAAGGGTGACCGGCCCCGCCCGGTCGCGCCGGACCTGCTGACGCCTATTGCGGGCGGGCCGTCGTGACGGATTCCGACTGCCCGCTGCGATCGTGGGCCGACGGAACCGGGACGAAGCAGCGTCCGGACGCCACGCGCTGCTCGTGCAGCTCGTGGGCCCGCCGCAGCAGGTCCATCAGATCCCGCTCGGAGCGGATCACGGCACGGTGCTTCTCCGGCAGCTTCCGGATGTGGTCCTCCTCCACGAGGAGGCGGTGGTAGATCTCGTCGCAGTACGCCGGGTCGGTCTCGACGTCGAGGTACTCGGTGGCGTGCCGCCGGGCCGCGCGCACGTACGTCTGCGCCCGGCCGCGCGGGCTCAGCAGCGAGAACAGCACCGTCACCAGCAGGATGCCGACGATCAGCGACAGCGACAGGCCGGTGGAGATCTCGGCGGCGTCGATGTGCTGGCCGTTGTTGATGAACGGCACGTTGTTCTCGTGCAGGGCGTGCAGGATCAGCTTGACCCCGATCAGCGCGAGGATCGCGGCGAGACCGTAGGACAGGTAGACCAGCCGGTCCAGCAGGCCGTCGATCAGGAAGTAGAGCTGCCGCAGGCCGAGCAGCGAGAACGCGGTCGCGGTGAAGACCAGGTAGGTGTTCTGGGTGAGGCCGAAGATCGCCGGGATCGAATCGAGGGCGAACAGGATGTCGGTGCCGCCGATCGCGACCATGACGAGCAGCATCGGCGTCAGCATCCGGCGGCCGTCGACGTGGGTGACGAGCTTGTCGCCGTCGTACTCCTCCGAGGTGCGCAGGACCCGCCGCGCCACCCGGATGACGATGTTGTTCGGCGGCCGGTCGTCGTCGTGCTGCTCCCGCAGCAGATTGCCCGCGGTGATCAGCAGGATCAGGCCGAACAGGTAGAACACCCACGCGAACGAGTTGATCAGCGCAGCGCCCAGGAAGATGAAACCGGTCCGTACGATCAGCGAGAACGTGATCCCGAACAGCAGCACCTTCTGCTGGTCGGCGCGGGGCACCTTGAAACTGCCGAGCAGCAGCAGGAACACGAACAGGTTGTCGACCGACAGCGCCTTCTCGGTGACATAACCGGCGAAGTACTCGGCGCCGGCCGTGCCACCGCCGAACGCGAGCACCCCGAACCCGAACGCCACGGCGATGCCGATGTAGACCGCCGACCAGCGCGCGGCCTCGCCCAGTGACGGGACGTGCGTGCGGCGTACGTGGAAGAAGTAGTCGAACAGCAGCAGGCCGACGATCCCTATTACTGTCAGCAGCCAGACGCCACCGGACACGCTCATGCGCAGTTCCTCGAAAGCCGTTGGACGGTCGGAAAACATAGCGCGGCGCCGGAGGCCGGCACGCGCAGGAAGGCGGTGCCGAGCGGGTAGCCGCCGGCACCGGTCGCCAGCCAGGCCAGACGGTTTCCGGGCGAGCTTCCGGCCGGATCGGCGAGCGGCGTGATGCGTACGATCATGGGATTGATTGTGCCGACATGATCTCGTCAGCGAAGATCGGTGTCGGTAGGCTCGCTGTCCGGCCTCTCCGACGGCGTCCTGCTCGCCGAGCCGCGGCGCCACGGCAGGGAACCCTCCAACTCGATCTCCAGCGAGAAGCTGAGGAACGTCCGGACCAGCACGAGGACACCGAGGGTCAGGGTGCTCTGCAGGGTGCGCTCGACCGTGATGGTCAGGACGATGTCGGCGATGATCAGGATCTCGAGGCCCAGCAGGATGACCCGGCCGACGTCCTGCCGGGCTCGCTTGTAGGCGGCCCGCGGGTCCCCGCCACGCAGCGACACCGCCGCCGACACGAGCGCCACCAGCGAGCCGACCGTCAGGATGGCCGCACCGGTGACCTCGAACCCGGTGACCACCCACTCCATGACGTCATCAAACCGCACCCCGAAACCGCCCGTCCTTCGATCCCCGGCCACGATGGCCTCGATATCGAAGGGTCGCGGCCGTGCAGGGACTGCTCTCCCGTCCGACCGCTACCCACCGATCGGAAGCCTAGAGGCCGCGCCGTCCCGCTCGTGCAGGCCGCCTCACGACACCGATCGTTGCTGCGCCCTGGCGAGCGGCGACAGCTGCACCGTCCACGTCCGGGCTGTGCCGACGCTGGCCATGGCACGGCAGAGCAACTCGCAGCCCATCTGCGGGCTGCCCTCGGCGAAGCCCCGGTTGATGAGGCTGACCGCCCTCGGGTGATCGCCTGCTTCGAGCGCGTCGTCGAGGCCCGCGGTCAGGACCGCGGCGAGGGCGGCGTGGAAACTGGCGGCCCCTCGCTCGCGCAGGTTCCGGGTGGGTTTCTCCGGCGCCGGCGGGATGAACGCCGGCGGGGTGGGCATCAGTGTCACGTGATTCTCCGGAATTTCGGTACTGGCGGCGTCCAGGCGGTGGGCGTCTGAGCAGAAATTGTTCATCTCCACCCTACCTCGCAATCGGCGCGCGACGGTGATCCAAATTCTGTGCTACGGTTGCCTCGTTGCAGTTTTGATTTCCATAGACGTTTTCGGCGCCTGCTGGGTCTCAGATAACCCGGCCAGGCGCTTTTTCGTTTTCGTGTCGCTCTGACGCGGGTGATCAACGCGGCGGCGTGCGGTCCGCACGGTGCGGATCGCTAACGGCCTGCGAAGGAGCAGATCATGACTACTGGAACCGTGAAGTGGTTCAACGGCGACAAGGGTTTCGGTTTCATCGCCCAGGACGGCGGCGGCGCCGACGTCTTCGCCCATTTCTCAGCGATCTCGGCGAGCGGTTTCCGCAGCCTGGACGAGAACCAGCGGGTGGAATTCGACATCACCCAGGGCCAGAAGGGCCCGCAGGCGGAGAACATCCGCACGATCTGATTCGGATTTCCGGAACGGCGGCCTGACTGGTTCAGCGGGCCGCCGTTTCGGCGTGCATTGACCGTGACCGTTTCCGGTCGAATGGATTGGATCACGGGCGGCCGGGAACTTGCGAGGCATGACGCTCACCCGCGCCCCCGGCTCCACGAGCCGCCACGCCCACCGTCTCGTGCGCATCGACAGGTCACTGCCGCCTGCCACCCGGCACCCGGTGCGCACCGTGGTGATCGGCGGCGGGATCGCGGGAATGACGTCGGCGCTGCTGCTCGCGGAACGCGGCGTCGCGGTGACGCTGCTGGAACGCGGCGAGCGGCTCGGCGGCCGGCTCGCGGCGTGGCCGAGACGGCTCGCGGACGGTTCGGCCGCGATGGTGGGGCACGGATTCCACGCCTTCTTCCGGCAGTACTACAACTGGCGCGCCGTCCTGCGCCGGATCGACCCCTCGCTGGCGTTCCTGCGCCCGGCCGAGCGCTATCCCGTGGTGTCGCGGGCCTGGCCGGAGGAGGACTTCGGCGGGTTGCCGAGAAGGCCACCGTGGAGCCTGCTCGCGCTGATCGCCCGCTCCCCCAGCCTGAGGCTGCGCGAGATGCGCGACGTCGACGGCCCGGCGGCCACGGCGCTGCTGCGATACTCGCGGACGCGGACCTACCGGGACTTCGACACGATGCCGGCGGCGGACTTCCTGGACCGGCTCGCCATGCCGGAGCAGGCCCGGGCGCTGCTGTTCGACGTGTTCGCGCACTCGTTCTTCAACCCGGCGGCCGAGATGTCGGCAGCAGAGATGATCATGCAATTCCACTTCTACTTCCTGCGCAACGCCGAAGGGCTGGCCTTCGACGCGCCGGACGACGACTACCAGACCTCGATCTGGGCGCCGCTGTGCGCGCGGCTGCAGGCGCTGGGCGCCGACATCCGCACCGGCGCCGCCGTCGACCGGATCGAACCGGGCTGGACCGTCACCGGCGCCGACGGCTCGCAGATCCGCGCCGACCACGTCGTCCTGGCCACCGACCCGGAGTCGGCCCGCGCCATCGTCGCCGCCTCGCCCGCCCTGGCCGGGTCGGCGCCGGGTCTGGTCAAGAACATCGAGACGGTACGGACCACTTCCCCGTACGCGGTCAGCCGGATCTGGACCGACCGTGACGTCACCGCGGACCGTGCCGTGTTCAGCAGCGTCGCCCGTGAACCGCTGCTGGACTCGGTCAGCCTGTTCCACCGCGTCGAACGAGGCTCGGCCGCCTGGTCACGGCGCACCGGCGGCGCCGTGGTGGAACTGCACGCCTACGCCGCCGGCCACGGCATCGACCCGGCGGACGCCGCCCGTGACATGTGGGCGCAGCTCACCGGCATCTGGCCGGAGACGCGGGGTCTGCGGATCGTCGACAGCGACACCCGGATCGGCTACGACGCGCCGGCGTTCGGCGTCGGCAGCGACGCCACCCGGCCGGGTGTGACCACCGACGCCGACGGGTTGTTCCTGGCCGGGGACTGGGTCCGCATGCCGTTCCCGTGCGCGCTGATGGAACGTTCCGCCGCCTCGGCCGCGACGGCCGCCAACGCGATCCTGCGCCGCCACGGCGTACGCCCGGTGCAGGTCTACTCGGTTCCGCCGCGCGGCCTGCTGGCCGGCCGCTGAGGAGGCGGTATCCGCCGTACTGGTCTACCGTCAACACCAGAGTGCGTGCCCTGTCGCCCTTCACTCGCTGCCCCAGTCCCTGGTAGCGCCTTCTTCAGCACGTGGCGCCGTCCAGGGAGTAGCTGATGAGTCAGCAGAGCAGTAACGATCGAGATGACGCGTACCCGGCCCGGGTCTGGGATCTGGTCAGCGCCAACGGCCCGGACCTGGCCACGCTGTGCCGTCTGGGCGGGGCCCTGATGCCGGGCATCAACGGCATCGGGTTGTCGGCGGGCCCACCGACAACCCGCCAGGGGGGCATGACGGACGCGCGGATCCGGTTCAGCAGCGATCAGACCAGCGCCCGGATCGAGTCGGCGCAGGAGTCGCTGCGCGACGGTCCCTGCCATGAGGCCGCCGCCACCCGCCGGCCCGTCCACGCCGCCGACCTGAGGGACGCGGCGTGGCGCGAACACTGGCCACGATTCACCCCCGCGGCACTGGCCGCCGGGGTACGCGCGGTGTTCGCGCTGCCCCTGCACGCCGGCGGCATCCGCCACGCCGGAGCAGTGGACGTCTACCGGCGGACACCGGGCCCGCTGCACGACACCGACCGCAACGCCGCGACGGCGTTGACGGCGGCGGCCACCGAACTGCTCAACCTGGAGCGGCTCGGCGTGGACTGGTCCAGCACCTTCGCCCAGGCCCGGTTCGACGACACGATCCTGGCGATGGCCGCGGGCACACCGGTCTCCACGGTCTCCGGCCGGACCGGCGAGCCGCTCACCGCGCTGCCGCTGGCCGGCTGGTTCGACCACCACACGCTGCCCCAGCTGCGCCGGCGACTGCACAGCACCGGCATCGCCTACGGCCTGCCCGGCGAGCACGCCGCCCGGTTCACGCTGGCCGTGCACGAGGCGATGGTGAACGTGGTGCAGCACGGTGGCGGGTTCGGTCAACTGCTGAGCTGGCACCGCGGCGATCATCTCTGGTGCGAGATCAGTGACCACGGTCCCGGCATCGGCACGGCTCTGCGTGCCGCCGGCGGTGCTGACGCCCGTCCGCGAACCGGTTCCCGCAGGCGGCGCCCCAGCGGCCTCGAACTGATCCAGCAGGCCTGCACCAGCTTGGAGATCACCACCGACTCCACCGGCACCCGGATCCATCTCGGCTACCGGTTCCGCCGCCGGGTGTCCTGACCCGGCAATGGCGCCGACCGGGTCAGCGCTGACCACCCGGCAGGCGGACCTCGAACCGGCAGCCGCCGGCGATGTTGCGGGCCGCGACCTGCCCGCCGTGCGCCTCCGCCAGGCCACGC
Source organism: Actinoplanes sp. OR16 (assembly GCF_004001265.1). Classification (GTDB taxonomy): domain Bacteria; phylum Actinomycetota; class Actinomycetes; order Mycobacteriales; family Micromonosporaceae; genus Actinoplanes. The sequence continues at coordinate 4,907,436 of NZ_AP019371.1, read as the reverse complement.
ACGATGGCCAGGCCCAGTCCGCCGCCCGCGCCGCCCGGAGTCCGGGCCCGGCTGCCGCGGAACGCCACGTCGAAGACCCGGGGCAGGTCGTCGTCCGGGATGCCGCCGCAGGTGTCGGAGACCGCGAACCACACGTGGGCGCCGTCGTGGCCGGCGTCGACGCGGATCGAGCCGTGCGGCGGGGTGTACCGGACCGCGTTGACGAGCAGGTTGCCGACGATCCGGTTCAGTTCGGGCGCGCCCGCGGTGACCATCGGCCAGCCGTCGCCGGCCGCCTCCACGGTGATGCCGCGGTGCACGGCGAGAGGTGTCACCGCGGCGACCGCGTCCGAGACGACGTCGGCGAGCGGCAGCCGTGCCGGGGCGAGGCGCAGCGCGCCGGCGTGGATGCGGGACAGTTCGAAGAGGTCATCCACGAGCGCGCTCATCCGGCCCGTCTCGGCGCCGATGCGGCGGTGGTACTCCGCGACCGTCTCCGGGTCGGCCACCACGCCGTCCTGCAGCGCCTCGGTCATGGCCCGCAGACCGGCGAGCGGGGTGCGCAGATCGTGCGAGACCCAGGCGACGAGTTCGCGGCGGCCGGCCTCCATCCGCCGCTCCCGGTCGCGGGCCTGCGCGGCCCAGACCGCCGCGGTGGCCAGCCGGCGGCCGAAGACGAAGCCCAGGGCGAGGCTGACCGCCGCCGACGCGGAGACCGTCACCAGCACCACCTGCAGGTCGTGGCCGGACAGGAACATCGCCTGGGCCACCGTGGCGACACCGGCGACGACCGCGGCGACGGTGACGGCGAGCAGCACACACACGTGCACGGTGATCGAACGACCGCGCAACAGCCGCAGCAGCCCGGCGCCGAACAGCCCGACCACGGCGCCCGCGGCGAGCGCGTACAGGCCGATCAGGAGGATGTCACGCACCGGCGACCGGCTCGTATCGGTAGCCGACACCCCAGACGGTGAGTAGCCGGCGCGGGGCGGACGGATCCTCCTCGATCTTCTCCCGCAGGCGCCGGACGTGGACGGTGACCGTCGACTCGTCGCCGAACTGCCAGCCCCACACCCGGTCGAGCAGTTCGGCACGGGTGAAGACCCGGGCCGGGTTCCGCAGCAGGAACTCCAGCAGGTCGAACTCGCGCACCGTGAGCGGCAGGGGCCGCCCGGCGACCCCCGCGACACGCCGGCCGGTGTCGGCGACCAGGTCACCGTCGTGCAGCAGCTGGGCCGGCCGCGGGGTGTCCGATGCCGTGCGGCGCAGCACCGAACGCACCCGCAGGACGAGTTCGCGCGGGCTGAACGGCTTGGTGACGTAGTCGTCGGCGCCCACTTCGAGGCCCAGCACCCGGTCGCTCTCCTCACCCAGCGCGGTCAGCATGACGACGGGCAGGCCGGGATGGTCGCGCCGCAGCCGCCGGCACACCTCGAGACCGTCGATCCCCCCGAGCATCAGGTCCAGCACGACGAGGTCGGGGCGTTCGGTGTCGGCGGCGGCGAGCGCGCTCAGCCCGTCGGTGGCGAGCCGCACCCGGCAGCCGTCCTGCTCGAGGTAACGGCGCACGACGTCGCTGACGGTCGGGTCGTCGTCGACGACCAGCACCTGGTGGGTCACGGTGGCAGGCTACCCAGACCGGCTGCGGCGCCGCCTCCCCCGCGACCTTTCGATTCCCTTACGGCCCAGCACGACGCTCATGACCACCAACCCCACAATCAAGATCAGACCTTGCCCGTACGGGCGGGGCAGCACTGTCGGATTGTCCGCTGACCGCCCGAACCCGAGCACCATCGGCAGGGCGACCACCACGACCGCGAGCCCGACCACGCCGGCGAACCGGGCGGCCGGCTGCCGGCGCGGCGGCACCCACCGGCGGATCAGGCACCCGGCCGCGAGCACCGCCGGCAGGAACACCAGGTCGTGCAGCAGCACCACAGCCAGCAGGAAGAGCAGGACGCCCGCGGCGGTCGCCACGGTGCTCAGCGCGTACAGGCAGAGCAGTGCCCCGGTCCCGACGAGAGCGATTCTCATCGGGCCTCCCGCACCGTGATCCGGGTGACCCATTTCGTCTGCAGGACGCCGGGCCGGTTCGGCGCGATCAACCGGGCCGGGTACCCGTGGTCGAGCGCCAGCGGCTCGCCGGCCAGCCGGAGCGCGAGCAGCGTGAGGCCGTCGGTGAGGTGCGGGCCGGCCAGCACCGAGGTGCGATACCGGCCGTCGGCCTGCAACGACTCGACGACCGCCTCGCCCGCGGCCGGCACGTCGCCGGCCAGGGTGATCAGGTCGCGTAGCCGCACGCCGGTCCAGGTTCCGGTGGAGCTCCAGCCCTCGACGCACGCGATCGGCAGGACCGCGGTGTGCTGCGGCAGCGCCTGCAGTTCGGCGAGGGTGAGCGACACACCGCCGCCCGGGCCGCTGATCGTGAGCCGATATCCGGGGTCGAGCGCGAGGTCGCGGACCCCGGCTGCCGCGGCGGTCCGGTTGACCGGCAGCCGCTGCGGGCCGCTGCCCGGGCGGCGGGGCGCGAGCAGGGAGATTCCGGCCAGCGGCCGCACGGTCTGCCCGAGCGTGGACACGGTGATCAGGGCGGCGGCAGCGCCTGCCGCGGCGAGGACCTGGCGGCGCCCGTCCGGCGGGGCGGGCCGGCGCCACGTCGCGCGGATCAGCGGCAGTTTCACGCCGAGGTGGATCAGCACGGCCCCGGTGAGCAGCCACGCCACCCGGTAGTGACCGGTGGTGAAGAAGAACGGCATCGGCGTGTACCAGTGGGCGATGTTGAGCAGCCCGCTGACCGTCTGGGACAGCGCGGCGGCGACCAGCAGCGCCACCGACAGCCGTTCGGCGGCGTGGGCGATGCTGCGCGCCGGCGGCCAGGCGAACAGCCGGGGATAGACCGACCACAGTTTCGCGCCGAGCAGTGGCACGGTGGCGAGGCCGGTCGCCACGTGCAGGCCCTGGGTGAACCGGTAGAGGCCGATCGGCCGCGACGGCCAGGTGAACCAGGCCGGAGGATGCTGAATCAGGTGACTGAGCACGCCGGTGATCAGGCAGGTCAGCATCATGACGCCGAGGGCCGCGCCGAGGTTCGCGCTCAGCCGCGCCGACCGCAGGGGCGACGGGAACGCGCCGGGACGCAGTGGCCCCCGGCGCAGCCGCTCGGGCGGCGGCGGCAGCGGCGTGGTCAGCCAGGTGAGCAGCCCGCTCAACCGGCGGCCAGGGTCGCGAACCATCGGCCTTCCTCCGTCCAGGTCGTCCGCACGGCCAGGCCCGCGAGCCGGGCCAGCGGCGCCAGGTCGTCGGCGGCCACCTGCGCCCACCGCAGGGGCGCCCCGTCACCGGCCGGCCGGGCCGGGTCGTGCAGGGTCGCGGTCCCGGACCAGGTGCCGGCTCCCGCCGGTGCGGCCTCCACGTGGATCCGCCCGTGCGCGGCGATCAGGTCCCGGCAGCGGCGCAGCAGCCGCGCCGGATCACCGCCGATGCCGAGGTTGCCGTCGGCGAGCAGCAGGTGCTCCCACCGGCCCTCACCGGGGACGGCGGTGAACACGTCACGGCGCAGCGCCAGGGCTCCGCGGGCACGCGCCAGGCGTACGGCGGCGCTGCTCACGTCGATGCCGAACGCTGCCCGGCCGGCGCCGAGCAGCGCACCGGTGAGCCGGCCCGGGCCGCAGCCGACGTCCAGGGTGGCCCCGGTGCACCGCCCCAGCAGCCCGGTGTCGCCGGGCAGGTCCGCGGCACACCAGCGGGCCGCGTCGATGCGGTGCTCGCGGCCGGCCGTGTCACGCAGCACGAGGGTGCCGTCGCCGCCCCCGGCGGCCCGGGCCAGCGCCCGGTCGTAGAGGTCCAGGGCGACCTGCCCGGCGGGCGGGCACACCACGGCGGGGGCGGTCATCACACACCCGCCGCAGCGTCGGTCAGGTGCCGGGCCACGGCCTCCGCGAACCGGGATCCGGGTGGGCAGGCGGCGGCCACCGCGAGAGCGTCGGCGGCCACGTCCACATCCCGCAGCCGGGCCAGCGTCCGCGGGTCGGCGCCGCGGCCGCGCAGGGCGGCCCGGGTGTCGCGCCCGGTCTCCGGGGTGGACATGACCACCGGTGACAGCGCTGCCGCGTCGGCGGGGTCGGTCAGACCCAGCGCCCACCAGCCGCCGTCGTCGGCGGGCCCGATCACCGACCGGTTCTCACCCAGCATGTGTCCGGCGGCCTCGAGCAGGGCGGGCGTCACCTGCGGGGTGTCCATGCCGATCAGCAGCGACGGCACGCCGGGCAGCGCGGTGTCGGCGAAGGCGTGCGCGAGCCGCTGTCCCAGACCGTCGCCGCGCTGCGGCACGCAGGCCCATCCCGGCGGTGCCGGGTGGTCGCCGTCGAGGACCAGCACGCGCCGCACGGCCGGGACCGCGCCGGCCGCGGCGAGCGTGTCGGCCAGGGCCGCTGCTGCGATCACCGCCGCTGTCCGCGGGGTGCACGGCGGGCACAGCCGGGTCTTCACCCGGCCCGGCACCGGCGCCTTCGCGATGACCAGGAGCTGGATCATCGGGAAAGCACCGCCCGCATGTCGTGGACGGCGCGCAGGGTGCCGCGGACGGTCCCGGTCACCTTGGAGCGGGTCCCGGCGGCGCGTGGCCGGTAGGTGATGTCGGTCTCGGCCACCCGCCAGCCGGCGCGGGCGGCGCCGAGCAGCAGCTCCAGGGGGTATCCGAAGCGCCGGTCGCGCAGGTCGAGGGCGATCAGGGCGTCGCGGCGGGCGGCCCGCATCGGCGCGATGTCGTGCACCGGCAGCCCGGTCCCCCGGCGGATCCGGCGGGCGAGCACGGCGTTGCCGAGCCGGGCATGCGGCGGCCAGGCACGCGCGTTCACCGGCCGGCGCCGCCCGCAGGCCAGGTCGAGGACGCCGGCCCGGACCGGGTCGGCGAGCAGCGGCAGCTGCGCCGGGTCGAACGAGCCGTCCGCGTCCATGACGCAGACGACGCCGTCGGCGGGGTCGGCGGCCAGCACGCCGGCGTGCACGGCGGCGCCGTAGCCACGCTGGGCGACCGTGACGATCCGGACGCCGTGACGCCGGGCCACGTCGAGGGAGCCGTCGGTCGAGCCGTTGTCGGCCAGGATCGGCCGGTAGCCGGCCGGCATCCGCGCGAGCAGCCACGGCAGGGCTGCGGCCTCGTTGAGGCAGGGCAACACCACATCGGTCATGAATCGCAAGTTAGCGCTGCTCAGAGCGGTGAGATCTTACGGAACGGTGACGTCGGCGGCAGTCCTTACGAACCGCTGACGGATCGGCGCCGGCCGCTGCGCGATCGGTCGCGGCGTGCCTACGGTGCCGCCGTGACCCATGTTCTCGTGACCGGCGGCGCCGGATTCATCGGCTCGCACGTGACCACCGCCCTGCTCGCCGCGAATCACGACGTGACAGTTCTGGATTGCGGTCATCCGGCCGCGCACCGGGAGCCACCCTCGGTCCCGGCCGGCGCGGTCCTGATACGCGCCGACATCCGCGACGCCGGCGCGGTCCGCGCGGCCCTGCGCGGCGCGGAGGCGGTCGTGCATCAGGCCGCGCTGGTCGGACTCGGCGCCGGGCCGCGGGACCTGCCGGAGTACGTCGGCTGCAACGATCTCGGCACGGCGGTGCTGCTCGCGGCGATGGCCGAAGCCGGGGTACGGCGGCTGGTGCTCGCCAGCTCGATGGTCGTCTACGGCGAGGGCGCCTACCGCTGCCCGGATCACGGTGTGGTGCGGCCTGCCCCGCGCGACCCGGCGGATCTGGCGGCGGGCCGGTTCGAGCCCGGCTGCCCGTCCTGCGCCCGGCCGCTGACCGGCGAGCGGGTCGATGAGGACGCGCCGATGGATCCGCGCAGCGTGTACGCGGCGACGAAGGTCGCCCAGGAACATCTGGCCGCGGTCTGGGCGCGGGAGACCGGCGCGGCGGTGACCGCGCTGCGCTACCACAACGTGTACGGCCCGGGCATGCCGCGCGACACCCCGTATAGCGGTGTGGCGGCGATCTTCCGGTCCGCGCTGGAGGGCGGCCGGGCCCCGCAGGTGTACGAGGACGGCGGCCAGCTGCGGGACTTCGTGCACGTCACCGACGTGGCGGCGGCGAACGTGGCGGCACTGGACGCATCCGGCGGCTTCCGCGCGTACAACGTCGCCTCCGGGCGGCCCGTCACCGTCGGGGAGATGGCCGGTCTGCTCGGTGAGGCGTTCGGCGGACCGGGCCCTCAGATCACCGGCAGGTTCCGGCTCGGCGACGTCCGGCACATCGTGGCGTCGCCGCAGCGCGCGGCGGCCGAGCTCGGATTCCGGGCGGTGGTCACACCGGCCGCCGGGTTGCGGGAGTTCGCATGCGCGCCGCTGCGGGGCTGAGCGGCGGGCCGGGCCGCAGCCGGGCGGCACCGACCGGCTGGCGGCCGTCGTCACGGGCGGACTCGGGCACGCTGCTGGCGGTGGTGATCCTGGTCGCCGCCGCTGCGGCAGCCGCCGTGGTGCTCGGTGCGGCGGGCCGGCCGGTACGGGCGTCGGCCGCCCCGCTGTTCGGCCATGTGCTGCCGCACGCCGGTCCCGGCACCCCGCTGGCCGTGGCGATCGCGGTGGCAGTCGTGCGGTGGGGTCCCGGGCTGGCCGCCGCGCTGTCCTGGCGGCGGCTGCTTCTCGCGGGCTGGGCCACGGCGGCGGCGTGGACGTTCGCGCTCGCCCTGGTCGACGGGTGGCAGCGGGGTGTCGCCGGCCGGTTGACGACCCGGTTCGAGTACCTGAGTGAGGTGCCCGGGGTCACCGACGTGCCGGCGATGCTGCGCGGCTTCACCGGCCGCATCGTGGACGGCACCGCCGATCCGTGGACCACCCACGTCGCCGGGCACCCGCCCGGGGCGTTGCTGGTCTTCGTCGGCCTGGACCGGCTGGGGTTGGGTGGCGGCGCGTGGGCGGCGATCGTGTGCGTGGCGGCCGGATGCGCGGTGACGGTCGCGGTCGCCGTCACGCTGCGGGCGCTCGGCGACGAGGCGGCGGCCCGGGCGGCGATGCCGTTCCTGGTGCTGTTCCCGGGGGCGGTGTGGATCGGCGTGTCCGCCGACGGCCTGTTCGCCGGGGTCGCGGCGGGCGCGCTCGCGATGCTGGCGGCCGGGTTGTCCCGGCGGTCGCGGTGGGCGCTGCTCGGTGGCGGGGCCGGGCTGGCCGCGTGCGCGTACCTGTCCTACGGACTGATCCTGCTGGCGTTCCCGGCAGCGGCGATCGTGGTGGCGTCTCGCGGCCGGTGGCGGTGGCTCGGCTGGGCCGTGGCGGGTGCGGCGGCGGTCGCGGGCGCGATGACGGCGGCCGGGTTCGACTGGTGGCAGGGCTACGAGCTGGTCCGGGTGCGCTACTACCAGGGACTGGCCAGCGATCGCCCGTACCCGTACTGGATCGTGGCCAACCTGGCCGCCCTCGCCCTGTGCGCGGGACCGGCCGCCGCGGTGATGGTGCGCCGTGCGGCGGCGGCCTCACGGTCCGCGCGCCGCTCCCCCGTGCTGCTCTGCCTGGCCGCGGTGGCCGCGATCACCGTGGCTGATCTGTCGGGTCTGAGCAAGGCCGAGGTGGAGCGCATCTGGCTGCCGTTCGCGGTCTGGCTGCCGGCCGCCGCGGTGCTGGTCCCGTACCGGGATCGGCGTTTCTGGCTGGGTGCGCAGGCCGGCACCGCGCTGCTGGTCAACCATCTGGTGCTCACCGCGTGGTGAGCCACGCCGCGGGGCGGGCGGGCCCGTGCTCGCACACGGGCCCGCTTGCCGATCCGGTCAGCCTCGGCGCCACTTCTGGTTCTGGCCGCCGACGCAGTCCCACAGGTGCAGCCGGGCGCCGTCGTTCGGGTTCCACTCCGCGATGTCGACGCACTTGTTCGCCTGCGGGTTGACCAGGTCACCGGCCGCGCTGAGCACGAACTGCTGGGCGGCGTTGCCGCTGCATGTGGCGATCTGGATGACCGCGCCGTTGTCCCGGGAGCCCCAGGCGACGTCCATGCACTTGTTGTTCTGCGTGCTGATCGTGCCGCCGCTGAACGTCCACGCCTGGGCGGCGGTGCCGTTGCAGGTCCAGACCTGCAGCGGCACCCCGTCGGAGAAGTTGGCGTTGTTCACGTCGATGCACTTGTTGTTCCAGTTGCTGAGGATCCGGTTGCCGGTGGCGGGCGGGTTCCCGCCGCCGCCGAACGGGCTCATGACGATTCCGGCCTGCTGCGGGTCACCGTCGTGGACCAGCGACTCGAAGCCGCCGACGTCGTCGTAGGCGAAGCCGTACGCCTTACCGTCGACCATGTTGGCGTGGATGATCCGCGAGTAATGGTTCGGCGCGCTGTTCTTGTAGAACGCGTTCGCGTCGTACACCGGCTCCTGGGTCGACGTCCCCAGAGTGCCCCGGACCAGGGCGGTGCAGATGGTCCGCCGGACCTCGCTCTGGATGAACGGCGCCACGTTCGGGGCGTTGAAGACGCCGTCGCAGCCCCAGACGTTCGCGGTGCTGGGCTTGTCGACGGTGGCGACCTCGGCGCCGGTGCTGTCGGTGAAGCGCATCGTGTTGCCGACGGTCCGGCCGAAGAACTTGCGGTTCGGCTCGTTCTGGCGCGGCACGACCGTCAGCGTCCTGCTGGTGTAGGCGCTCCACGCGGAGTTGATGTAGGCGTCGAGGTAGTTCGCGGGGAACTTCCCGGCGTCGGTGGCCTTGCCCGGTGCCAGCACCCGCAGGACCGTGCCGTCAGCGCGGGTGATGACCGAGTCCTGCCAGCCCGGTTGCGCCTTGATGGCATTGATGACCTTGTTGCGGCCGTCGGCGACGACGTCACCGGTGCGCTTGGTCTGCCCGGCGCCGTTGGTCACGGTGACCGCGTGCGGGATGCCGAAGAAGTCGACCTGCGAGCTGTTCAGCCACAGGCCCGCGTCGTTGAAGGTGAACTCGCTCGTGTCGAAGAGGGTGTTGAAGTTCGGGTCGCCCGGCGCCCATGGGGCCGGCTGGACGAAGCCGTCGGGCGTGATGAAGAACTTGATCTTGTCGCCCATCGCCATGTAGACGCGGCCGGACAGTCCCTTGGGGATGCGGATCGTCGTGGTGCCGCCGTTGCCGGGCCCGGCCATCGACACGTCCGGGGCGGGCACGGGCGGGTTGCCGCCGGCGGGCCACGGGCTGAACACGCCACTGGTGTTGACGTATCCCCAGCGCCCGTTCATGGTGCCGATGACGTAGAGGAACACGGCGTCGCCGCGACCGGTGTTGTTGGTGACGGTGAGCGGGAGCACAGCCGGTGACGCCGCCGCGGCGGGCGTCGTCACGGCCATGACCGGAGCTGCCATCAGGAGGGCGGCCGCGGCGGTCAGCCATTTCATTCGGGTACGCAAACTCAGCACCTCAGTTCGATCCAGGACACCCGGCGGCCTCGGGGAAGCGGCCGGGCGGCGGTCGGCGGCGAAGGGGACAGGTCACGGGGCGGCGACCCGTTCGCCGGCGCTTCCCACGAGGAGTCATGAGAGCGCTCTCACAGCATTGTTCGGCGTGTTAACTGATGTCAACAGTGGTTTTCATAAATGTTTCGCGTCCCGTACTCCAATGGGTTATTTAGGAGCTTTTGTACGGTTTCGGCACTATTCTCCGAAGATCCGGTCCATGGTTCGAGGAGGTTCACGGGATGCGCAAAACCGTCGCCGCGGGATTCGCTGTCGTCACGACACTGCTGCCCCCGGCGCTCGCCCGCGCCGACACTCCCGACCCCGCCGCCGCCCAGTCCACGGGTCCCGGCCCGGACGCCGCCGTGCTGCGCATCCTCGACGCGCAGGGCAGACCGGTCACCGGCGCGGGAGCCCCGTCCACAACCGTTTCCAGCGCCCCGCCCTCAGCCGCTCCCACCGCCTCGCCCTCAGCCGGCTCCCACCCTTCGCCTTCAGCTGTCTCCAGCGTCCCGTCCTCGATTGCTCCCACCGCTCCCTCCTCAGCGGCCGCGAGCGGCCAGCCCTCCCCCACCGCGAGCCGCCCGGCACCTGGCACGGCGAACGGCCGGCCTTCCCCGAGCACGAACCGCCCGGCACCCGGCATGCCCGGTTCCTCACCGAAACCCGCCACGAGCCGGCCGGCGCCCAGCCCGAGCGCCACCAGCCCGAACGCCACCAGCACGGGCGCCGCGAGCTCAAGTGCTCCCAGCGCAAGCGCGACCGCTTCGAACCCACCGGTGAGAACCACGACGACGACCGGCCCGATGTCGACCACCACGCCGTCCACCATGGCGCTGGCCGCCACGACGCCTGCCGGTGAACGGCCCGCGACCAGCCGGCCGACCAGCAAGCCGGCCGCCCGCCCGCACGGCGACCGCCCCTCACCGGCGAACAGCACATCCCACGACCGCGATCGTCCGAAGCAGCACCGCAAGAAGCCGGGGAAAGACCGCCCGCTGGTCATCGGCGACCCGTCCACCGGCTTCGTCGTCATCTACACCGGCGATGAGTTCGTGGTGCGACACCCGCTCGGTCGCCACGGCGCGGCATCGCCGGGGCACCGGATGCCAATCACCGGAACGGGCCGGTGGGAGTTCCTGGTGGTGGGGATGCCGCGATGAGCTGACGCGGCAGTCACTGCGTGAGCGTGCCGGCGCCAGGACCGCCGAAGCGTCGATGCGGCTCATTTCGAAGCTGGATGCGATCCAGCTTCGGCCGGGTCTACCTACCGGAGATCAGACCTTGGCGGTACGGACCTCGCCGGAGCGGTGCAGCAGGAAGCCGGCGACCACACCGGCGACCACCAGCGCGGCGAACAGCCCCGCGGTCACCACGGCGGCCAGGTCGAGCAGGGCGATGACCAGAGCCAGCGGCACGCCGGCGCCCGGCCACAGCACCGCTCCGCGCAACCGGCCGCCCAGGTGGGCCTGCATGACCGCGGCGCTGAGCAGATATCCGGCCACGCCGATGGCAAGCACCCATCTCGTCCCGGCGGTCAGGTGATCGTCGGCGCCGTGCAGGACGGCGTGTTCCAGCCCGACCGCCACCGCCGCCAGCGAGACTGCCAGGGGCAGGTGGACGTACACGTAGAAGTCATGAACGCCGTGCTTGGTGCCCTCGCCGCCCTCCACCGCGAGGCGCCGCTTGGCCGCACCGCCGGAGAGGTCGAAGTAGATCCACCACAGCGCCGCCGCGACCACGAACGCCGCCGTCGCGGTGACCACCACGACCGGCTTCCACCCACCGTCGTGCAGGCCCGTCACGACCGCCGCGACCGACTCGCCGAGCACCAGGATCACGAACAGGCCGAAGCGTTCCGGCAGGTGTTCCAGGTGCAGCGGGACGGCGTCCTTGAGCCGGGCCGCCGCGGTGGGCCACACCACGTCGGCGAGCACGCCCACACCCCAGAGCCAGTACCGGCCGGGCTCCGGCACGGCCAGCGAGGCGAGCCAGACGGCGGCGCCGAGCGAGTGGCCGATCAGGTACAGCCGGGCGGTGGACCGGGCGTCCGGCACGTGACGCCAGGCCCGCGCGTACCCGGCGATCAGCGCCAGCCGGATGATCACGTAACCGATGGCGAACCAGCGCCCCTCGGGCCCGTCGATCTTGTCGACGCTCGCCGCCATCACCACCACGCCGGCCATCGCGGCGAGCGTGAGCAGCCGGAAGACCGCGTCGTCGGTGTCGAACCGGTTGGCGTAGAGGGTGGTGCTGGCCCAGGCCCACCAGCCGATGGTCAGCACCGCGCAGAACACCAGCGCGCCGTGCCACGTCTCGTCCTTGGCCAGCACGTCGGCGCAGCGCGCCACGAACAGCACGAACGCCAGGTCGAAGAAGAGCTCGAGGCGTGTCGCGGAGCGGTCGGAGTCCTGGTTCAGGTCGGGCGGCCGGACCGCCTCGACCTGCTCCTGCTCCTGCTCGTCCAGCTTCTGCCGGTCCTCGGTCACGTGGCCCCCAGCCGGTGGTGCGGTGCTGTCGGTGAGCACTACCCCCACCGTCCCGGGACCACACGGAAAACGCGGTGGCGCCTACCCGAGCGGATGGGAGTCACCCGCCGGCCCAGGCGCTCACGCCGTGGGCGGATGTGCCGATGAGACATGTGGCACACCCGGGTCGATCAGGAGGCACGACGTCGTGGCGGACTTGTCAACACCGCAGGCGGGACGTCGCGGCGCCCTGAGTTTCTTCGGCGACCTGCCGGTCGGCGTGAAGATCAGCGGGGCGCTGGCGGTGGCCCTGCTCGCCGGTGGCGCGGTCGCGGCCGCCGGCCTCGCCGGTCTGAGCACGGCGAACAGCAAAGCCAACGCGATCGTCGAGGAGAACCTCAAACCGTCGCAGGCCCTCGCCGTCACTCAGGGCGCGTTCGACGACGAGCTGCTGAACCTGGCGCGGATGAACATCGCGGTCACCGACGCGGGCGCCGAGAACTTCCGGCAGGCGGCGATCGACGCCCACGAACTCACCCTGCAGGGCATCGAACAGTACGCCGGCCTCGGCCTGACCAGCGTTCAGCAGACCGCCGTGACCACCATCAACGACGGGCTGACCACGCTGGCCGGCATCCGGGACGACCAGCTCGTTCCCGCCGCGGCGAAAGGCAACAACGCCGTGTTCTCGAAGGTCTACGACGCGAACGCCGCACCGGTGACCGACGAGATCAACGCCGCGTTCGACTCCCTCACCGAGTACGAGGCCACCGAGGCGGGCGTGGCCGCCGCGGACAGCGCCGCCTCGTACCGGAGCAGCCGGACCCTGATGTTCGTCATCCTGGGCGTCGGTCTCCTGGTGGCGGCCCTGCTCGGCTGGCTGACCGTCCGCCGGATCACCCGCCCGCTCGCCGCGGTCAACGTCAACCTCGCCCAGCTGGCCGCCGGGGACCTGACCGGTGTGGTCACCGTGCGCTCGCGTGACGAGGTGGGCGCCATGGCGGTCGCGCTCAACAAGGCGACCGGCACCATGCGCGGCACCGTCGAGTCACTCAGCACCGCCGCGCAGTCCCTCGCGGCCGCGGCCGAGCAGCTGTCGGCCACCAACACCCAGATCGCCCGGAACGCCGCGGACTCCAGCGCCCAGGCCGACGCCGTCGCTGCCAGCGCCGAACAGATCCGCCGCGACATCGAGACCGTCTCGGCCGGCTCGGACGAGATGGGGGCCTCGATCCGGGAGATCGCGCAGAGCGCCAACCAGGCCGTCGAGGTCGCCGCCCAGGCCGTGGTCATGGCGGAGTCGACGAACAACACCGTCTCCCAGCTCGGCACGTCGTCCGCCGAGATCAGTGACGTGATCCGGCTGATCACCTCGATCGCCGAGCAGACCAACCTGCTCGCCCTCAACGCGACCATCGAGGCTGCCCGGGCCGGTGACATGGGCAAGGGTTTCGCCGTGGTGGCCGGCGAGGTCAAGGACCTCGCCCAGGAGACCGCCAAGGCGACCGAGGACATCAGCGCCCGGGTGGCCGCCATCCAGGCCAACACCGGCACGGCGATCACGGCCATCACCGAGATCGGCCAGATCATCGGCCGGATCAGCGACTACCAGACCACGATCGCCGCCGCGGTCGAGGAACAGACCGCCACCACCGGCGAGATGAACCGCGGTGTCAGCAACGCGGCCGGCGGCGTCAGCGGCATCGCCGACAGCATCGACGGCTTGGCCACGGCGACGCGCATGACCACCGAGAACATCGGTGACGCGCAGCGGGCCTCCGAGGAGCTGGCGCGGATGTCCAGCGAACTGCAGACCGTGGTGGGCGGCTTCCGGGTGTGATCGACCCTGCTCGTGACGATCGGTGGACCGCCCACCCCGCTTCCGCGCCGGTCAGCTCGCGTACGCCTCGATCGCCGACAGCTGCCCGGCCGGCCATGCCGTGTTAGCGGTGGCGGTGACCCGCAGGTACCGGATCGAGGTGGCCTCGAAGCCGACCGTCACGGTGTTGCCGGAGCCGGGGGTGAACGTCCGCTCGGCGGCCCCGGACAGGGTGATGAAGGCGGACCCGTTCGTGCTTCCCGAGATCGCCAGCGTCTGGGTCCGCGCACCCCACGACGGGGGCAGTCTCAGCACCGCCCGGCTGACCGTGACGGCCGCGCCCAGATCCACCTGGATCCACTGCGGGAAGGCGTTGTTCGCGCTCTCCCAGTAGCTGCCCGCGTCCCCGTCGGTGACGTTGCCCGGCCCGTACGCCTGGACCTGGCTGCTGGCGGTGGCCGCCCGGCCGCGCGCCAGATCGGTGACCGGTGGCGGTGTGGTGGGCGCGTCGTCGCCGTACACCTGGAGCTGGGCGAGCTGAGCAGCCGGCCAGCCGGTGTTCGCGGTGAAGGCCAGACGCACATAGCGGGCAGTGGCGCCGGAGAGGGTGACCGTCACCGTGTTGCCGGAGCCGGGGTCGAAGACGTGGCCGGCGGAGGCGGCGAGCGTGCTGAAGGAGGCGCCGTCAGTGCCGCCCTGCACGGTGATCGTCTGAGTTCGCCTCTCCCAGCCGGCGGGCAGGCGCAGGACCAGGCTCTTCACCGCGTAGGCGCCGCCCAGATCGACCTGGAACCACTGCGGGAACGCGCCGCTGGACTCCCAGTAGCTGCCGGCGTTCGCGTCGACGGCGTTCGCCGCCGTGTAGGGTCCGTTCGCGCTGCTCGCGCTCGCCGCCTTGCCGGCGGCGAGATCCCCGGTGGGTGACGGAGGCGGTGTGGTCGCGGTGGTCGGCGGCGTCGGGCGTACGGATGTCAGCGCGATCTGTCCTTTGAGCATTCTCCCGGCGTCCGTGGTGATCCGCAGGTAGTAGTCGGCGGAGCAGAAGGTGCCGTCCTCGTCGAGCGCGCGGATCCCGGAGCCGGCCGGCACTGACGCGGCCGTCTCGGCGGTCTTGGCGATCTGGTTGCCCTCGTTGAACTCGTCGAACATCGACACGTAGAGGCCTTGGGCGCCGAGCCGGACCATGTTGTAGATGCTGCGCCAGTAGAAGTCGCCATGCCGGCGGTGGCCGGAGGACAGATCGCCGGGCAGGACACAGGGCTGGTAGTCGATGCCGTGTGCGTTGCAGTCGGCCTGGTCGGCGGCGTTGACGTTGGCGGCGAACCAGTCGAGCCCGGCGAGGTCGCCGGTGCGGCCGACCATCCACGGCGACAGCATGTCGAAGGCGTGGTAGACGTCGAGGAACCCGGTGCGGCTGTCGTTCTTGCCCTCCCGCCAGTAGGTGGGCACGCCGCCGATCACGTAGCAGCCCTGCGCCTTGAACCAGGTGACCACGTCGAGACACTGGGCGGGGGTGAACGGACGGCCGTCGTCGTTGAAGCCGAATCCCCAGACGCAGACGACCGGCTTGCCGTTCTGCCGGGCGTACGCGCTGGACGCGGTGTGCGCCGACATCTTCGCCGTCCAGTCGGTCTTGATCTGCGTCTGCATGGCGGTCCAGCCGGTGACGTCGTACATGATGTAGAACTTGCGGCCGGTCCGCTCGGCCGCGCCGCGCACCTTCTGCGCCATCGCGTCGCGGGTCGGGCCCTCGTCGCCGACCGGGTTGAACCGCTGCAGCGCGGCGGTGTCGATGCCGTAGGTCCGCATCCAGTCGAAGTGCGTGTCCACGGTCTGCTGGTCGTAGGACGAGAACAGCGCGGCGGGCTGGCCGTTGCCGAGATTCGGGTACGCCGTCGGATAGGTGCGGGCGAAGTCACGCAGGTCGGGCCAGGACACGATGGTGGTGTTGGCCGGTGACGGCGGCTGGAAGCGGTCGCGGCTCCAGTGCCACCAGCCGCCGATCGGCGCGCCGTCGCCGGGGCAGGAGAACCATCCTTGATAGCCGACGCTGACCTTGCCGACCACGTCACCGGCGGGTGAGGCGGCGTGGGCCGGTGCGGCGCCGGCCAGCACGGCGGCGGGCGGGCCGAGGGCGAGCGAGGACAGCAGGGTACGGCGGGTGACGGCCAAGGGGACTCCAGTCGATCCGGGGGACGGATGAGGGATCGACGGTCATCGTGACAGCTTCGTTCACACGACCGCAATACTCGAACGATTCTTTGAAATATTCCGCGCCGCAGGCGGAAGAGGGCGGCACGCCATGAGCAACTACCCGCGGTCGACGCGATCAGCCGGCGGGTGCCGGATCGCTGCGGCGCCGGGTCGTGCGCTGCTGCAGGGCGGTGGCCGCCAGCCACCCGATCACCGAGGCGATCACCGCGATGGGAACCGTCTCGACACCGGTCGAGCCGGCCAGCAGAGCGGCCAGCAGCGCGCCGAAGAACGACAACCGCAGAGCTGCGGAGGCCGCCGCGGCCAGTCCGGCGATCACCGCGGGTGTCAGGTCCAGGCCGGGCAGGACGACGGAGGCGAGCACACCCACCGCCACGCCGAGAGCGACGGCCGGGAAGGTGGGGCCGCCGCGGAACCCGGCGCCGAGCGACAGGGCGTAGGCGATCCCCTTGACCAGCACGAGAAGCGCGAGCACGCCCGCCGAGGACTCCGCGACGATCTGGGGAAGCGCGGGTTCACCGGAGAACAGCACCAGGTCGACCGGCTGGCCGGTGACGGATCGGAAGAAGACCGCGAGCGCGCCGACGGCCAGCCCGGCGGCGCACAGGACGATGATCGGCGCCCGCCTGGCCGTCCGCGCGCTGACCTCCTGCGCGGCCCGGCGGGCACCGGCGGCCACGACCCCGGCCACCACCGCCACCAGCATGCACCAGAGCACGTCGACCGGGCGTACCGTCGGATAATCCGGCAGTGGTGGCAGCTGCATCACCGTCTCGGCGACGCCGGGCCAGTGCGCGACACCGGTGAACACCAAGGCCGCGGTTCCCGACGCCAGGAAGCCGGGGACCAGTGCCTGCCCCAGCGAGACCGAGGGCACGGTGCCGCTGAGGGCGACCAGTTCGAACAGCAGCAGCGCCGACGGCAGCGGCCCGCCGAACACCGTGCTGATCGCCGCGAACGCGCCGGCCACGACCAGGAGCTGACCGCCCGGGCTCCCCGCACGCAGCGCCCGGGTGGCGACCAGCCCGGCGGTGAGCCCCAGGGCGGTCAGCGGCGCTTCCGGGCCGAGGACCAGCCCCATCGCCAGCGACGCCAGGGCGGCCAGCATGGCGCTGACGAGCTGGACCGGCGTCAGCGGGTGCAGCCCGATCCCGGCCACGGCGGGTTCACCGCCACCGCCGGGCAACCGCATGGCCGCGACGACCAGCAACCCGGCGGCGGTGGGTACGACCAGCACGTACCACCACGGCGGCGCCGCCCAGCCGGCACTGTCGGGAAGGGTGGTCCACACCAGCGTGGTCAGCCAGCTCGACAGGCTCATGAAGGCCGCCGCGGCGAACGCGACCGGCACCCCCATCAGCGCCGCGACGACGAGGATCCAGGTGTACTCGCGGGGCGACGGCGCCCGCGGTGGACTTCCCGGAGTGGGCGGCGGCTCGTTCGCAGGCGCTTCCCGGCTCATGACGGCCCCCTTCGTCGGCAGCGATCGCGCCGGTGCCCACGGCGCGGGACGACGGCGACCGCCTGCACGAGACCACAGCCGGTCCGGGTCGTACATCACCTCGCCGGAATGATGTCGCGCGGACCGGGGCGGCACCACCGCCACGGTGACGACGACGCTGGAACGATGCCGGTGTTCGTCCGCTCGGGGCGCCACGCGTCCGGGCTGACGCCGAGCACGCCGCTCGTCGGCATTCATTCCGATCACCAACCGGACGGCGGGGGCCGCCTGCTGCTCGACAGAGCAGATCCCATCGCGGAGATCATCGCCGCCAGCGGCCTGCCAGGAGCCATCATCGCGCTGATGTCGCTCGCTTTCGCCGCGGGGCGATCGCGGGATTCGGCCGCGGCGTGCCGTTCTTCAAAGGGCTCATCGCACTGTGCCTGAGCGCCGGCCTCGAGCACGCGTATGCGATCGGTTTCGGCGTCGTGCCGGCGGCCATGGCCGTGGTCGTGATCAGCAATCTGCGCCGGTCCTCCGCGGCATTCCTCCTGAACCCCCGCGTCAACGACAGACGGTCCCTCTCGTGGTGGAGAAGGACCGTGCGGCGTGGGGTGTCAGGTGGCGTCGGCTTGCTGCCGGCGCTCGTGATCGCGGTTGCGCTGGAGGGCTTCTTCCAGCTGGTCCTCGAGGATGATGATCCGGCAGGCGGCCTCGAGGGCGGTGCCCTGGTCGACCATCTCCCGGGCTCGTGCGGCCAGGCGCAGCTGGTAGCGGGAGTAGCGCCGGTGCCCGCCGGCCGAGCGGAACGGGATGATCAGCTTTGCTTCGTCGAGACGGCGCAGGAAGTCCTGCGAGGCGCCGACGATCTCGGCGGCGCGGCCCATCGTGTAGGCGGGGTAATCGTCGTCGTTGAGCATGTCGTCGGGTTGGGCCATGCATGTCCTTGTCATGAACGAGGGCCCCGGCGCATCTGCGCCGGGGCCCGGGATTACGGGTTCAATACACCATCTACCGACTGGTTCGTCGGGTTCTCTTTTCCGCACCGCGCTGCTATGAGCCGCAGCGGGTGCGAGGATCGCGTAAGCGTGACCGGAGACCACCTCACATTCGATGTGACCACGGTGTCCGCCCCAGAACTGGCACTACGCTCTGACGGCGGGCGATCCAACGGCGTCAAACCCTCCCTTTCCTCTGCTTGCGTTTCCTGTGATGCCGTCCACCGGTGCCGGAGCCCCACGCGACTTCATGGCCCCGCACACGTGCGGTGGATCTTCCTGCATCAGGCGGAGTCCTGAACCTGCATCGACCCCACCCGCTCTGCCCTGACCTGGAATTACGTCAAGGTCTTGTCCTGCACTCACCGTGTTGCGCGCGGTGATGTGGTTCCACCGCGATGACCGAGCGAGCCACGAGAACTTCCGGGCCCTGCTTTGACGCTCGGTTTGTCACGTCAGCGTCTTTTTCAGATCTCTGTCGTCAACGGGTGAAACCTTACCCAGCCTTGGCGAGGAAGTCTAGGACCGCGAGACCAGATTTTCTCGGCGCCTGTTCAGCGGTGTGTCACACCACCGCGCCGCGGGGGGCGACCTCGATGGCGGCGACCCCGCGGCCGTAGAGCACGACCAGCCGGTCACCGTGTTTGCCGTGCAGCGCGCCGGCGTCCTCGGACAGCGTCGCGATGACGTGTCCGATCAGCTCATCCTGACTGGACACGTCGGGACGGTCGTAGGTGATGTCCATGCGTTCGCCGCCGATGAGCCGGACGCGGAGCACAGTGCTGGCCATGTCATCGACACCTCTCCAGGAAGCGCTCCACCAGGGAATTCAGGCGGCAGTCCGATCCTACGCCGGTTCACGGCGCCGGCATGCTGCTCGGATCGGCCGGCCAGCACCGCGTCCGGCACGCCGTCTGCCCCATCGTCGTCATCCCGGCACAGGGCCGCCCGCCGGCGCAGCGGCGTGGGCGAGCGCGGACGGGGTGCGGCAGCCGACGATGGCGGGCGCCTCCCGGATCAGCGCGTCGTCGGTCAGCGCCTCGACCATGAACCGGGCGAAGTCGATCCGCCGCGTGGTGTTGCTCTTGAGGATGGGGTCGCCGACGTGCCGGCTCCAGACCGGCAGTCCCTGGCCGTCGCCCTCCTGCAGGTCGCTGCCGCGCACGACGGTCCACCGGGTGTCGCTCGCGAAGATCCGCCGGCAAGCCTCCACCTGGTCGTCGAGGTCGGCGAAGCGGAAGAGTTTCGCCACCGGGCCGCCGATCTTCACGAGCGCCTGGAGCTTCCACGAGTACCTGTCCAGGCCGTCGCGGGTGATGTGCCATCCGCACGAGAAGATCAGCCGTGCGCCGGGCTTCGCGCTGTCCAGGACCGCCTGGGCGGTGCGGGTCGAGTACCGGTCGACGCCGCGCGGGACCAGCACGGTCAGCACGCCGTCGCAGCCGTCGACAGCGCGTTTGACGACCGACCGGCTGTCGGTCTGCCCCGCCACGACGGTGATCTGGTCCCGGAACATGTCGAGCTTGCCGACGCTGGCCTCCCGGCAGACGGCTACGACGTCGTAGCCGCGGTCCAGGGCGTGCCGCACCATGTAGCGCCCGAGTTTTCCGGAGGCGCCGATGATGCAGACGCGGGGTTTCGCGTACGAGGGTGTGCTGGTGTTCTCGGGGGTCGTGTCCATGACTCTCTCCTCGGCCGCGGCCGGTTTCGTGCTCGAGTAGTACCTGCGTGAGGAACGCACTCGATCGCTGCGGCGGCGAGGAAGACGTCGGAGAACCCGCTACGGCCGAATACCGTCACCGGGGTCCGGGGTGCTACCCCGACCCTACGCCTGTTCGGACCGGGCCAGCGGATTGCTTTGCTGCGCCGGGCGCCGGAGCGGCCGAACAGGCGTACGGTGAGCGCATCGCCCCAGTCCCCGGCACCCCACACTCCTTCGAGGAGGTGCCGGCATGGCCATCACCCCGATCGGGCTGTGGGAACTCGGGGGCAGGCCCTCCACCGGGCGGCCCCTCCTGCCCATCACGATGGGAGTTCTCCACCATGAAACGCCTGACCCACGTCCTGACCATCCTCGCGATGGCCTTCACCGCCGTCCTGATACCCACAGCCGCCTCCGCCTCCGGCACCGGCCACCACGGGAACCGCGGCTGCGTGTCCGTGCGGCCCGAACCCGGCTTCTACGCGGGCGGCCGGGTCGGCACCGCGGTCCTCACCGTGCCGGACTCCCGCTGCAGCACGATCAGCGTGTCCCACGTCAAGGACCCGGCCAACCCGTCCGACCGCTGCCAGACCTTCCTGCTCGGGTTCTACCCGCTGGGTGAAGACGGCAGCCTCACCTACACCGAACCGGTCACCGCGTGCGGCCGGCACAGCACGGTCCTGGCCCGCAACGTCCCCGACGGCACCGAGTACATCGTCCTGTACGACGTCGACTACCTGGAGCAGCGGATCCAGTTCCGAGTCCAGCACTGACGCACCCGGCACTGCGGAAGCGTGCCCCGAGGACGGTCGTCACGCATGGTGACGACCGTCCTCGCGTTCATGACGGACTCCTCCCGTACGCGCACGTACCTCCACCGCCGACCCAATTCGGCTCGGGCGGGAGGGCCGAACGTCCTGGCGGAGGCGAGGCTGGCCCAGTCCGGGTCCGAGTGGCCTCTACCTCAGCGGCCGGCTCCGACCGATCCGGTCATGCGGGCCTTTCGGCCCTGATGCCTCCGCCGGTCCCGCCTTAGCCTGCAGGTGAGGGCTACGGCCATTCTCCTGACCTGGGAGCCGAGATGTACGTCCTCAGGAAAGTGCTGTGCACGGCCGGCCTGCACGTGGGTCAGTGGTCGCTTCCCGGTGCCCGATGCGAAAGCGTCCGTGTCTGTGACGTGTGCGGGAAGACGGACGAGAAGGTCCATCACACCTGGGGTGAGTTCACCTGCATCGCTGCCGACCAGTGCCGGCAAGAACGGCGCTGCCAGCGATGCGGCACCACGGATGCCCGGACCATGCACGACTGGGACCTGTGGCGCTACGCCAACTGGGAGTACAACGCGCCGCAGTTCCGCGAATGCCGCCGGTGCCACGAGAAGGAGAAGACTCGCGCCACGATGCACTGACGCGGCGGGGGCCAGCGACCACGACGTCGACGAAGCCGGAGATCGCCATGACCAGGCCCGAGCAATACGTGACCCGCGCCGAGGCGCGCACCGCCCTCGAGGCTGCCGCCCGGGAGTCGCTGCGAGCGCCGTCGGTGTTCAACACCCAGCCGTGGCGGTGGCGCCTCATCGGCGATGTGCTGGAGCTGGCCTCCGATCCCTCCCGTCGCCTCGGGGCCACCGATGCCGAGGGGCGCCTGTTGCTGATCAGTTGCGGCGGCGCCCTCCATCACGCGGGTGTGTCCCTGGCCGCCGGAGGCTGGCGGGCCGAGGTGCGGCGTCTGCCGGACGGTCAGCACCCCGACCTGCTGGCCCGCATCCGGATCACGGGGCGCACCACCCCCGACGCGCACGCGAAGGAACTGGCCGCCGCCGTCCACCGGCGGCGCACCGACCGCCGCGCGTTCGACGCCCGCCCGGTGGACGAGCAGACGCTGGATCGCCTGCGCCGGCTCGTCGAGGACCAGGGCGCCTACCTGCATGTCGTGCCCGACGATCGGGTGCCCGAACTCGCCGTCTCGGTCGACGAGGCCGCCGACGCCAACGTCGACCAGGCGCATCACAGTGAGCTGACCGAGTGGACGCACCGGCCCGCCTGGACCGGTGACGGAGTGCCCGCCACCACCGCCGTGCAGGCCAGCCTGCGCCGGGTGCCGGTCCGCGACTTCCTCCCGGACGGCTCCCCCGGCATGCTTCCCGGCGCCGGCCACGACGAGGGCGCCGCGTACGTGATCATTTTCGGGTCCTCTGACGCGCCGGTCGACCTGCTGCGCGGCGGCGAGGCGATGTCGGCTCTGCTCCTGCAGGCGACCGCCGAGGGGTTGGCAACCGCCCCCATCAGCGAGGCCGTCGAGGTGGCCTGGCCGCGTCGTCTGCTGAGCCGGCTGTTGTCCGGAGTCGGTGAGCCCTACCTCGTCGTGCGACTGGGATACGTCGAGGAAACCGACACCGTGCCTCCCTCGCCCCGCCGTCTGCCCACCGACGTCATCACCGTCGAGGACTGAGGAATCCGGAAGCGGTGGGATCACCGAAGCGCCTCACCAGGAATACCGGGTAGTCGGCGGCGACTCGTTCGAACGCCGCCACGGGGGCATGCCGATCAACCGGGATGTGCGGCCGTGCCCCCGGAGCCTTCGCGAGGTAGCGGCGCAGTATCGGTGCTCTGCGCTCCACCGCCACCTCGCTGAGGTGGACTCTCTCGCGGCGGCCGTGACTCAGCACCGCGTCCCCGCCGGCCGCCCGCACGTTGGCGACCCAGTTGGCGTCGTTGCCCAGCATCGACACCAGGTACTCCCGGCCTTCGTACCGGGCGACCACGAGAGGGCAGGAGACGGTACGGCCGGTACGGCGGCCGGGCACCTCCAAGGTGACCCAGTTGCCGGGTACGAGGAATCCGGCCCGGTACTGCACGGCCGAGAGGCGATTCAGCGCGCGGGCCAGCCGGTGCGGGCGGCCGCCGCGATACATCCAGCGTTTCAGTGAACTCGCGATCAGCATGACGGCTCCTGCGGGTGGCGGAGAGCTCGATCAGACGGCGGCGTGCGGCCGCGCCGATCTGCCGAGCCTCTCAGCGCGCTGCCGGATGCCGTGCAGCATCCGGCGTTCCATGATCAGGCTGCCGACGGCGAGCAGCACGGCGGCTCTCATCGCGGCGCCCTCACCTTCGGCGTACCGGAGCGACCGGAGGCGCCCGGGATCCGTGTCCGAGACCGGAACCCCGGTCCGCCGTACACCAGGCCTTTCATGATCGTCTCCTTCCGGTGCCGTTCCCCCTCACACTCGTCCTGTCGTAACCGAACGGATAGGGACGTCCGGCCCTACAGGGTGAGCCGTCATCAGGGCTACCCATGAGGAAGGAGCCACCGCCGAGACAGCGAGGGGCGCGACCGTGACCAGATATGTGTACGACTTCGTCGAGGGTGACAAAGACCTCAAGGACCTGCTCGGCGGCAAAGGAGCCAACCTCGCCGAGATGACCCGGATGGGGCTGCCCGTCCCGCCCGGGTTCACCGTCACCACCGAGGCCTGCCGGGAGTATCTGCGGACCGGATCGATGCCGCCCGGGGTGCTGGCCGAGGTCGAGGACCACTTGCGGCTGGTGCAGAACCAGGTCGGCAAGACCTTCGGCGACTCCGGCGATCCGCTGCTGTTGTCGGTGCGCTCCGGCGCGAAGTTCTCCATGCCGGGGATGATGGAGACGATCCTCGACATCGGCCTGAACGACGCGAGCGTCACGGGGCTCGCACGGCAGACCGGTGACGACCGTTTCGCGTGGGACTCCTACCGGCGGCTGATCCAGATGTTCGGCAAGACCGTCTTCGAGGTGCCGGGTGAGGCGTTCGACGAGGAACTGGCCGCGGCCGGCGGGATGGACGCCGACCTGAGCACCGCACAGCTGCGGGATCTCGTGTTCGCGTACAAGAAGGTGTTCCACACCCACACCGGCCGTGACTTCCCGCAGGGGTCGCACGAGCAGCTGTTCCTCGCGATCGGTGCGGTGTTCCGCTCGTGGAACGCCGAGCGTGCCACCCTGTACCGGCGGCAGGAACGCATCCCGCAGGACCTGGGCACCGCGGTCAATGTGATGGCGATGGTGTTCGGCAACCGCGGCGAGGACTCCGGCACCGGCGTCGCCTTCACCCGCGATCCGGCCACCGGCCGGCGTGGCGTCTACGGCGACTACCTACGCAACGCGCAGGGTGAGGACGTCGTCGCCGGCATCCGCAACACCATGAGCCTGTCCGAGCTGGCCGTCATCGACCCGGCCGGCCACACCCAGCTGTTGTCGATCATGCAGCGGCTCGAGCAGCGCTACCGCGACCTGTGCGACATCGAGTTCACCATCGAGAACGGCAAACTCTGGATGCTGCAGACCCGCGTCGGCAAGCGCACCCCAGGCGCCGCGTTCGTCATCGCCGCCCAGCTGGTCGACGAGGGCGCCATCACCCTCGACGAGGCCCTGCAACGGGTCACCGGCGACCAGCTCGCCCAACTGATGTTCCCCAGCTTCGACACCACCGCCGCTCCTCCGCCGCTGACCACCGGCGTCCCGGCTTCCCCGGGCGCGGCCGTGGGCGCGATCGTCTTCGACTCCGCTGCCGCGGCGGCCGCGACCGGACCGGTCATCCTCGTACGCCGGGAGACCAACCCCGACGACCTGCCCGGCATGATCGCCGCGCAAGGCATCCTGACGTCGCGTGGGGGCAAGACGTCGCACGCCGCCGTGGTCGCCCGCGGCATGGGTAAGACCTGCGTCTGCGGCGCCGACGAGCTGCTCCTCGACGGTGGCTCGGTCACCGTGGCCGGGCGCACGCTGCGGGCCGGCGATGTCATCTCGATCGACGGCACCAGCGGCAAGGTGTACGCTGGCGCGGTAGCCGTGCGGCCCTCCCCCGTCGTGCGGTACTTCGAGGGTGAGCTCACCGCCCACGGCGATCCGCTGCTGTCCGCGGTGGAACGCCTCATGATCCATGCGGACCACGTCGCCCGGATGGAGGTGCACGCCAACGCCGACACCGGCGCCGACGCCGCCCGGGCCCGCCGCTTCGGCGCGTCCGGTGTGGGTCTGTGCCGCACCGAGCACATGTTCCTGGGCGACCGCCGGGAGCTGGTCGAGCGGCTGATCCTGGCCGAGGACGACGCCGCGCGTACCGAGGCCCTGGCGGCTCAGCTGCCGTTGCAGCGCGCCGACTTCGTGGAGCTGTTCGCCGCGATGGACGGCCTGCCGGTCACGGTGAGGCTGATCGACCCGCCGCTGCACGAGTTCCTGCCGCCGCTGGAGGAGCTGACCGCGCGGGTGGCCCGGGCCGAGGCGCTCGGCACCGATCCCGGCCGGGACGCCACGCTGCTGGCGGCCGTGCGGCGCATGCACGAGCAGAACCCCATGCTGGGCCTGCGCGGCGTACGCCTCGGCCTGGTGATTCCCGGACTGTTCGCCATGCAGGTCCGGGCCATCGCCGAGGCGGCGGCCGCCCGCGTCGCGGCCGGTGGCGACCCGCGGCCGGAGATCATGGTTCCGCTGGTCGGCGCGGTCCAGGAACTCGAGACGGTACGCGCGGAAGCGGAAGCCGTGCTGGCCGGTGTGCCGGGAGCGCCGCCGATCCGGATCGGCACCATGATCGAGGTGCCGCGGGCGGCCCTCACCGCCGGACACATCGCGGCCGCTGCCGAGTTCTTCTCGTTCGGCACCAACGACCTGACGCAGATGACGTGGGGTTTCTCCCGTGACGACGTCGAAGGGGTGTTCTTCGGCCGCTACCTCGGTCTGGGCATCTTCGCGGCCTCACCGTTCGAGACCATCGACGGCGACGGTGTGGGGGAACTGGTACGCATCGCCGTCGAGCGCGGCCGCGCCGCCCGGCCGGACCTCACCGTCGGCGTCTGCGGCGAGCACGGCGGCGACCCGGCCTCGGTGCGCTTCTTCCACGACGCCGGCCTCGACTACGTGTCCTGCTCACCGTTCCGCATCCCGATCGCCCGGCTCGAGGCCGGCCGCGCCGCGACCGGCGCGTCCGGCTCGGACAGCCGATAGGAGGGCAGCAGGGACGACGGCAGGCGGAGCGGGCGGTCACGTCCTTCAAGAACGCCATCCTCACGCTGGCGCAGTCCGGCGCCACCGAACTGTCCCCTGCCGACGCCACGGCGATGCTGACCGACTTCGCGGACGACCTCACCAAGGCCTCCGAGGGCGCGAGCCCCGAGATGACCGCAGCCCTCAAGGCGAACATCGACGCGGCCCTCGACGCCGCGAAGGACAAGGACCCGGGGACGGCCCTCGACACGCCGGAGACCGCGAAGGCCGGCAAGGAACTCAACGCTCTCTGCAAAGCGCCCGGAGCGGGAGAGCGCGTCAGGGGCCACGCCGGCGTACTGACGATGAAGGGCTTCGTCAGGTGAGGGCGCTGGGTTGCTTCGGGGCCGGGCGCGGTGCTGATGATGTGCTCGCCGGATGCAGAACGGCACGGACGCGGTCGAGTAGTTCGTGGCTGGTGAAGGGTTTCTCGACGAGGGTGACACCGTCGGGCAGGGTTCCGTTCTCGGTGAGGACGGGTTCGGCGTAGCCGGACATGTAGAGCACGGGTATGCCGGGGCGGCGCTTCTTGACCTGAGCGGCGACTTCGTTGCCCATCATCCTCGGCATGATCACGTCGGTGAGGAGCAGGTCAATCGGGCCGGGGTGGGTTTGGGCGAGGTGAATCGCCTCGGTGCCGCCGGTGGCGGCGAGTACGTGATACCCGGCGCGGGTCAGGATGCGGGCGGTGACCTGGCGCAGGTCGTCCTCGTCCTCGGCCATGAGGATGGTTTCGTGTGGTCGCGTTTCGGTGGCTGGTTCGGCGGCCGGGATGACAGCGGGCACGGCACTGGGATCGGCGGGCGACTCGACGGCGGGCAGGAGGATGGTGACGGTGGTGCCGATGCCCGCTTCCGAGTAAAGGCGTACATCGCCGCCTGCGGCGGTGGCGATGCCGTAGACCGTTGCCAGGCCGAGTCCGGTGCCGGAGCCTTTGGGTTTGGTGGTGTAGAACGGCTCGAAGGCCCGTTCGATGA
Source organism: Actinoplanes sp. OR16 (assembly GCF_004001265.1). Taxonomy (GTDB): domain Bacteria; phylum Actinomycetota; class Actinomycetes; order Mycobacteriales; family Micromonosporaceae; genus Actinoplanes. The sequence goes on along the minus strand of NZ_AP019371.1, from coordinate 4,880,421 downwards.
CCTCGGGGGGCATGCCACTACCGGTGTCGCTGACGCGGAGGCGTACATACCGGCCGGGTCGCAAGATGTCGCCGGTGGTGTCGTCGTCGGCGAGTTCGGCATTGCTCGTATCGATGGACAGGGTGCCGCCGGCGGGCATCGCGTCTCGGGCGTTGACGGCCAGGTTGAGCAGGATCTGTTCGAGTTGGCTGGCATCGGCGTAGATCTGCCACAGCTGCCGGTCGAAGCTGGTGATCAGATGGATGTGCTCGCCGAGCGAGCGGCGCAGCATTTGTTCGACGTCACCGATGACATGGTTGAGCGTGAGCACGGTGGCCTGGGTGATATCGCGCCGGCCGAAGGCCAGTAGTTGCTTCGTCAGCCGGGCCGCGCGTTCGGCGGCCCGGCTGACCTGCCCGAGATCCTTGCGGACCTCGGCCAGGTCGGCCGGGACGAGAGTGGGGTTCTCCAGGGTCTCCAGGACCATCTCGGTGTAGTTGCTGATCACCGCGAGGATGTTGTTGAAGTCGTGTGCCACACCGCCGGCGAGTTCACCGAGGCTCTCCAGCCTGCGAGCGTGTTGCAGGCGACGCTCGCCGGCGTCGCGTTCGGCCTGAGTGATCAGCCGTTCTCGTTCGGCTTGGGCGATCAGGCGGTCGGTGACGTCACGGATGGACGTGGTCACGATCATGCCCTTGTCGGTCTCGACAGAGGAGAGGCTGATCTCGGCGGGAAACTCGGTGCCGTCCTTACGTACGGCGGTCAGCGCCTCTCCAGCACCCATCGGCCGGTTACGGGGATGGGTGAAGTAACCGTCGCGGTGGCGCACGTGGGTGGCGCGCAGCCGTTCGGGGACGAGGACGTCGACCGGCTGGTCGAGCAGTTCTTCGCGGGGATAGCCGAACAGCCGTTCGGCCTGCGCGTTGATCAGCGTGATGGTGCCGTCGCGGGTGACACCGACGATCGCGTCGGGGGCGGCTTCCAACAAACCCTCGAACATCGCCTCGGCGCGCTGTCGTTCGCTGATGTCACGGGAGATCGACGCCACTCCGGTGATCGCGCCGGTGGCGTCGGTTATCGGTGACAGGGTCAGCGAGACGGTGATCGTAGTGCCGTCCTTATGGCGGCGCGTGACCCGGTACTGGTCGATGTTCTCTCCGGCGGTGATGCGTTGCATCAGCTGTTGCTCGGCGTGCTCCTGCCCCGTTGGGAACAGCATGGACGCGTGCCGGCCGAGGGCCTCGTCGCGCCGGTAGCCGTAGAGTTGCTCGGCTCCGGGATTCCAACTGGTGATCACGCCGTTCAGGGTCTTGCCGATGATCGCGTCGTGTGACGACTCGACGATCGCAGCGAGACTTTCGCGTTCGGCCAGAGTCTGTGCCCGCCCGGCCAGCGCTGCGGCGTGCCCGGCGAGTTCGGTGAAAGCCTCGATGTCGTCCTCGGTGAACAGGCTGCGGAAGCGGTTGAGCAGCAGTAGCGCGCCACGGCCGCCGGACGTGTCCACCGGCATCGCGGTCACGAAGCGGGTATCGGTGGCCTGAGCGAACATCACCGCCAGCGTCGGCGGACGCGTCCATCCCGCCAGCGCGTCGATCGGGACATCGGCGGCCAGGAGTTCGTCCAGGCTCGCCCTCGTGCACTCGAGCTTGCTCACCGGCCGGGCGGGGCAGCCGACCACCTGAAACGACTGATCCGGCGCCGGCATCAGCACCACCACCGTGTCCGCGCCAAGCACCGCCGTAGCGTCGTGGCAGTAGCTCTGCCAGGTCCGGGTCGACTCGTTGGCAGGCACAGCCAGCAAGCGGCGCATCGGCGCATGGGTAGCACCTCGGGCCCACATCCGACGCACCCCATACGGTGGCACGAAGGCGAGTAGATACAGCAGACCGGAGACCACGGCGAGCACTCGCGATCCGACCACAGCGCCGGTCGCTGAGAGCATCAACGCCGCACCGAACAAGCCGGTCCCGGCGGACGCGAACCAGAGCCGGGCACGTGCTGCGCCGCCGCGCCGACGGGCTTCGACGGCGAGAAGCCACGCCGCGACCATCTCCACGGCGAAGAAGACGATCACCGCCGGCCAGACCGCTGGTCTCGGGATCGGCCGCGTCGCCGATACCAGTACCGGCACGGAGCTCAGCACCCACAGCGCCCCGGCCACCGGCAGACACCACGAGCGCAACGGACGTAGCCGGCCGACCAACCGCAGCGTGAAGACCGGTTTGGCCAGCAACAACCCGATAGCGAGGATCATCACGGGCTGTGGCGGCGCTCCCACGAACAGGCGGACGAGCCCGAGCACGAACAGCATCGCCACCGCGGCGAACATCAACATCACGTCACGCAGCAACGGGTCACGGCGCCGCAGATATCGCCAGGACACCCACAGCAGGATGAACGCGAACAGCGAAGTGACCAAGATCAGCGCCATGACGACCTCTGTCTCGCCGACAATACCCTTCCAATCAGGGCAATACATTCCAGGGTATGACAAGGCGGGACTGAAGAAGGCTCAGAACACCGAACGCCGGATGGCCGGTGTTCCGGGACGGCTCGCGGTCGCGAACGTGCGGGACGACGTCCGCCGGACCGCCTCCGTCGCCGCGCCGCTGCTCGATCACCGGGACCACCAATGTGCTGACCACCTGGTCGGCGACCCGGGCCCCGGCCGGCCTGCCACGCCGACCTCAGCGGTTGGCCTCCTGCCAGGCGCCGGGTCGCTGCCCGGTGCCGTGGACGAAGAAGGCCGAGAAGTTCGAGGGGTCGGCGAACCCGAGCCGTTGCCCGCAGCGGCTCGGGCTGAGCCCGTCGTGCGCCAGCAGGCGTTTCGCTTCGAGCAGGAGCCGTTCGGCGAGGAACTGTTTAGCGGTCCGGCCGGTCGCCGCCCGGCATGTGCGCGAGAGCGTACGGGCCGACCAGCCGAGCGTACGAGCGTAATGGCCGACGTCGTGGTGGGTCCGGAAGTCCGCCTCGACCGCGTCCCGGAACTGCCGGAACGTTTCGTGAGCGGTCAGAGCCGCGGAGCTGGGCGGATTGAGGCGCAACAGCAGCGCCGACACCAGCAGGGCCGGTAACTCCCGATCGCCCGCCGCCTTCGATTCGAGCCGTAGATGACTGAGCGCCGCCGTCAGCAGCCGCCAGGTGGGCCCGTCCACCGGCCAGCACCCGGCCGGGCCGCCGGCGACGAGATCCCGGGTCAGCGGTGTGACCGGCACGGTGGGCTCGAACAGCACCAGGTCACCGGTGATCCGCTCGACGTCGTTCCATCGGTGGACCACACCGGGCCGGATCCACGCCACCACCCTCGAGGCGAGCGCATGCGTCGCGAAGTCGATCGACACCTCGCCCCGGCCACCGCGCACGAACGCCAGCACGTGGAAGTCCGCCCGTTGCAGCCCGCCGTCGTTGCGGGCCCGCAAGGTCGCGAACGACATCACCTCCACCGGCGCGGCGGTGTCACGCGCAGGGCGGTAGGTCATCTGCCGGATGGTCGTCACGTGTCCATTTTTCACCACGCCCGGTCCGCGCTCAGCACTGCCATCGCAGCATGTCAGTGCTGAAGTTGAGGGCATGACCGACAACGAACTCACACCCACTTATCACCATCGTCCGGGCACCGGACCGACACTCGTCTTCCTGCACTACTGGGGCGGCTCGTCGCGCACCTGGCAGCCGGTGATCGACCGGCTCGGCGAGCGGGCCACCGTGACGATCGACGCGCGCGGCTGGGGCGGGTCCCGCCACCTGCCCGGGCCGTACTCCCTCGATCGCATGGCCCAGGACGTCAGCCGCGTCGTGTCCGAGGCCGGCCTGACCAGCTACGTCGTGATCGGCCACTCGATGGGCGGCAAGGTGGCCCAGCTCTTCGCGTCGACCCACCCGCGGGAACTCGCCGGCGTCGCCCTGGTCGGACCGGGTCCGGCCAAGCCCGCTCCCGCCGTCACACCGGCCTACCAGCAGCAGTTGGCGCAAGCCTACGACTCGGCGGAGAGCGTGGCCGGGGCCCGCGACCACGTCCTCACCGCGACCGCACTGAGCAACGAGGCCAAGGCACAGGTGGTGGCCGACTCGCTGAGCGCCGCCAGCCCCGAGGCGCGTACCGCATGGCCGTTGCACGGCATCGCCGAGGACATCACCGCCGCCGCGCGCGCCATCGCTGTCCCGGTGCTGGTCGTCGCCGGCGAGCACGACGTCGTCGAACCGGTCGGCGTCCTGCGGACGAATCTGCTGCCTTATCTGACTCGGGCCGAGTTCCGCGTGCTCCCCGGCACCGGCCACCTGATGCCGCTGGAAGCGCCGGACGCCCTCGCCCAGGCGATCGCCGAGTTCGCCGACGCTGTCACCACGAATGAGGCGTCCGGCGGGTGACGCCCTGGTCAAGCAACCGGCACCGCGCGGGGTCACCCAGAAGGCGGGCAGATCGGCATCACCCGGACAATCGGATCTGACTCACTCCAGTGATGGCCCGATTCGAAGAAGACATGCGCGTCCGCCTCGTCTGTCATGCCGTGCTGACCCTCGGTTTCCTTGCCCGCCCATGCGGCGGGCAAGGGGAACCGCTCAACTCCGCAGAGTTGGGAAAGTTCGAGGCGCTGATCACCGCTGCCCGCTTGTCGATCAACATCAACGACTTCGCGCTCGTCGCGCTCCTCGGCTTACTGGGCCTGCGGATCTTCGAGGCCTGCGGCGCCAACATCGCCGGCCGGATGGACCGGCACGCGGCCACCCGGCGACTCAAGCACCTGGCCGAGACCGCCGACCTCCGGATCCCGAAGATGCACCCGCACATGCTGCGCCACACGTTCGTGACCACCATGCTCGACGCCGGCGTCAGCCTCCGCGACGTCCAGATCACCGCCCGCCACGCCGGCCCCCGCACCACCATCCGCTACGACCGAGCCCGCAAGGACCTCGACCGCCACCCCAACTACATCCTCGCCGCCTTCATGGCATCCGGAACGTAGCCGACATCAACGCACGCCCGTGCCGATGACAGTGCACGCGCTCAGGCCGTTGGTGATGCGCCATAACCATGCCCGTCACACCGGGTAAACGCGGTACTGCAGCTTTTCGTCGTACCGGAGACCGGTTACTGCCGTGATGATCGACCAGAGGAAGTCCTCGTCTGGGCCCCAGGACGGCAGGGCGATCTCGGCCTCGACCGGCAGTGGCGTTCCTTCGTCCTCGACGGCCACACCATCGGCGTAGACGTAATGCCGAGTTCGTTCGCCATTCGTGAACAGCGTGAAGCCGTATGTGCTCGAAACGCTGCTGAAGAAGACCACCAAAGCGTCGGCCGCGTCGGTCGGCTCCCAGCCCATGACCACATCCATCATCGGGTTCCAGACCTGCACCCAGCCACCCGACTCGGCGGCATAGAGGGCGTCGGGCTTGAGGGCGCTTGTAGCTTGGTCGGCTCCGACCAGTTCGCCGCTGAAATCCGTGATGGCGAGGTCGTCCACAGCCTCGTCTGCAGTCACGTCCTGACGGAAAAGCACCGAGGTGTTCCAACCCATGATCAAACCTTTCCTTGTACGGGGGGCCGCCGCCCATTGTTCAGGGCGGCACCGTCAGGACAACGTGGGAGGGCGCTCTCGCGCGAGACCTCGACGGCTTTGCTCGCAAAGAAGACCCCGTGAACGTCTTCCGTTCATCGCCGCTGAGCAGACTCCGCCGTCCTGCTGGCCATCTCAGGTCAGTCGCCGACACCGCAAACGGCGCCCTCATCCGCCGCATTGCGCGCGGGATCCTTCGGGAAGGTGGCCGCTCCTATCGGAGCCCAGCGTGCCGCCGCTGGTCGAGTCCCACCAGACAGCTCAGGACGACGACGATGCCGCCGAGAGAAGATGGCACGAAAGGCAACTGCAGTAGCCGGCTGCAGACGTACCCGAGCGTAGCGCCGATTAGAGACAGCGCTATGACCGCTGCCCAACCGGCAGCATTGAGCTGCTCGCTTCGGAACAGCCGGACCTTGCCACGGCTAGCTCGCCAGCGCGACACCCGGCGGTAGTCAGCGAATCGCCGTTGCATCCAGTGCACCTTCCGAGCATCGCCGGACGTTCAGTCATCATCACACCAGCAACGGGAAAGGGCCAGCGGGATCCGGTGCACCTACCTGCCGATGTGAGTGCGTCGTCTTGGTCCGGCAGATGGCTGGGAATAGGGTCCGGATTCGCGTGGGCGATGGCCCCAGCCACAACGTTTCGCTTGATCAACTAACCCGCACATAGGACGATTTCATTGTGGCACTACTCGTTGAGATTCATGTACCGCTGACCCCGACGCCGAACCTCCCGCCGGGGACCTATCCGCTGCCCTGGATCGAGCAGGTGGAGGACTTTCTGGTTGAACTGGAGGAGGACGGCGTCGCCGAGTCGTACGACGAGGGGACCTCGTTCGGCGATTACTTCGTGTTCTTCCTGACTGGAGCGGGCGAAGCCAGCCTGTTAGCCGCGGCCTCTCGGGTGGCAGCTCTCGACGGTGTGCCGGCCGGAGCGTTCGCTTTGGTAACCGACACCGAGGCACCCGACATGGGCACCGGCCGCCGGATCGATCTGCCAGCCTGACCGCACCCCTGGCCGAGGCAGACGCCGTATCTGGCCGACCTGCCCAGCCGCCCAGCGAGCTGAACTGCCGAGTTGAGTACATTAGATCGGCTCGGTCGGCGGCAAGTGTGGCTGCGGTGTTCCGCCTTTGCTGATGTATTCCGCTCGCGCATCGTCCAGGCTTTGGCGGCCGTTCGGCCCGCCTCTGATGATGAAGCTGTCGTGCTCGTCTTGACCGTCGTCCTCCCAGGAGCACTCGCTACAGATCTCGTAGCCGCCGCGTTCGGACAGCGTGGCGTGGCCACAGCAAGGGCAGGTATATGACACGTCTGAAACCGGCGCGAATACATTTTGCCGCGAGGTATAGGCCTCGAACCACTCCGAACGCCGGCGAACGAGTTCGTCGTCCGAAACCGATGGATCGTCGTGGGGGCCACGGATTACTGGATCAGGCTGCACGAGGACATTCTGCGACGAGGAAGATGGGCTGGCGAATCGGTTTCGGGCGTCCGGATCTGCTGCGATCCGCGCGCCTGCCAGGCCGTGGCAGGGCCGTCGCTGATGGCGCTGCTGCCGTACTCGATAGGCTCGGCGTTGTAGTCGTTCACCAGCAGTGTTGCGACGACCGGCTGAATCCGCCCCGCCCGGGTGGACCGTGACAAGGCGCCAGAATCACTCACCGCCAATCCCGGGAACCGTGCCTAGGAATCTGTCACCCTGTCGTCCGCTGTTGTTCCCACGACGGCCTCAGTCCCCGCAACGATCCTGGGAAAGCTGGACAAAAGCCGGGATCGCCCCAGCTGGATCTGACGAGTCTTCGGCGCGACCTTGCCCGCTTCCGGCTGCTCGGAGGCGCCGCCCGCCGGGGGCGAACAGCCGACGGTGGTTCTGGACCGCCTGATCGACCCGCTGGTTCTCTGCAACATCTTCCTGCTCCACTTCGTGCAGATCCCAGTAATCGCGGTGCAGGCGAGCACGGTGAAGGTGTCGTGGACCGCGACCACGCCGGACGTCAGCAAGCGCAATTGTCTGCTGTATCCGGGAAGGCGGCCGGCACCGAGGTGTTCTACGACGTCACCACCGAGGAGAGCCTGCATGTGCCGTCCACCCAGATCCTGCTCAAGTTCCCGCACACCCGTACGGTGTGGGATTCCGGCTGCGAATGAGCGGTTTCGAACCCACACGGCGCGGCGTCAGTGTGACGCCGTCCAGTGGGTGCAGCGGGCCATCGTCTCCGCGAGGGTGACGGTCTCCCCCAGGTCCGGAGTACGGCACCCAGGGCTTGCCGGCCGTCGCATGTGTGTCTGCCAGAGGTGCAGCAGCCAGTCCCAGTCGAAGTCCGCCGATGTCGTGACCTGGTTTTGACGAAGACACAGCCGGACCGAGGGGCCGGAGGGGTGGCGACTGTCCTGCCGGCATATTTCGGCCATTCCCGGGCTGTCCGGGTCTCCTCCTCCTCGAACACGATGCTGTAGCCGGGACGCCCGGTGGGGATCTCCACGGTGTTGACCCAGGACACCCCGGCGCTTGAAACTTCATGGCCCTTCCCGCCGTACACGGGCTCGGGCTCGGCGAGTTCGCCGTACAGCCAGGCCTGGCGCGCTCTGAGCGCGATGACGAAGTCTTCGCCCGGCGTCAGATGGCACCACCGTGTCTCGGGTCCTACCTCGGGCAACGACGACGTGAGGTGGCGTTGAGCGGCATCGGCCGTCTCCGCGGCCCAGGCGTGCTCGCCTTCGGCGAATCGCGTGAGAAGTTCCCAGGTGAGCGTCCGCCAGCGGGAGCCAGCGGCCGGATGCAGCGGCAGCCTGGCCGGGAAGATGAGGGCGAGCGCGGCATCCCTCTCACCGGGCTTGAGGGTTCGATGTATCGCTCGAGTTGGTGTTCCCCCAGACCCGACAGCATCTTGACCTCGATGATCGCCCCGTCGTTCTTGTTGTTCAGGTCGAGCAGGTGACGCACAGCCGGCGGGGGTGACGGTGTCATGAGCGCACCCTAATCGTCGCCCTCCCTCGACCGCGGTCGATTAGCACGAGGCAAGCCGCACGTCCACCAACATATGGCAAACACTCGATTCCCCGAATACGCGAACCTCGCCGTTTCCGGCAATTGAATCGGGTCCGACGTAAGCGACGGAATGCGCTACGTGTTGTGTCATTCGTCGCAGCCTTCAGGTCTGTCGGCGCGTATCGGCCGGGAGGAGGATTCGGTTTCACCCCCAATATCTGGAGACTCGATGATGGACTCATCCCTCCGCCGCCGTGCGCTCTTCACCGCCGGCGGAGCAGTCGCGGGATCGATCGCGCTCGCGGCCACCGCCGCACCCGCCTCCGCGGCATCCGACGCCCCCACCACCCCACGGGCTGCTTTGAAGGCTCTACTCGACGGCAACCGCCGGTTCGTGTCCGGCCACTCCCGGCACCCCCACCAATCGGTACGCCGCCTGCACGAGGTCGCGGCCGGCCAGCACCCGTTCGCGGTGCTGCTGGGCTGCGCCGACTCGCGGGTGTCCCCGGAGCTGCTGTTCGATCAGGGCATCGGCGATCTGTTCGACGACCGGGTCGCCGGCAACATCGTCGACGACCTGCTGCTGGGCAGCATGGAGTACGCGGTCGAGGAGTTCGCTCCGCCGCTGCTGGTGGTCCTCGGCCACGAGCGGTGCGGCGCGGTGTCGGCGACGCTGAACGCGGTCGCGAACAACACCACGGCGCCCGGTCACATCCAGACCATCGTGGACGCGCTGCGCCCGATCGTGACGCCGTTCGTGAACGCGCCCGACGGCGTCGAGCAGGCGGTCCGCGCCAACATCACGGCGCAGGTCGCCGCTCTGATCGCCGGCAGCGAGATCATCCGGGAGAAGGTGGAGAAGCGGGAGATGGCCGTCGTCGGCGCCCGCTACGACCTGGACACCGGCCTGGTGACGGTGCTGTCCTGACGGAATGACCCCGGTGGTCGCTGCCACGGTCGGGGCAGCGACCACGCCGGGTTGGACGCCGGGATCCGGCCGGCGGTGGTGGAGAAGGGCGGGTCAGGTCGCTGCCTGCAGCCAATCGATGCGGTGGCGCAGGATGGGGCCGAGTGACTTCTCCGGTTTCATTGCGAAGCGAAAGAAAAGCGGCATGACCAAGGGCATCATGGCTTTGGCGAGCGGGCCCGGCACCTTCACCTGGTTGATCCGGGCAGCCTGGCCGCGATTTGCTCGACTCGGTTGCGGCGCAGTCTTTCGTACGCGGCGAACGCGTCGGTGACGTCGGCGATGTCACGCAGACAGCGGGCCAACTCGATGGCGCTCTCGATGGCCAGCGATGCGCCCTGTCCAGAGCTGTTGGACGGCGCATGCACGGCGTCGCCAACCAGCGCCATCCGGGCGCGGTGCCAGTGCGGCGCCCTCGGCATGATGTGCAGGGCGCCGTTGGCCAGCAGGTCCGCCGGGTCGGTGCCGCGGAGGATGGCGGCGCCGGGGTCGTCGTCGCCGTAGGTCTGCAGGAGTATCGCCATCCACTGCTCGCCGGGGATGGCCCGGGACTCCGCGATGCTCATCGGCCGGTGCGGAAGGTTGACGCCCCACACGGTGCCGCCGCCCGGTGTGGCCCAGTAGAGGTAGTAGCCGTGCTTGCCGAACGCGAACGTAGCGGTGTCGGGGTCGACCGGCACCTCGGTCGCCGATCGACCCTCGATCGAGACCATTCCCGTGAACCGCGGCTCCGGGGCGGACGGATCGATCAGCTTGCGGACGGTGGAATGCACGCCGTCGGCCCCGATCAGCACGTCGAACCGGCGGGTGTCGCCGTCGGCGAAAACTGCCGTGACAGCGCCGGGTTCCTCGCGTACCGAAGAAAGGCGTTTTCCGTGCTCGATGCGTATGCCTTCCGCCGCGACCCTGTCGTGCAGAAGGCGGTAGAGGTCACCGCGCCGGATCATCTGCAACGGGCCGGCGCCGCTGAGCGATGGCAACCGAATCAGCTTGCCGTTGAGTGACAGTTGCTGGTGATGGATCGGCTGGCCGGTCGGCTCGACGCCGACGATCTCGAGCGCTGCGACGCCGTTGGGGGCCAGCCCGAACGTGCCGCCGAGCCCTTCGGCCGAGGTCCGGTGGTCTTCGAAGATGGTGGCCTCGATACCGGCTTTGTGCAGGGCCAGCGCCGTGACCGGCCCGGCGATGCCAGCGCCGATCACGGCGGCGGTTCGGACGGTGGGCATGGTGGATCTCCTTCGCGTCGTCGCGTAGCGATCGTCGCGGGAGACCCGGCTATCCTGTGGTTGCCGCCATCGGGCCGGGCCTTGCTCGCGCACGATCGGTTGCTCCGGCGGCCTGTTCCAGCAGGCCGCCGGGGTCTTACTGTTCTGCGTCCGGGTTGATGTGGCTTTCGGCGAGCCGGCGCATCTCGTCGGGGATCTCGCCGGTGTCGTGCGCCCGCCGCCACTCGGCCAGCCCCGGCAGCGTGCCGCCGAGCAACTCGGCGATGAGTGACCGCATCCATGCGGCCTCCGCGGTGAGCATGGCCCGGTCGTACTCCGCCTCGATGAGGAAGAGGCGAGGAACCTTCTCGGCTTCGTGCGCGAGGGTCTCGTCGAGCGCCGAGATCCGCTGTTCAAGCTCAGCGAGGCGTTGTTGCAGCAAACCCGTGACCTCGTCCGGGGCGAGCGCGGACATCACCGACAGGCCGGCCCGGAAACGGGGATGCTCCCGTTCCGCGGCCGACAACAGCTCCCGGATCCAGTCGACCAGTTCGGCCCGGCCCGCCTCGGTGATCCGATAGACCGTGCGCTCGGGCCGGCGCCCTTCCCTCGTGCTCTCGACCTCATTGAGGAAGCCGTGCTTGGCGAGGTTGCCCACAACCGTGTAGAAGGAGCCCCACTTGATCTCGAGGTCGCTTTCCTTACCCCAGCCACGCAACGTGCTGGCCATCTCGTAGGGATGCATCTGCCGGAACGCGACAGCCGAGAGGATGGCCAGGCCCATCAGATTGCCGACTCGCCGCCGTCGAGCCATCGGTGCCTCCTCCCTTGGCGGAGCCTCCGGGCTCAGATACTCGCTGACGAGTATACGTCGACGAGGTCGCTTTGAACACGCCTGCCGCGATACCCCGCGATCCGGGTGCGTCCGCGACATCTGAAATGCCGGGCGACCGGGATGACTTGGGCGTCGTAGCGGAACAGGCTGCGGATCACAGAGGCGGGTGATGCTCGCGTCGCTAGGCAGGTCGCTGCGCCGGCGTCATCCCGGAGGTGTCAGCCGGGTTGGCTGCTGTCGCTCAGGCCGGCCAGGATCAGGGCCAGGCCCGCCTCGAAGGCTGACTCGTGATCGATCGCGGGCACGTCGGGCGGCAGATCGACACCTCGGCCGGCGTCAGCCTGCTCCTCCAGCACGCTGCCGACAGTGAAACGGCTTGCCGCCAGCATCGCCATCTGCGCGGTGCGCTCGGGTACGCCGGAGGCGACCAGGAACGCCATCTTGTGACGGATCCGTTCGAGGTCGCCGGTGGGTGCGCTGCCGGCGTGCAACCGCGCGCCGTCGCGGTGCGTCAGCAGGGCCCGCCTGAAGCTTCGGGTGTTGTCCAGAAACCAGGCACGCCAGTCGTCGCCGGGCACCGGCAGCGGCGCGGTGGCGTGCGGCGCCATCGCCGCCTGCGCCAGGGCGGCGAGCAGGTCCCCCTTGGTGCGGAAGTAGTAGTAGAGCGTGGGCTGCTCGACGCCCAGCCGCTTCGCCAGCTGCCTTGTGCTGACACCGTCCAACCCGGCCTCGTCGAGCAGAGCGAGTGCCTCGGAAATCACGACCTCACGGCGGATCTTTGTCACGTTGACGAGTCTATCGGTGATAGATAATCTCGAAGAATCATTCACCGATAGATTTTGGGGTGAGGGTCATGACCACACAACCTCTGCGCATTCTCGTGGCCGGTGGTGGCGTCGCCGGGCAGGCTCTGGCCTTCTGGCTCACGCGCGGCGGGCACCCGGTCACCGTCGCCGAACGCTTCCCCGCCCTGCGAGCCAGCGGAGCCCAGGTCGACCTGCGCGGTCAGGGCATCGAAGCCATCCGCCGGATGGGGCTCCTCGAAGCCGTCCGCGGGAAGCTGGTCGACGAGGCAGGCGTCGCCTTCATCGACGCGCACGGCCGGGCCAAAGCCACGATCATGGCCAACACCTCTGGCCACGGCCGGCAGACCCTCACCTCGGAGTACGAGATCATGCGCGGCGACCTGGTGCGCATCCTGCACGACGCGACGAAGGACTACGCCGAGTACCTCTTCGACCGCAGCGTGGACGGCTTCGAGCAGGACGAACACCGCGTTGTCGCGCACTTCTCCGACGGATCCACCGGCGAGTTCGACCTCCTGATCGCCGCGGACGGGCAGGGCTCGCGCCTGCGGCCGGCCATCCTCCCGGACGGCGTCGACCCGTACTGGCGGGTCGGCATCCACATGGCCTACTGGTTCGTCCCGCGTATCGCCTCCGACAGCAACATCCGCGACACGTACATGGTCCCGGGCGGCCGCCAGATCATGCGCCGCAGCCACAACCCGGCCGAGACCCAGGTGTACTTCGTGCTGCGGGAGGAAACCGCCGAAGCCTCGGCGATCCACCGGCAACCGGTCGAGGCCCAGCAGAGGTTCTGGGCCGACCGGTTCCGCGACGCGGGATGGCAGACCGAGCGGTTCATCGACGGCATGACGACGAGCCCGTTCTTCTACTCCCAGGAAATCGTCCAGGTCCGCATCGACTCGTGGTCCCGCGGCCGGGTCGTCCTGGCCGGAGACGCCGCCCACTGCGCCTCCCCCTACAGCGGCATGGGCATCTCCGGCGGCCTCGTCAGCGCCTATGTGCTGGCCGGCGAGATCAACCGGCGCCCGTCCGACCTGACCACCGCCCTGGCGGACTACGAGACCACGTTGCGGCCGTTCGTCGACCAGATCCAGGGTGAAGTGAATCCGCGCCTGCTCCGCCTGGGCATGCCGACGAGCCAAGCCGCGATCGACGCCTTCCAGGCCGCCACCGCGCTGGCCAGTTTCCTGCACATCCCCGACCTGACCGCCCGCTTCGCGAAGGAAGACCGCGGCGGCGGCTGGCAGCTCCCCGCGAATCCGGTACCGATCCACGCCGCCTGAGCGACGAAGGGTTCAGTGAGGCGTTCCCGGACTTCGCGATCGTCTGCCTCTATCCGCGATCAGCTGCGCGTTCGTCAAGCGCGGATCGTGCCTCGGCCAGGATGGCGGGTGCGGTGGCACTGGCCAGTACGTGCTGCAAGGCCATCCGATAGGCGACGTCGAAAGCCTCCGGAGCGGCTACGGCAACGTCAGGCTCCACGCCGGTGCCTTCCCAGTTGCCGCCGGTGACCGGGTTGACGGCGCGGGCCACCGGAACCGTGATCTCGAAGGTCGGCGTGATCGGGAAGGCGTCCGTCGGGTGGGCACCTCCCTTGGTCGTCGCGCCGACCAGGACTGCTCGCCCCTGAGCCTTGAGGTTGTAGCAGATCTCCTCACCGGCCGAGAAGGTGGATTCGCTGGTCAACAGGTAGATCGGCCGGTCGAGATACCGATCGCCGGGCAGCCACGCATGGCTCCAGAACTGACGGGTCCGGCCGGTCGAACCTTCGTAGATGCTGTTGAGATGGGTTTCTCCGTCCGGGAAGAAGTAGCTTGTCCAGAACACGGCGCCGTCGGGAAACCCACCCCGGTTCCTGCGAAGATCAACGATCAGCGCGTGCGTCTGTGACACCAGCTCCATGGCTGCGGCGATCGCGCGCCCGCCCACGCCGGCCGAGGTGACGAACCGCAGATCCAGCAACCCGACGTTGCCGTCCAGCCGCTCCACACGCGCGATGCCGTAGTTGGTGACTCGCTGCTGCTCTCTCCAGGCCGCCTCGATCTCCGGCTCGGTGAGCGCCTCACGCAGGTTCTCGGCACGTGTCCGTACCCGCAGATGCGTGTCCTGGCAGATTTCGAAGAGTTCCGCCGTCAGCCGCCGGCCGAGGGCTTCCTCGTCCAACTGGTCATAATCACCGGCGGCCAGTCGCAGGCGGATGGCGTCAGCCGCTTCCTGAGCCCGGTCGGCGAAAATGTAATTGCCGCACAACAATTCCAGTGCCTTCTCCACGAGATCCACCGACATCGACGCACCATATCGGAGTGTCACCCCACCCGTGGTCCGGTCCGCTGTTCAGAACCGACCTCGGCCGTCGGGGCGGTGAAGAATTCCGGTCCGCCCTCGATTACGCAGGCCTCGACTTCTTTCCCGATGTCTTCCAGCCGATCCCAGCGGAACGTCTCCCCCGAGACGATCGAAGGGGTCATCGAACTCTTCCGCCGCCAGAGCCTCACTGCGGCGGGCATCGAAGAATCGGTGCCTATCCACATCACCGAGCACGGCTGGGGAACCGGCGGCCACCACCTATCGGGCGCTCATCGATGAACTCAGCGTGAGGCAGTGAGATGCTTCTCCGCGAGTCCTCAGCGCGGGAGCAGTACGCGGATCTCCTCGCGGATGCGGGCGGTCAACTCGTCCTCGGGTGTGTCGATGTTCGCGGTCGCCGAGAGCTCCAGGAACATGACGGCGGAGATGACGTGTGCGAGGACCGGGGCGTCGGTGATCGGGGTGCGCGCGTCGCGTTGCAGCAGCGTGGCGATCGCGGTCTCGGTCTGGCTCACGATGTCCAGTGCGGCTCGGTGCTGAGGTTCGGCAGGGTCACCGAAGACCATCTCGCGGAGGTAGGTCCGGCCGTTGTCGACCTGGACTCGGTTGCAGGCCACGATCGGCCGGATGATGTCCATGATCGCGTTCAGCACGTCAGGCTCGGTCTCGGCGGCGGCGATGCCCTGTTCGAGGGCCTGGGCGTAGTGAGCGTTCTGCACGAGCAGGAGCAGCTCGCCTTTGGTCTTCGCGTAGAGGAAGAGTGTGCCGGTGCCGATGTCGGCGGCGTCGGCGATCTGCTGGGTGGTCACCTCGTCGACGCCGTGCTCGGCGAACAGGGTGGTCGCCGCGGCGATGATGCGGTCGAGTTTCTCCTGTTTGTTGCGCTCGCGACGGCTGAGCGGGGTGGATGCGGGGGACATGCTGCTTCCTCCGGTGGGTGCGCGGTGCCTGATCCATTCTCTCGCACCCGGGTCCGTGGCCGCGGCGGCCTCGATCGGGCCGCCGCAGCCACGGCGATTCCACGGGGTCAGCGGCCGGGGAAGCCGACGACAAGGGCGGCCTCGGTGGGGCCTCAGTTCGGGGAGTCGAGCGTCGGGTAGTCGGTGTAGCCGGCCGCGCCGCCGCCGTAGACCGTGCGGAAGTCGACGTCGTTGAGCGCGGCGCCGGTACGCAGCCGCTCGACGACGTCCGGGTTGGCCAGGGCGAACCGGCCCAGTGGCGCGATGTCGGCCAGGCCCGCGTCGATGTCGTCGGCGATCTGCTCGCGGGTGCGCCCGTAACGGACGACGAGCAGCGCGGTCGGCCACGCCTTGCGCAGAGCGCCGAGCAGTTCGTCGTCGCCGGCGTGGTGCACGTGCAGGTAGGCGAGGTTCAGCTGCGCCAGTTCGTCGACCAGGTGCCGGTACTGCGCGCGGACCGCTTCGGTGTCACCTTCGGCGATGCCACCGAGCGGCATCGCGGGTGAGATACGGATGCCGGTGCGGTCGGCGCCGATCCGGTCGGCGACCGCACGGGCGACGTCGACGACGAACCTCGCCCGGTTCTCGATCGAACCGCCGTAGGCGTCGGTGCGGTGGTTGGCGTTCGGGGACAGGAACTGGTGCAGGAGGTAGCCGTTCGCCGCGTGGATCTCGACCCCGTCGGCGCCTGCTTCGATCGCGGAGGCGGCGGCGTGCGCGAAGTCGGCGATGGTCAGCTCGATGTCCTCGCCGGTCATCTCCCGGGGTACGGGCGTCTTCTGCGTGCCGGTCGCGGTGACCATGTCCTGGTCGGCGGAGATGGCCGACGGCGCCACCGGCCGGCGGTGATGCGCGGTGTTGTCCGGGTGCGACATGCGGCCCACGTGCATGAGCTGGACGAACAGCACGCCGCCGCGCTCGTGGACGGCGTCGGCGACCGCGCGCCAGCCTTCGACGTGCTCCGGGGTGTAGATGCCGGGCGTGTTCAGGTATCCCTGCCCGTCGGCGGACGGCTGGGTGCCCTCCGTGATGATCAGGCCCAGGTCCGCGCGCTGCCCGTAGTACTCCGCGACCAGCGGGCCCGGGGTGCCGTCGGCTCCGGCACGGTTACGGGTCATCGGCGCCAGTGCCAGCCGGTGCGGCAGCCGCACCCGGCCGAGCGTGAACGGCTGCCAGAGAGATGCGCTCATCGGTGATCGTGTCCTTCGGTTCGGTGGCGAGCGGCCACCACGTTGATGACTGCACTCATAACTGAGCCTAATCGGTTTTTATTGCGGGAAGACCGCCCGCTCCGCGAACTGTGAGGCAGGACATCCCGCCCGGGAAAAGGCCGCGGCTACGATGTCATCCGGATGACGACCTTGCCGGCCTTGGCGCGCCCCTCCTCGACGTAGGCCAGGGCCTCCCGGGTCGCCGTGAAGTCGAAGGACCGGTCCACGACAGGGCGGATCGTCCCGGCGTCCAGCAGGGTGGTGATCTCACGGAGCTGGTCGCCACTGGCCTTCATGAACAGGTACGAGTACCGGACACCGCGCCGGCGCGCACGCTGCCGGACCCGGAAACTCAACGCGGCGATCGCCAGCCGGACGACCGGGTTCGCTCCGGCCCGCTTGGCGAAGGCAGGGTCGGGCGGCCCGGCGATGCTGACCACGATGCCGCCCGGCTTGAGCACCTGCAGCGATCTGCCGAGGGTGTCGCCGCCGACGGTGTCCAGAACGACGTCGTAATCGCGCAGGACCGTCTCGAACGCCTGCGTGGTGTAGTCGACGACGACGTCCGCGCCCAGACCCTTCACCAGATCGGTCTTCGAGCTGCTCGCCGTGGTGGCGACATGGGCGCCGAGGTGCTTCGCCAGCTGGATGGCGAAGGTGCCGACCCCGCCGGCGCCGGCGTGGATGAGGACTTTCTGGCCCGGCCGCAGGTTCGCCAGCTCGCGGTGACGGTGCCGGCGAGGTCGTTGCCGAGAACGAACGGCGCCCGGTACGGCAGGATCACCTTGAGGTCGCCGGACCGGATCTTGAGGTCGAGCGGGTTGACGCTCGCGGCGTGGACCCGGACCAGCACGTCGTTCTCGCCCACGGCCGGGTCCGGTACATCGCGGGCCCGCACGGTCTCGGCGTCGCCGTAGCGCTCGACCACAAATGCCCTCATCGTCGTCTCCTTCTCCATCCTCGGCCACACGTCCGGTGGCGGTTGATGGATCGGCGACCACCGGGACAACCTGAGTACAAAAAGCAAACCTAGCGGATAGGATCGGTCCATGGCCCCGCCCACCGACCCACGCCTCGACCGGGACACCACGAACTGTTCGATCGCCCGAACCCTGGAACTCGTCGGCGAGAAGTGGACCCTGCTGGTCCTCCGGGAGATCTGGTACGGCCTGTCCCGTTTCAGCGACCTGCACCAGATGCTGGGATGCCCCCGCAACCTGCTCGCCGAGCGCCTGCGCAAGCTCGTCGACCACGGCATCCTCGCCACCGAGACCTACCAGCCGGAGGGCTCCCGCAGCCGATCCCGCTACGTCATCACCGACAAGGGCAACGACCTCATCCCCGCGGTGCTGGGACTACTGCAGTGGGGCGACAAGTACCGCGCCGCCCCGGAGGGCCCCGCCATCGTCAACCGCCACCACGGCTGCGGCGCCGCACTCTCCGTCCAGGTCCGCTGCGAACACGATCACCACGTGCCACCTGCCGAGATCGACATCACCCCCGGCCCAGGTTTCCGGGCCCGGGGCGCGTCCGATCCTCCGCACGGAGGCGCCGGGCACTGAAAGAAGGCGATCTCTTGCCACGACGGCGCCATGACCACGGCGCGACGTCTGCTCTCGGCCCTCTCCGACCACCGGCCCGTGCCTGGCGCGACACCCCCAGCGGCAACACCATCGCGGTGAGCCGGGCCCAGCGCTGCAGGAACCGCGGTTTGATCTGCCGGCCCAGGGCGGCCCCGGCACTACTTGCTGATCCCCTCCACAGGGCGGCCGTCCTCCAGATAGCGCACCCGTTTGGACTTCCAGGCGGCGCGCACCCGGCGCCGGACCGGTCCGCTGAGCAAGGGCAGCGCGGAGTCGATCGGCAGGATCCGGCTCTCGGCGATCTCGATCGGCTGCAGGACCACCGCGTCCAGGACGGCGTCGTCGAAGACACCGCAGTCGAAGAGGAAGCGCATGCCGCCCGGGCGGTCCGGCCGAGGGTGCAGGAAGTCCACGCACACGAGCCGCCCTGCGGTGACGTCGAGGCCGCATTCCTCCCTGGCCTCGCGGCGGCACGCCTCCCAGGGCGACTCGCCGACCTCGACCACCCCACCCGGAATCGTCCAGCCGCCCTTGTACGTCGGCTTCAGGATGAGCAACCGGCCCTCGTGTCCACGAATCAGAGCTCCGGCGGAGGCCGGGATGGTCGGGAGCGTGAACGTCAGCTCGGGCAACTCACCGGCGTCGACGTCACTCATGAGGCTCATGCTAGATCGGGCCCGGCCGATCTGCCGGGTTTCCTCGGCGATCCCGGTCAGAGCGTGAGATCACCGCTGGACCGCCTTGGCCTCGTCGCGCGGTCCGAAATGGTCGACCATCAGCGCGGCGCTGCCGATCCGCCGCGCGCGCTGGGGCATGGGCGGCAGGCGTCAGGCGCCGGAGAGTGCGAGGATCGTCGGATGCGGGTGATCGGTGCCGGGTGGGGCCGGACGGGGACCACGTCGTTGGCGAAGGCGTTGGATCGGCTGGGTGCGGGTCCGTGTCTGCAGATGGAAACCCTGTGGGGCCACCCGGAACTCGCCGACCTCTGGAACGCACACCACGACGGCGCGGCCGTCGACTGGGTTGCCGCCCTGGCCGGCTGGAACTCGATCGTGGACTGGTTGGGCAGCTGGCAGTGGGAGACATATGCGCGGCTCTGGCCCGAGGCGCCGGTCATCCTGTCGCTGCGCGAGCCCGATGACTGGTACGACAGCGTTCGTGGATCCATCCACCAGTGGACCGCCCCCGGCAGCACCATCGCGCCCCCACCGGTGTTGAGGGTGCTGCAACAGGTGTGGGAGGTCGACTTCGGCGGCTGGGATCGTGTGCTGGATCGCGATCACGCGATCGGTTGCTTCGTTCGTCACCACCAGTCCGTGATCGACAAGTGCCCGCCCGACCGTCTGACCGTCTGGACTCCCTCCCAGGGCTGGGCGCCCCTGTGCCGTGCGCTCGACGTAGCCGAACCGGACGAGCCGTTTCCGCATCTCAACCGGCGGTCGTGAGAGACATCGGCCTGCTCGGACGGTGCTGTGCGATCCACCGCCGTCACGAGGCGTAGATCGAGAACTTCGCGGTCCAGCGCGACGACGCGCCGAAAGATGCCGGCCAGGTTCCGAACGGACGCAGCACGCTCCAGGCGCCCTGGTTGGCGCTGCCGGTGTCGTAGCTCAGGTTGTTGTCGCCGTTGGTGTTGTACATGAGCCAGTACGCCGTGCCCGGCGCCAGCGTCGCGGCGACCGGGCGGCTGTTCCACGAGTTCGCGGTCAGTGTGCCGGACGTGCTGGACGCGACGAGGGTGCCCGGCGAACCGCCGGCGTCGGTGTAGATCGCCACCTGGTACTGGTCGGCCGGCGCGGCCTGAACGCTGGTGAGGTAGACCGAGATCTGGCTGATCGTCAGCGCGGACGCGCCGCTGACGAACCGCGAGCCGTTCATGTAGTTCATGTCGCCGGAGTCCAGCGAGCCGCCCACCTGGTCGTACCCGAACCGCGGAGCGCTGGGGGCGGCAGTGGTGAACGAGAACTGGTGGTCGGCGACGAGCGCGTTGCCCGCCCCGTCGGTCACGCCGGTCCGGACGGTGACCGTGTACGGGGTGGTGGCGGCCAGTGCCGCGGACGGCGTGATCGTCGCCGTCCGCTCGGCCACGTCGTAGGTGACGGTCCGGTCGACCAGCGTGCCGCCCGGGCCGCGCAGCTCCAGGTTAGCCGCGGTGACGGTGCCGGCCGCCAGGCCCTCGCTGAACCGCACGGTGATCGGCGCGGTCACGGCCACCCCGGTGGCGCCCGCGGGCGGGGTCGTGGCGGTCACCTGAGGCGCCGTGGTGTCGGTGCCGGTGGTCGCGTAGATGGAGAACTTCGCGTTCCACCGGCTGGCCGGGCCGAACGCCGCCGGCCAGGTGCCGAACGCCGTGGAGGCGCTCCACGCGCCCTGGCCGGCCGTACCGGCGTCGTAGCTCAGGTTGTTGTCGCCGTTGGTGTTGTACATCAGCCAGTACGCCGTGCCCGGCGCCAGCGTCGCGGCGATCGGTCGGCTGTTCCACGAGTTCGCGGTCAGCGTGCCCGACGCGCTGGTGGCCACCCGGGCGCCGGGTGAGCCGTTCGCGTCGGCGTAGATGGCGAGCTGGTACTGGTTGTTCGGCGCCGCCTGCACGGACGTCAGGTAGACCGACATGGACGTGACCGGCGCCGGGTCGGCCCCGGTGACGAATCGCGAGCCGTTCATGTGGTTCATGTCGCCGCTGTCCAGCGACGCACCGACCGCGGTGTGGCCGATCCGCTGCTGCACCGGGGCCGTCGTGTAGGTCGCGGTGTACGTCGCCGCCGCCGTGGGCGCGGTGATGACGTGGCTCTGTGATCCGCCGTCGGACCAGGACGCGAACGTCGAGGAGCCCTGCGGCGACGGCGCGGACACCGAGTTGGCCGAGCCCTGGATCACGGTCCGGGTGAACGGCGTGGTGCCGGATGCCGGGCCGACGGTGAGCGGGAGTCCGGCCGGCACGGTGGTGAACGTCAGGTCGACCGTCCGGGGGTCGAGCCGGCGCGTCACGGTGTGCGTCAGGCCCTCCTGATCGGTGGCCACGAGCTTGATTTCCAGGTACGACGGATACTCGTGGTCCGGCGCCTCGAACGACCCGGACGCCACACCGGTCCAGCTGCGGATGGCGTGCTCGTGGCAGTTGTCCGGCGCCGAGCAGTGGTGCATGACCAGGTCCCAGTCGAGGCGGGACGCGGCCAGGGTGCCCTGCTGCGGGTCGGTGGCGTGGCCGGTGAAGCCGATCGTGTCGCCGACCTTCCAGGTCGTGCCCACCGCCGGCGTGTCGATGATCGCGGTCGGGGCCTCGTTGCCGGGTGTGATGGCGATCGTGCTGGTGTGGGTGGCGTTCAGGGTGTCGGTCACCGTCAGCCGCGCGGTGTACGTGCCGACCGTGGGGTACGTGAACGTCGCCGCCGCCGAGGTCGAGTCGGTCACCCCGTCGTCGGTGAAGTCCCAGGCGTATCGCAGACGCCCCTCGTCGGCCGGGTCCGGGTCGGTGGAGCCGGTGCCGTTGAACGTCACGGTCAGCGGCGCCGGGCCTTGCGTCGGCGTCGCGTCGATGACCGCGCTCGGCGGCTGGTTGCCCGGGAAGTAGCGCACCCGCCGGATGGTGCCGCCCAGGTCGGCGTAGTAGAGCTCGCCACCGGGGCCGACCTCGAGGTCGACCGGCTTGGCGGCGGCGGACACGAAGGTCTGCAGGTTCGCCGGGTCGGGCAGGGCGCCGGGCGTGGACGGCAGCGAGGCCCAGATGCATCCGCGCGAGTAGTCGGCGAAGAAGACGGCGCCGTGGTACGCGGCCGGATATGGACCGCCGGCCGCCGGGTAGAACGCCACACCGGTCGACGACGAGCTGCCGGTCGGGCAGGCCTCGTTCGCGACGAGCTTGCTGGAGTGGTTCCAGGCGACGAACGGCGCGGTGTGGGTGCCGGCCGGCGCCGCGTACAAGGCCTCGCAGACTCCCAGGTTGGCGTTGTCGTACCCGGGCTGCCGGGCGTTGCCCTCCCAGCACGGCCAGCCGAAGTTCGTCACCGCGGCGGTCGGGTCGACGACCCGGTTGACCTCCTCCCACGTGGTCCACCCGGTGTCGGAGATCCAGGTCTCGTTGGTGCCCGGCCGCATGGTGATCCGGTACGGGTTGCGCAGGCCGTTGGCGACGATGCGGCGGGTGTCCGGGTCGTCGGCGCCGATGTTCGGGTTGCCGGGCGCCGCGGCGCCGGTCGCCGGGTCGAGGCGCAGCAGCGCGCCGTCCAGTTGGGTCTCGTCGGCCGGCGTGCGGATGTCCTGCGCCCGCATCGCCCCGCCCTCGCCGGCCGGGTCGGCGCACGGGTTGGTCGGCGCCCCGGAGGGGAATTGGCCGTAATCGACGGCGCTGAAGCTCGCACCGTCACCGGCGGCGACGTACAGCATCCCGTCGGCGCCGAACGCGATGTCCCCGATCGAGTGGCTGGGGAACTGCTGGCACCAGTCGTGCAGCAGCACCTGCTCGGCGCCGGTCATCGTGGTGCCTTCGGCCCGCAGCCGGGAGAGCCGGCCGGTGACCACGCAACGACCGTCGTTGGCGTTGGCGCAGACGTCGTTCCAGACCGGGGCGGTCTGGCCGGGCGGCGCGTCGTAGGTGTAGAGCACGTAGACGTACGGGTCGGCGGGGAAGTCAGGCGCCAGCGCCATGCCGAGCAGGCCGCGGTCCCACTGGTTGTGCACGGTGGCCGACAGGTCGGCGAAGACGGTGGGGCTGGTGTCGGCGAGGTCGTCGAAGACCTTGATCCGGCCGCCCTTCTCGGCGACGAAGATGCGCCCGTCCCGCGCGAACTCCAGGTCGACGGGGGAACTCAGGCCACTGAAGACGATCTGTTCCTGGAAGCCGGTCGGCAGCGCGACCGCGGTCGCGGCCGGTGCGCCGACGAACGACGAGACCGCCACCACTGTCGCCAGAGCGACGAAGCCGTTGAGCACACGCCGAAGCACGGGCATGCGCCTCCCCCCACAAGCGGAATCACCCGGAAATATCGATGAATCCTAATTGGACGACGCTGGCTCCGGCCGTCGGCTGTCCGCCCCGACCGCCCGCCGACCGGCCACAACTGCTCGTACGTCCGGCTGATGCACGTCGATCCGTTCGCGGCGTTCGTGTTTGATGTCCCGATGATGCTGGCTGGACTCGGTCGTTCTTGCGCTCGCCGCCGGTGGACGGTGCTCGGCGTCTGGGTGGCGCTGATCACCGCCGGGCTGATCCTGGGCGGATCGGTCTTCGACCGGCTCACCACGACCGGCAGCGTGCGGCCGGACGCCGAGTCGCAGCTCGCGGAGCTCCGGGTCGACCGGTTGCAGCCCGAGGGCCCGATGATCGTCGCCGTCGTGGGCGGGCGCGACGTGTGGGACCCGGCACTGGTCGCCGGCGTCACCGCGATCGCCGGCGAGATCCGCGCGATGGACGGCGTCCGGGAGGTCGAGGACCTCTATGGCGCTCCGGGCGGGCAGATCGGCGCCGACAACCGGCGTTCGATGATCCGCGTCGAACTGGACGAGGGTCTGCCGGACCACCGGCGGGAACGGGTGGAGGATGCGGTCGCGGCCGCGTTGCACCGCATCGACGCGCCCGAGGTGCTGGTCGGCGGCGAGAAACTGGCCGAGCGCGCGTTCGCCGACCAGGCGCTCGCGGACACCGCCTTCGGCGAGACGGCCGCTCTGGCCGTACTCCTCATTGTGTTGATCTTGATTCTTGGTGGTTTCGCCGTGGGCCTGATCCCGCTCGCCGCCGCGCTGGCCACCGTGGCGGTGACACTGCTCGGCCTGTTCGGGCTGACCGCGCTCACCGAGGTCAGCGAATTCACCGTCAACGTGGTCACGCTGCTGGGCATCGGGCTCGCCGTCGACTACGCACTGCTGATGATCGCCCGGTTCCGCGAGGAACGCGACACCGAACCCGAGGCGCCCGTGGCGGAACTGCTCGCCCGCACCACCGCAACCGCCGGGCGTACCGTGCTGATCTCCGGGCTCGCCGTCGCCGTGACGATGGCCGGCCTGTCCGCGTTCGCCGAACCGCTGCTCGGCGCGATGGCGCTCGGCGGCGCCGTCGCGGTGCTCGCCGGCACCGCGGGCGGGCTGACCGCCGTACCGGCGCTGATCGCCGTCGCACACCGCCGCATCCCCGCGCCGTCGTCGCGCCGCACCGCCTCCGGGCCGGGCCTGCTCGCCCGCCTCGCCGCCTTCGCGCAGGCCCGGCCGGGCCCGGTCGCGCTCGCTGTCACGGCCGGCCTGCTCGCGCTGTCGTTGCCGTTCCTGTTCGGGGTCAACCTGGAGAACTCCGATACCCGCGCCCTGCCCGCCTCGGCGGAAGCCCGGAAACTGCAGGAGGCGGTGCAGCGCGACTTCCGTGGCGGCCAGGCCGAACCCATCGTCGTGGTCGTGGAGACCGACCCGGCCGGCGCCGCGGTCCGTGACTACCTGAATGAGCTCGCCACGGTCGGCGGTGTGCTGAAGATCGAGCCGCGCCCGGACATCACCGGGCCGGCGGCCGTCATCGACGTCACGCCACGGGGCGAGACGGCGGGTCAGCCGGCCCGCGACGCGGTACGCGCGATCCGGGCCCTGGACCCCGGGTTCCCGGTGCTGATCGGGGGCGCCGCCGCGGAACTCGTCGACTACCGCGACTCGGTGACGGCCCGCTTCCCGATCGCCCTGCTGATCGTGCTGCTGCCCACCGTGGTGCTGCTGTTCGTGCTGACCGGCTCGCTGGTGATCCCGGTCAAGGCACTGCTGATGAACGCGCTGGTCCTGCTCGCCACGCTCGGCACGCTGGTCGTCGTGTTCCAGTGGGGCGCCGGCGACACGCTGCTCGGCTTCGACTCGTGGGGCGCGATCGACGTCACCACCCCGGTCCTGCTGTTCGTGTTCGTGTTCGGGCTGTCGATGGACTACGAGGTGTTCCTGCTCGCCCGGATCACCGAGGAGCGGGGGCGCGGCCAGGGCGAGCGGGCGGCGGTCCGCGCCGGCATCGAGAAGTCCGGCTCGGTGGTCACCGCCGCCGCCCTGTGCATCGGCGTGGTGTTCCTCGGCTTCCTGCTCGGCGATCTGATCGCGGTCAAGGAGATCGGTTTCGCCATGACGGTGGCGCTGCTGCTCGACGTCACGGTCGTGCGCGGCCTGCTCCTGCCCGCCGTCATGAGCCTGCTCGGCGACCGGAACTGGTGGGCACCGGCCCCGCTGCGCCGGCTGCACGACCGCTGGTTCGCTGCACGCACCGAACCAGCCCCGAGTCACGTGACCCGATAGGCGGTGTAGCGGACCCGGTCGGCGTCGCGGACGGCGGACGCGACGAAGATGGACTGCTCCAGCACGGCCAGCTCCGGCGCAGAGGTCTCGAGCCGCACCCCGAGCCGGAAGTAGTACTCGGACGCGTCGACCGGGTCACCGCGCAGCAGGGCTTCGAGGATCCGCGGGCTGCCGCTGCGAACCCCGGAGGTACGGATGTGGACGTGCCCGCCGCCGGCGGTGCCCGGCCCGGGTGACACCGTGGTCCTCCAGCGGCCCGAGCTCGGCCTCCACCTCGAACGCGGCCTGCAGGCCGGAAACGGCCAAGGCGCTCACGCGGGCCAGACCGGAAGGTCGAGGCGAGAGGGCCGGAGCTCGTCGTGGGAGATCTCCTGGGTGGCGCGGTGCAGGGTCGCGGCCTCGGCGGCGGGCTCGCCGGAGCCCGGGTTGCGGGCGTACCTCGGGTGGGCGCCGGAGCTGATCTGCACACTGATGCGGTGCCCGGCGGCGAACTCGTGGAAGGTGGGCCAGAGCGGCACGCCGACGTCGCGGAACCCGTCCTCGCCGGGTTCGGGCCCGGTGTCCGCGATGCCGCCGATGCGGCGGATGCCGTCGCAGACGGTCATCGATCGGCCGTCGGGGTGCACGTCGCAGATGCGGACGAAGACGTCGGCGCTGGGCTGCGACGAGCGGAACCGGATCCGGGCCACCGGCTCGCCGGCGACGGTGACCGGTTCGGTGAGGACGTCACCGCGGAAGACGACGACGTCGGCGCGGCTCTCGTGGCCGGCGTTGTCGACGGGCCCGGAGTCGGGCAGCAGGCTCGGTCCGCCGAGGGCCGGGGTGGGGTCGGCCGGGTCGTAGACGTACGTGGTCACTCCCCCGGCCGCCGGCTGCGGGGAGAATCCGCCGGTGGCGTGCAGGTTCCAGGACGCGGTCGTCGTGCCGGGCGGAGGCCAGGACGGCAGGTCGTGCCACTGCTCGGCACCGGTGCGATAGGCGCGGACGAGCGCGGGCCGCTCGCTAGCGACGCCGGCGAATCGTTCCTTGAGGAACGCCACGGCCTCGCCGACGGCCGGCGCGCCCATGCCGCGGGAGGTGTGCCCCCACGGCCCGACGGTCAGCCGCGGCGGGCGGCCGGCGGCGGCGAGCTGGGCGTGGTTGCGCAGCTGCCAGGGCAGGAAGATGTCGTACCAGCCGGTGATCATGTAAACCGGCGCGGTGACACCGGGAACGGCGGCGGTGTGCGACTGGCTCGTCCAGTACTCCTCGGTGAGGCGTTCGTGGCCGACCCAGTCCTGGTACCAGTGCACGGCCCGGCCGGTCGCGGCGGTGTCGCCGGCGCTGAGCGGCAGCACGTCGAACGCCCGCCCCAGCCGAGGATCGGGTCGCAGCATGGCAAGACCGAGCGCGAGCAGCTTGCGGCGGATCATCCGGTCCATCATCTGCGTCCAGCCGAGGGCGTTGCGCAGCGCGAAGGCACCGTTGTCCCAGGTGATGGCACCGAAGTCGGGCATCGTCACGAGCAGGCAGAGCGCGTCCTGCTCTCCTGCGACGGCCCACTGGGTGTATCCCATGTAGCTGGGACCGTAGGTGGCGATCTTGCCGGTGAACCACTGCTGCTCCCGCACCCAGCGGTGGGTGGCGAGGCCGTCGCGCTGCTCGTCGACCTGCGGGGTGAAGACGCCGTCCGATCCCCAGGTGCCGCGGCAGCTCTGGAACAGCACGGGGAAACCCTCCCGGGCGAGGGCGCGGGCTTGGCCCGCCACCGGGCCGCTGCGACCGTACGGACCCCGGATGACGACCGTCGGCAGCCGCGGATCGGTCTCGCCGACCGGGGTGATGAGATCGGCGAGCAGTTCGACGCCGTCGTCCATCGGCACCCGCAGGTTCTTGACGACGCTGATGTCGTACGGGCCGGGTGGGAGGCCCGGCAGGGTCCGCGCCTGCACCCATCGGGAGAAGCGCTGTCGCAGCGTGCTCATGAGGTCTCCTTGAGAAGGGTGAGGGCTTCGCGCAGGCGCTCCAGTGCGGGAACCGCAGCGGCGAGCGCCGCCCGGTCGGCCGGGTCGAGGGTGGCCGTGGCGGCGGCGACCAGATCGCCGCTGGCGAGGTCGAAGCGGCCGAACAGGTCGAGGGCCTTCGCGGTGGCGAGGACCTCGACGTGGCGGCGGTTGCCGGGGTGCGGGCGGCGTTCGACCAGCCCGGCCGCCTCCATCGTGGTGAGCAGGTTGCTGACCGTGGGACGGCTCAGGCCGAGCCGGTCGGCGAGCTCACCGGGCCCGGCCACGGCCCCCCGGGGCAGCGCCCGGATGATCTCGATCTGCGCGTCCGGGATCTCCGGCAGGTTCTCGGCGGCCCGGGCGGCGGCGAGCAGCGTGCGGCGCAGCGGCGAGATCACCGCGGCGAGCCGGGCCGCGTCCACGTCGCTCACCGCGCGGCGAGCAACTCCGTCTGGAGCCGCCCGCGGTGCACCGACGCCTGCGGCCACTGGTAGCCCGCGTCCCGCCCGCACGGCTCATTCCAGATCAGCTGACCGTGCCGGTTGTGGTAGGCGAGTGTGCCGGGCGCGGCGCCCAGCCCTTCGATCCGCTCGCCCCGATCCAGTTCGGTGAGCTCACGAACAGCGTGCGGCAGCAGGTTGAGCCCGACACCGAGCGGCTTCAGCTCATCGCCGCGCTCATCGACGGCGATGTCACCGATCCCGGCCCCCACGATCACGATCGCCAACTCGCTGCTCCCTCAACCGCCGCCGATTGCCGGACAGTTTTGTAACAAACATGTTGCGCGTCAAGACCCTTCTCAATGATCGGCCAGCAACGCGACCGCGCAGCAGATCACCGCCGACCAGGCGCTCCGGTACGCGTTGACCGGGCTGCTCGTCCGCGGAATCTACGGACGGCGGGTGTACCGGGCCGAAGCCCGCCTCACCCAAGACCTCACCTCGCCCACCTCGACGACGCCGAGGACCCGGCGTCATATCTGCGGGCGCGTGAGGCGGTATTCGTCTGTGGGTCGGACACCCTCACCATCGAAACGGCGACCATGATGCCGGTCCAGAAACTCTTTCACCGAGCCCGAGATCCTCAAGCAGAAAACACCTTCAACGCACGACGCACACGCCGAGGTGGAAGACCATCTCGAGAGTCAACCAGCCCTGCCGCACCGACGGTGACGAACCAGCCGTGGCCGCGTCGCCGGCCGCCAGCAAGCCGGACCTGGGCACTCAGGAAGGCCGAAACCAAAGAAACCCCCGCAGGCTCCACGAAAAACGTGAATGACCTGCGTGGGTTTTAACGTGTCCGAGGGGGGACTTGAACCCCCACGCCCGATAAAGGGCACTAGCACCTCAAGCTAGCGCGTCTGCCATTCCGCCACCCGGACTTGCGGAGATAACTTAGCAAGCCGCTCCCGCCCACCTCAAAACGGGGTCGTACAGCGCCACCATCGCCCGCGCGCTCTCCCGCATCAGAGCGCGCAGAGTGGGGCTCCAGCAACTCGGCGTGGGCATGCTTGACGGCAGGGTCACCGTCGTCCAGCCGTCCGGGTCGGGTGGGCCGAGCGTAGAAATGACGGCACGGGTCATCAGGTACGGGATCCGCGTCACAGGATGGTCGCCACCCGATACGTGCGCGCCGTCGACCCGACGAGCGCCACGAAGGGGGAGAGCCTCCGACACCGGACTGTCGGCGCCGCTCGCAGACGGCCTGAAGCGTTCGCCACGCCGCGACAGGTGTCAGAAGAGCGGTTCGGTAGCCGGCATGGACGCGGTGGGCGCCCGGCCTCGCGCCTACGAAGGCAACCGAAGTTTTCGGTGGTCAGACCCATCCGGTGATGCTTCGGCTCCGAATCACCGCGTCAGTATCGAGCGTGACCTAGGGGTGGTTTGTTGATGGCGGAGCACGGCACGAGCCGCCGGGCGCAGCATCTGAGCCCGGTGCCCGGCCCGGATCCGGCGGGACGCGCGGATGCGAGCGAACTGTTACGGGCGGTCGGTCACGGCGACGAGCAGGCCTTTGCCCGGCTGTACGACCTGGTGGCGCCACGGGTGTACGGGCTGATCCGGCGTGTACTGCGCGATCCGGCGCAGGCCGAAGAGGTGGCGCAGGAGGCCCTGGTGGAGGTGTGGCGTACGGCGGCCCGGTTCGACCCGGCCGCGGGGTCGGCGACGTCGTGGGTGTTCACGATCGCGCATCGGCGGGCGGTCGACCGGGTCCGTGCCGAGCAGGCGGCGGCCGACCGGACCGTCCGGGCCGGGGCGGCGTCACTGGATACGCCGTATGACCAGGTGGCCGATGAGGTGGCCGGGCGGCTGGAGCGCCGGCAGGTGCGTCACTGCCTCGACGATCTGACCGATCTGCAGCGGCAGGTGGTCACGATGGCGTACTACCAGGGCCATTCCTATCCGCAGGTCGCGGAGCTGTTGAAGACGCCGCTGGGCACGGTGAAGACGCGGATGCGGGACGGTTTGATCCGGTTGCGGGACTGCTTGGGTGTGGAGGCGACGGCATGAGCGCGGACATTCACTCACTGACCGGCGCATATGCGCTGGACGCGGTCGACGATCTCGAACGGGCCGCCGTCGATCGGCACCTGCGCGAGTGTGCGCCGTGCCGGGTCGAGGCCGCCGAGTTCGCGCAGGCCGCTGCGCGCCTGGCCGACGGCACCTGGTCGGTGCCTCCGCCGCGGCTGCGTGACAACGTCCTGGCCTCGGTCGCGACGACACGGCAGGTGCCGGTACAGACCCCGCGGCGCGCACGGCGCGGCTTCCGGTCGCGGTGGGTCGCCGCGGCCGCTGCGGTGGTCGCTGCCGTCGGCACGGGCACGGCCGTCTTCACGGTTCAAGAGCAGCGCGTACTAGAGGAACGGACTGTCGCCGAAGCCGCCCGCGTCCGGGAGGCACAGGTCCAGGAGGTTCTGGGCGCCCCCGATGTGGTGTTGCGTGATCAGTCGCTGAGCAGCGGCGGCAAGGTCACGGTGGCGTACTCCCGGATGCGGGACTCCGGGGTGATCATGATGGCTGCGGATGCCCCGCCGGCGAACGGTCAGGTCTTCCAGCTGTGGACGGTTCGCTCCGGAGAGCCGGTGTCGGAAGGGGTGCTCGCCTCCGGCCAGACGACGGTCGTCACGGTGGTGCACGGTATGGCGTCGGCCTCCGTGGTCGGCGTCTCCGTGGAACCGCCCGGCGGATCGGCCGCACCGACGGTGATGGTGGCCGGCGTGAAAACAATCTGAGATTCCACCAATCCGCAGCACGGTCCGCTCCGAATCATCGGTGTAAGTACCGATAAAGAGGAGCAAAACGATGCGCGCAACGAAGTTCACCGCCCTGGCCGCCGCCACCCTGTTCGCGATCTCCCTGTCCGCCTGCGGCAGTGACTCCGACGACAGCACCAGCGGCGGGACGACGGCTGCGGCGCCGATGACTTCGGCGGCGCCCAGCATGGCCCCGAGCATGAGCACCGACATGGTGAACTTCGGTCCGGGCTGCGCGGCGGTGCCGACCGACCCGGCGGACGCGGGCAGCTTCGAGGCGATGGGCAAGGTGCCGGTGGCCACCGCCGCGTCCGGAAACCCGCTGCTGTCCACACTGGTCACCGCGGTGAAGAAGGCCGGCCTGGTCGACTCGCTGAACTCGGCCGACGGGATCACGGTGTTCGCGCCGACGAACGACGCGTTCGCCAAGCTGCCGAAGGCGACCTTGGACAAGGTGCTGGCCGACAAGAAGACGCTGACCAGCATCCTCACCTACCACGTCGTGCCGGGCAAGCTCACCCCGGCCGATCTGGCCGGCACCCACGAGACGCTGCAGGGTGAGGACCTGACCGTCACCGGCGGCGGCGAGGACTTCACGGTCGGCGCCGACAGCGCGTCGGTGGTCTGCGGCAACGTGCAGACCGCGAACGCCAACGTCTACATCATCGACTCCGTCCTGATGCCGAAGAGCTGATGAGGACCACGCTGCGCGGGGCGATCAGCGGGATCGTCGCGGCGGGCACCGGGATCGCGGCCGCGGAACTGCTCGCGGCCGCGGTCCGGCCCGGTTCGAGCCCGCTGGTCGCGGTGGGTGGCGCGGTCATCGACGCCACCCCCACGCCGATCAAAGAATTCGCGGTACGGGAGTGGGGCACCCACGACAAGCCGGTTCT
The DNA here is from genome assembly GCF_004001265.1 of Actinoplanes sp. OR16. Classification (GTDB taxonomy): domain Bacteria; phylum Actinomycetota; class Actinomycetes; order Mycobacteriales; family Micromonosporaceae; genus Actinoplanes. The sequence continues at coordinate 4,848,638 of NZ_AP019371.1, read as the reverse complement.
GCTCAGTGTGATCGTCGTCGTGCTGATCCTGTTCGCCACGGCCATCGGGATCACGGCGACGAAGTGGAGGTCCGCGACACCGGTGGGCACCGCGGTGCTCGGGGTGGCGGGTGCGGTCGCCGCACTGTCACGACCGGCCGGGACCGTGCTGGACGCGGTCCCGGCCGTTTTCGGGGCGGCACTGGCCGGGCTGGCGTTGTGGTGGTTGCTGCACGACCGGCCGAGCGCTGCGAGCGACGTACAGGAAGGCGGGGTTGATCGTCGGTTGGTTCTTCGCCTGTCGATGCTGGCGGCCGGGGCCGGTGTGGCGGAGGTCGCGGGTCTGGCGGTCTCCGGCCGGCGAGAGAACGCGGCCGGAGCGTCCCGGCAGGCGATCCGGCTCCCGGCCGCCGCCGACCCGGCGAGACCGCTGCCGAACGGGATCGCAGCGGGCTTCACCACGCCCAACGCGGGCTTCTACCGCGTGGACACCGCCCTCACCGTGCCGCGCATCGATCCGTCGGCATGGCGGCTGAAGATCCACGGCATGGTCGACCGGGAGATCGAACTGTCGCTGGCCGACCTGCTGCGCCGTCCGCTGATCGAGCGCGACATCACCCTCAACTGCGTGTCCAACGAGGTCGGAGGCCCCTACATCGGCACCGCGCGGTGGCTCGGGGTGCCCCTCGCGGCGCTGCTGAAGGAGGCCGGCGTGCGGAGCGGAGCCGACCAGATCGTGGCCCGCTCGGTCGAGGGAATGACGATCGGCACGCCGGTGGCGACCGCGCTCGACGGCCGGGACACGATGCTCGCCGTGGGAATGAACGGTGAACCGTTGCCGCTCGAGCACGGCTTCCCGGTGCGGATGCTGACCCCTGGCCTGTACGGATACGCGGGCGCCTGCAAGTGGGTGACCGAGCTCGAGCTGACCACCTTCGGTCGCTTCGACGCGTACTGGGTCGAGCGTGGCTGGGGCGCCGAGGGAACGGTGAAGACCGCGTCGCGGATCGACAAGCCGAAACCATTCGCCCGGATCCCGGCCGGAACGGTGACCGTGGCCGGTGTCGCCTGGGCGCAGCGGCGCGGCATCCGAGCCGTCGAGATCAGCGTCGACGGCGGCCCCTGGAAACCGGCCGAGCTGCTGCCCACCGCCTCGATCGACACGTGGACGCAGTGGCGGTTCAGCTGGCCGGCGACCAGCGGCCCGCACTCCCTGGCCGTGCGCGCCACCGACCGCAGCGGCGCGGTCCAGCCGGAGACCCGCGCGACCCCGTTCCCCGACGGCGCGACCGGCTGGCACACCATCAGCGTCACCGTGAGCTGAGCGAGGAGCGGGATCAGCGCACCGCGGCGAGGGCCGGGTCTGCTTCCGGGGCGAGGCCGTCCACCTCGCCGCTGTCCGGGCTGCGCGGCAGCAGCCGGTCCAGCCAGGACGGCATCCACCAGTTGGCCCGGCCCAGCAGGGTCATGGTCGCCGGGACCAGCACCATGCGGACCAGCGTGGCGTCCACGAAGATCGCGGTGGCCAGGCCGAAGCCGAACATCTTGGTCGACGGGTCGCTCGCGACGGCGAAGGACAGGAACACCGCAACCATGATCAGCGCGGCCGAGGTGATGACCCGGGCGCTGCTCGCGATGCCCCGCACGATCGCCGTCGCGTTGTCGCCGGTGCGCAGATACTCCTCGCGGACCCGGGACAGCAGGAAAACCTCGTAGTCCATCGACAGTCCGAACAGGATCGCGAACAGGAACATCGGGATGAACGACACGATCGGCACCGTGGACTCCAGCCCGATCAGCGACGCACCCCACCCCCACTGGAACACCGCGACCATCAGGCCGTACGTCGCGCCGATGCTCAACAGGTTCAGCAGGACCGCTTTCAGCGGCACCAGCACCGATCGGAAGACCAGGAGCAGCAGTACGAACGACAGCGCCAGCACCGCGCCGATGAACAGGGGCAGACGCTCACTGGTCCGCTCCCCCACGTCCGACAGGCCGGCCGCCCCACCGCCGACGTGGGCTCTCGCCGGTCCCTGACCGACAGCACCGGGCAGCACGTCGGCGCGCAGCCGGGCGACGGTGTCGGTGGTGGCCTTCTCCTGAGGTCCGGTGGCCGGGATGACCACCAGGCTCGCGATGCCGGTGGCCCGATCGACCCGGGCCGGCATGACCGAGGCGACACCGGGATCCGCGGCGACGGCCGTGGCCAGCCGGCCCACCACACCCGGGTCAGCGGCGGCGTCCACGGCGATGACGAGCGGCCCGTTCGCCCCCGGCCCGAATCCTTCGGCGACCAGGTCGTACGCGCGGCGCTCGGTGCGGCTCGTCGGCTGTGACCCGTCGTCGGGCAGGCCGACCCGCAGGCTGAACACCGGCAGGGTGGCGAGCACCAGCAGCCCGGCCGCCCCGGCCGCGTACGGCACCGGATGCCGGTTGACGTGCCGGATCCAGCGTTGCCATCCCCCGCCGCCCGCACCGGACCGGCGGGCGAACCGGTGGACCCTGGTCAGCCGGCGCCCGGTGACCCCGAGGAAGGCAGGCAGCAGCGTCACCGACGCGACCACCATGATCGCGACCACGAGGGAGACGGCGATACCGCCCATCGTCATGAACGGCACGTTCGCGGCCGCCATGCCGAGGATCGACACGACGACGGTCGCCCCGGCGAACAGCACCGGCCGCCCGGCGGTGGCCACCGCCCGCCCGGCCGCCTCGTGCGGGTCGACGCCGCCGCCCAGGTACTCGCGGTGCCGGGCCAGCACGAACAACGCGTAGTCGATACCGACCCCGAGCCCCACCATGCTGCCCAGCACCGGCCCGAAGGTCGGAATCTCGGTCACCGACGCGAGCACCGTCATGAGGCTGACGCCGACGGTCAGCCCGAACAGCGCCATGCCGATCGGCAGCGCCGCGGCGATCAGCGAACCGAACGCCAGGAACAGGATTGTCGCGGCCGCGAGCAGGCCGACCAGCTCGCCGATCCCGGCGCCCGCGTCGGAGAAGGCGTAGAACAGGTCCCCGCCCATCTCGATGCGCAGCGGCAACTCGCCGCGCATCCGGTCGCCGAGCTCGACCAGAGCGTCCAGGTCGGCGCCCGACAGCTCGCTCTGCTCCGGGTACTGCACCCGGATCACCGCGATCCGCCCGTCCGCGGAGATCAGGCCCCCGGCCTCGGCGTCGCTGGTCGACAGCACGTGCGGCAGGGCGCGTACCTCGGTCTGCAAACGCACCAGAGCGGTACGGGCTACGCCGTTGGCGAGAAACGTCGCCCCGGCCTCGTCCGGGGTGACGACCACCTGGGCGGTCATGCCCTGCTGACCGGTTCCCGCGCGTTCGAGCAGCTCCGCGGCGTAGCCGGAGTCGAGTCCGGGCGCGGTCATCGAGTCGGCGGTCTTACCGCCGGAGGCAGCCGCGGCCACAACGGCGATCGCCGCGGTCAGCAGCCACAGCGCGATCACCCGCCATGGCCGGCGTGCGGCGCCGGCACCCAGCCGGAAGAGGGTTCGGGCAAGCATCGGATTCTCCAAGTCGTCTTCGCGGGTCGGCACAGCGTCGATGACGAGGGTCGTCGCGATGCCGTCCCGCGGGATCGGCCCCTGAGCCGCCGATTCGTCGGTCCCCGAGCCGAGCAGCGCACCGTTCTTTCGGCCGATGCGCGATCCCGGTCGATCCCTAGGCTGAGAAACGTGCTGCGAGACGACCTGCGAGCCTTCTGGACCGAACCGCGGCCACCCGGCGCCCCGGCACGGGTGTGGCGCGACTGGGTCCTTCTCGCCACGGTCCTCTCCGGCGTGGTGCTGGAGGCCGCGCTGCGTACCGATGTCGTCTGGCTGCCGGTGGCCGTGACGGAAGCGGTGTGGCTGGCAGTGCTCACCCTGCGGCGGCGGACCCATCCGCTGGCGGTGGCGGCCGCCGGCTTCGGCTCGATCATCGTGCTGCAGGTGTCATCGGTGGTCTTCGCCGCGCCGGAACCGGTCGGGCTGTACTCCAGCCTGGTCGTGATCACCCTGGTCTACGCGCTGCCGCGCTGGGGGTCGGGACGCGAGATCGTCCTGGGCGGTGCGCTGATCCTGGTCACCTTCGTACTGTCCGTGACCACCGACGACGTCCCGGTCGGCGACCAGATCGGCGGCTTCGTCTTCCTGTCCATGCCCGCGGTGATCGGGGCGTCCGTACGGTTCTGGGACACCGCCCGCGAACGGCAGCTGGAACGGGCCCGATCCGTCGAACGCGAACGGATCGCCCGGGAGCTGCACGACACGGTCGCCCACCACGTCTCCGCCATGGTGATCCGCGCCCAGGCCGGCCGGGTCGTCGCCGCCACGGACCCGGGCGCCGCCGTCGAGGCCCTCGAAGGAGTCGAGGAGGAGGGCGCCCGCACCCTGGAGGAGATGCGTGCCATGGTCGCCGCCCTGCGCGACAGGCGGACGGCCGGCGCCGACCTCGCTCCGCAGGCCGGCGTCGGCGACCTCTACCGGCTGCTGCGTTCCCACGCCGGCCACCTGCGCGTCGATCTGGATCTCGACGGCGAGCTGGCCGCGCTGTCGCCGGCCGTGGACGCCGCGGTCTACCGCATCGTGCAGGAGTCGGTGACCAACGCGATGCGCCACGCGGTCGACGCCACCGAGGTCGTGGTCCGGGTCGTCGGCGACTCCCAGCGGGTCCGCGTCACCGTCGCCGACGACGGTGCCCGTGCCGGCCGGAGCCGCGCCGGATACGGTCTGACCGGGCTGCGCGAGCGCGCCGGCCTGCTCGGCGGTCGGCTGCGAGCCGGCCCGGGAGCCGACCGGGGCTGGCGGGTCGAGGCCGAGCTGCCCAGGGGAAGGACGGACGGCCGTGCCCATTCGCGTACTCATCGCTGACGACCAGGCCGTCATCCGCACCGGCCTGCGGGTCATGCTCGACGCTCAACCCGACGTCGAGGTCATCGGCGAGGCGTCCGACGGGCGCGAGGCCGTACGCCTGGCCCGCGATCTGCGCCCCGACGTCTGCCTGTTCGACATCCGGATGCCCGAGCTCGACGGGCTGGAAGCCACCCGTCAGCTGGCCGGTCCCGGCGTACCCGATCCGATGGTCGTCGTCGTGATCACCACGTTCGACCTCGACGAGTACGTCTACGGCGCGCTGCGCGCCGGCGCCCGCGGTTTCCTGCTCAAGGACGCCGGGCCGGACCTGCTGGTCCAGGCGGTCCGCTCAGCCGCCGCCGGCGACGCGCTGATCGCTCCGAGCGTCACCGTCCGCCTGCTGCAGACGTTCGCGGACGTGCCGACCGGACGGCCCGCCGTCCAGCCGATCAGCCCGATCACCGCCCGCGAGGACGAGGTGCTGCTCGCGGTGGCCCGCGGACTGACCAACACCGAGATCGCCGACACCCTCTACATCAGCCTCAGCACCGTGAAGACGCACCTGGCGAGCCTGATGTCCAAGCTCGGCGCCCGCAACCGGGTGGAGATAGCGATGTGGGCCTACGAGACGCGCCGGATCATTCCGGCCACCTGACCCGGGCGTCGTTCACCGGAGCACGACGCCGCCGAGCAGCCGTCTATACGCAGCCGCTGCAGACCGGTCGGGGTGCGGCGGTCTCGCCGACCACCAGCACACCATCGAAGCGTGGATCATCGATGGAAATGGGCACGAGTGGCGTACTGAGCACGGGATAGTCCGACGGCGGCGGGTCGGGGTCCGGGCCGACGCAGGCGACGCGGTTCGCGGTGCCGAGCAGTGGATCGGCTTCGGTGGGTCGCACGTCGTTGACGACGCAGGCAGCCCAGGTGCCGGCGGCGGCGTACCTCTTGTAGAGGAAGCGGTATCCCCGTTCGCCCGGTACGCCGTAGGGCATCTGGCGAGACACCACGCCGAGCCCGCCGGTCTCGTACCGGGCGACGGTCCAGCGCGCCTGCGGATCATCCGCACCCGGGCAGGCGCGGACGTAGCCCGTGATGACGTAACTGTCTTGCATCGGGCTCCGCTGCACGCTGCCGCCCGTGAACTCGACCTCCGTGCAGACCGACACCGGCGGCCAGGAGGACGCGGCGTGCGCCCGGCCCGGCATGAGAAGGACCAGGGCCAGGATGACGAGGCTGAGGTGAAGCCGTCTCATTGCTCCTCCTTCTCGGCTACGGCCGGGGACGGCATGTGCCGGGCGGCGCCCAGGGCCAGGCCCAACTGGAAGCGGTTCTCCACGCCGGCGCGGTCCATCAGGGCCCGCATCATCTTGGTGATCAAGCGCGCGCTGACACGCATCTGCGCCGCCGCGCTGACGTCGGTGTGACCGCGGGCGAGCAGAGCGATCAGCTCGCGTTCGCGGTCGGTGAGAACGATGTCCTGCACGCCGTGCTCCCTGGGGTCGGTGGCGTTCGCCCAATGGTGTTCGAAGAGCAGCACCAGCCCGCGGACCACGCCCGGCTGGCTGATCTCCAGGTATCCGCGTTCCAGGTCGGCCGGGTCGGCCGGGAACAGTGCGATCCGCCGGTCGATCACCAGCAGCTTCATCGGCATCGCCGGCGCTTCCCGATAGCTGAAGAACGGCTGATCGAACAGTTCGGCGTCGACGTGCAGGTCCTGGTCGGCGGGCGGCAGGCCGAGCGCCCGGATGCGGACACCTCGTTCGACGACCCGCCGCCCGAGCGGGGCCCCGGCCTTGGCCGACGCCGCGTCGAACGACTGCTCGGTATTGATGACCAGGTGCTCGCTGCGTTCGGCGTCCATCAGTTCGGCCAGCCGCCGGCGGGTGAGAACCCGGGTCGGCAGGTAGCGGACGCCGTCGCCTATCACGGCCTGCCGGTCCGCGACCGCTGTCACCGCGGCGTGATGGCTGCGTACCTGTTCGTCCTGATCGACCAGCCGTAGTTGCCGGCGCTGCAGCGTCGCGACCACCTCGACCGGCGGGCGGGCCTGCCAGATCGGCCCGTGCCGGTTGCCGGACGGCCGGGGTGTCGCGGCTCCGGCCGTGCGCAGCTCGGCCAGCGCCCCGTCGACGCGCCGGCACGGCAGGCCCAGCTCCCGCGCCAGTTCCCGCGCGTGGTGCGCCCCCATCGTCGCGAGGGTGCGAAACACCAGATCGGCGTCGCTGGAGAGTCTCCACCGGACCAAAGACGGCACCGCCGCCCCGATCGTCATCGACGACTGCCGTACCGGAACGCCGGACATCTCTACCTCCTGACCTACCCCGCATCGGTCCCCCTCGATGCAACCACGGCGGCGCCACCCACATCCAGGAGTGTCCGATTCGCCTGGCATCCGTGCGCGATACCGCAAGATCCAAGGAAAGGGCGGAATACCGAACTTCGGCCGTACGGAAAACCGCACTTCGTTGACGCGAACACCACGACTGAAAACACTGCGAAAGCACGACGGCAAGGATCGATGACGACGGAGAAAAGGAGCAACAATGAAACGGATCATGTTGACGCTCGTCGCCTGTGCCAGTGTGCTGGCGGTCGCCCTGTCCACCGCGCCGGCCGCGGCGGCGGACCCGACCGGGCTGAGGATGAGTTCGAGGGCCGCCGCAGGGTATGAGGACTGCCCGGCCGGTTACTCCTGCTACTTCGACGGCCTCAACGGCACCGGCGCATTCATCTACGCGGATCACGGCTGCGACTACTACGACCTGGCGGGCTCCGGGTGGGACAACCGGATCTCGTCGATCTACAACCGCGGCAGCTCGAAGGTGTTCGTCTACACGGGCAGGGGCACCTCGTTCGACGTCCACGGCTGGATGCCGGTCGGCCAGCGCGGCAACTACAACACCAACGACATCGACGGCATCCTCGTCGGTTGCTGACACCCAGCCCCGTCCCGGGTCCCGCTTCGCCATCGCGAGGCGGGACCCGGCGGCTGTCACCGTGAGCAATTCTCTGCTATTCAGCGAATACGTGAACGATCGTGGTTCCGTCGCGCGACGGGCCTCGCTCACCCGGCTGGTGATTCCTCCTGGTGGGACCGATGGTGTGCCTTTCGGTTCACCACATCGGGGTAATTCAACCGGTTCACTACCTTCATACTTTATCGCGGCTGTCGAGACGTTCTGAGCATATTCGTCCGCGTTGCTAGACGGCAGAGTTTGTCGCGGCCGGCCTCGCCGTGGTGCCCAACGTGACACGGAGGCGGTTCGTAACGAGCGACCGAGAAATCATGAGGGGCAAGCGTGGACGTATCCGGGCAGTCGGTACTGCCGTTAGCGGCGATCGTCGCCATCTTCGCACCGTCGTACGTGCTCAAGGCGACGGCGATGGCGTTCCTCGCGGTCATCGGGGGGCTGGCGCTGTTTCGCCTGAAGTCGCGCGGCGATCGTGCCCAGGTGACCGCGCAGGAACCCCCGCGGGTGGTTCGATCGACGGGATACCGGGGGACCCGCCGTGCCGATTAAGCGCGTGCTGAGCATCGGCTCAGTGGGGCTGGCTCTCACCATCCCGTACCTCTACGTCGAAGCTGTCGGACTTCATAGCCCGGACCGGATCTTCTCCTTCGTCGTGCTTCTTCACTTCCTCGGCTTCGTCGTCGCGGGAGCCTTCCGCCCGCTACGGAGGCGGCCGCTGCCGGAGGGCCGTGTGATCGCGGTGGTGCCGGCGTACAACGAGAAGCCCGATCTCCTGCACGGGGCGATCCGCAGTCTGCTCAACGGCACGGTGGTGCCCGACGTCATCCACGTCGTGGACGACGGCTCAGCAAGTCCGTTGCCACCGTTCTCGCACCCTCGCGTGGTGTGGCACAAGCGGGAGAACGGGGGCAAACACCACGCGCAGGCGACGGCGTTGAAGGCGGAGCTGCAGCACTTCGACTTCGTCGTCACCGTGGACAGCGACTCGGTGGTGGATCGGCAGGCCATCGAGCGGTGCCTCCGGCCCTTCTCCGACCCGCGCATCATGGGCGTCACCGGCGTCGTCTACGCCCTGAACCGCGCCCGGAACATGATCACCCGAGTGACCGACCTGCACTACGTCCACAGCTGCCTCGTCGTCCGCAACGGGCTGTCCGCCACCGGTGACATCTTCACCGCTTCCGGCGCCCTTGCCGTCTGGCGCTCCGCAGTGGTCATGGACAACCTCACCGAGTACCTCTCGCGAGGCGTCGCCGACGACAGGCACCTGACGCACTTCGCGCAACGTCGTGGACGGACCGAAGCGGTTCCCGACGCCTACGTCTACACCGATGTGCCGGACAACGCGGCCGACCTGTTCCGCCAGCGCATCCGCTGGGCCCGCGACTACTACCGGTGCACGGTGCTCGACATCCGCTATCTCAGCGGCTGGTCCTGGTGGATGAGGACGGTCGACTTCGCCTTCATGTGCCTGGCGCCCCTGTTCGTTCTGACGGCGCTGATGGTGTTCCCGTTCGCACAGTGGGAGGTGCCCTGGGCAGGCGCCGGACTGTGGGTCGCCTTCCTCTACACCCAGACCTTCTGCTACGTGCTGGAACGCAAGGGCGTGGGCATCGGCGAACGGATACTCACCTGGTTGTTCCTCACCCCGGTGCTCTACCTGTTCCAGCTCGTGGTCGTCGGCCCGGCGGTGCTCGTCGCTCTCCTGAACGTGCGGCATCACTCGTGGCAGACCCGCAACGACAAGAAGGCGATGCTCGCCGTGGCATCGCAGCAAGCCGGCCGCAGCCGCTACCTCGATACGCTGCGGGTCGTCGCCATCATCCGTGTCGTCGTCTTCCACGCCACCGGATTCGCGTGGCTAGGCATGATCTTCCCGTCGATGGGCATCATGTTCGGCCTCGCGGGCACGCTGATGGCCCGGTCCATGGCGAAGACCGGCGACCGGCCCGAGATCACCATCTGGAATCGCTTCAAGCGGCTGATGCCCGCGCTCTGGATGCTCGCGGCGGTGCTGATCCCGGTCATGCTGATCATGGGCTGGACCGACGAGGATGACCGCCCGTTCAACGCGCCGGCCGTCTTCGCGTGGATCTTCCCGCTCTCGGATCCCCCGAGCAACGACTGGGGAGTCCCCGTCACCGGCATCCTGTGGTACATCCGGACCTACCTGTGGCTGGTGCTGCTCTCCCCGGTCCTCTGGGCCGCCTTCCGGCGCTGGCCACGCTTGACGCTGGTGGCACCACTGGCGCTGATCCCCTTGTCGAACCATCTCACCTTCTCCGACTGGCTCTCCGACGTGGTGATGCAACTCGGCACCTATGCCCCGTGCTGGATCGCCGGCTTCTGGCACGCCAGCGGCCGCCTGCAGCGACTGCGCGCTGCTACCACCCTGCCGCTGGCCGGCCTGGTCGCGGCCGGCGTCTTCACCTGGATGTATCTGAAGGTCGAGCCGGGCACGAGCGTGCAGGCGGTGCCGCCGGCCCAGGCGCTGCTGTCGCTGGCGTTCCTCGCCGTGCTTCTGCGGTTCGATCCGGCGATGGGATGGCTTGACAAGATCAAGATCGGTCGCCTGATCACCCGGATGAACTCGCGCGCCGTCACCATCTATCTCTGGCATCAACTCGCCATCCTCACCAGCATTGCGATCGTCGCCAGGGCTCGCCTGCACGAGAGCATCGGGGAACCGGGTGCGATCGCGGCGAAGTTCGTGCTGATCGGCGCGCTCGTGGCCGCGGCCTGCTGGCTCGTGGGATGGCTCGAGGACATCACCGCGCCGAAGTCGACACCGCCACCGCCCGCAGCCCGTCACGAGGCCGAGGTTCTCTCCGCCTTGAATCCGAAGCCCGAGTTCGAGCAGACCATGATCATTTCACCGTTCCAGATCCCTCACCAGCTGCAGACGAGACCACCGGCGCCCGCGTCTTCTGACGAACGCCTGCCGGCCGACCAGCGGAGCCGGACATGGTGACCGTCCTGAATCAGACCGCACCGCCTGCCGTCACACCGGCCGCCGCTCGCAAACCCGCTGCCCGCGAGGGCTTCCGCCCGGACATCGAGGGCCTGCGTGCCATTGCGGTGACCATCGTCGTGTTGTTCCACGCAGGCCTACCGGTGATCGAAGGGGGTTACATCGGCGTTGACGTCTTCTTCGTCATCTCGGGCTTCCTCATCACCGGACACCTGCTCCGGGAGCTCGATCGATCCGGGAAGATCTCACTGCTGACCTTCTACGCCCGCCGATCCCTGCGGCTGCTGCCCGCAGCCTCGTTCGTGGTAGTGAGCACGATGGCCGTCTGCTGGCTCTGGCTGCCGCCCTTGCAGGTCCGGAGCATCGCCACCGACGCTCTGACCACGACGTTCTACGGCATGAACTATCGGCTGGCGATCGAGGGCACGGACTACCTGGGCGCCACCGCCGCGCCATCGCCGCTACAGCATTTCTGGAGCTTGGCCGTCGAGGAGCAGTTCTACCTCTTCTGGCCGGCACTTCTGGTTCTGCTCGCCTGGACCTGCCGGCGCCGCACCCCGGATCAGCGCCGCCGGGCCGTCTTGATCGTCCTGCTCCTCGGCATCGGCGTCTCCTTCGCGCTGTCGGTCTGGCAGACCGGGGTGTCCGCTCCCTGGGCTTACTTCGGCATCCACACCCGAGCCTGGGAACTGGCGCTCGGCGGCGTCGTCGCCATCGCCGCGCCACTGCTCACCCGGCTGAGGCCGCCGGCTGTCCGGGCCGGGCGCTGGCTCGGCCTGGGCGGCATCGGCGCCTCAGCCGTCCTCTACACCGAGGCGACGCCGTTCCCCGGGTACGCTGCCGCGCTTCCCGCCCTCGCCACGGCCATGGTCATCATTGCCGGATGCACCGACGCCTCTTCACCAGGACTCGGCTGCGCTCCGATGCAGGCCATCGGCAAGCTCTCCTACTCCTGGTATCTGTGGCACTGGCCGGTACTGATCGTCGGCCCGTTCGCGCTCGGTGACATCAACGTCATGGAAGGCGTCACGCTGGCCGGCCTGTCGCTGATCCTGGCCGTCGTGACGGCCCGGCAACTCGAGGATCCGCTACGGAACAACCCATGGCTGCGGAGTAACCCCCGCCGCGCACTCGCCTTCGGCTTCGCCTTATCCGCGGGGGTAGCGAGCCTGAGCCTGCTGATGCCATCCATTCTTCCCCGTACGACCGGCACCGGCTCCGCCACTGACGCAGCCGGCGCTCTCTCCGCGACATCCGAGGCCGAACGTAACCTCATCAAGCTGATCGAGACGAGCAGTGAGAACGATACGGTTCCGGCCAACCTCAAGCCCACGGTGAGCGATGCCGCCAAGGACGTGGGGCGGATCTACGCGGACGGATGCGACCCGAAGTTCCTGGAGACCGACGTCAAGAAGCCCTGCTTCTACGGCGACAGGAAAGCGAAGCGGACGATGGTCCTGCTGGGTGACTCGCACGCCGGGCACTGGTTCCCCGCACTGGAACAGATCGCCACGAAGCAGAAATGGCGTCTGGCTGTCGTCACCAAATCAGCCTGCCCCGCCGCACTGGCGACGGTGACACTTCCCGCGATGAATCGCCCCTTCACGGAATGCGACGCCTGGCGTACCGCCGCGTTCGCCTACATCAAGTCGCTTCAGCCGGCGCTCATCGTCACCTCCTCCAACAGCCACAGCGAAGCGCTCGATGTCAGCGGTAGCCAGGCGGACGCGTGGGCCGACGCATGGGCGAAGACCGTGGAGCAGCTGCGTCAAGCCGGCAAGGTCGCCTTCATCAGTGATACGGCTTGGCCCGACGGCAACGTCCCCGAATGCGTCTCCAACCACATCAGCGACGTCAGCGCCTGCAATCGAGACCGTGACGCCGCCTTCGGCGATCTTCACCGGCGCAAAGCGATCGCCAATGCGGCCCGCGACAGCGGCGCAACGGTCATCGACCCGTCTCGTTGGATGTGCACGGACGACAGCTGCCCGGTGATCGTCGGCAACGTCCTGGTGTACAACGACGACAGCCATCTCAGCGCCACCTTCAGCCGCCTGGTCGCACCGATCCTCCAGCAGCGGCTGACGGCCGCGGCCAAGTGAGGCACCGCCCGCGAGAATCGCTGATCCGGCCGGCGGATCGCCCGGCTGGTGCGGGGACGAACCCGGCTGCGGTGAACGGTCACAGCAAGGCCTGGGCGAAGCGGGCCTCCAGCCGGGCCGCCCAGCGAGTCACCGCGGGCAGGGTGACGGCGAAGGCGGCGGCGATGACCAGGTAGAAGGTGACGGTGGTGAGGTAGGCGTCGCCGAAACCGAGCATCTCCGGGACCTCCTTGCCGTCGTCCGGGAGGGACCAGCCCCACAGGGCCCAGCTGATGCCGCCGATCACGGCGGCCCACCAGGAGACCACGATCGAGAAGGCGATCGAGCTCGGGATGACGCGGAGTGTGGCGTGGGCGAGGTCGCGCCAGCTCTGCGGGTCGGTGACGGCCGCGATCATCCGGCTGATCACGCTGTCGCGGGTGGCACCGCGGTAGGTGACGATGCGCTCGGGAACGCCGAGGACCGGCGCGATGCGGGACCGCTCGGTCACCGCGAGGCCGCGGGCCAGCATCATGGTGGCGATCAGGATCGGTACGCCGATCCAGAGTGCCGCGAGGCCCACGCCGAGCGAGAAACCGACCGCGCAGACGATCGTGCCGGCCAGCGCGATCGGGAATCCGGTCAGCACGTATCGGGTGTCGGTGGTGACCCGGGCGAATGTCGGAGCCGAAATCAGAGCCGCATCGATTGTCATGCCTCGACGCTATGCGCGGCGCCGCCCTCAGCCGACCTGGCGAGCACCCCCATCGATGGTAGTGCTAGCCCCACTATCCCAGCGACGCACCACTATCGCGCAGCGACGCGGCCTGCTGCGAAGCGTATATATCCTCGGGCACCAGGATCGTCCGGCCGATCGCCTCGGACAGCCAGGCCAGGTCACGCGGGGCACCACCCTGGGAGGCGTCCATCGCGCCCGCGTCGCTCAGGTTGGAGGCGAAGATCCCGGCGGCCGACCGGGGCAGGAAGTCCTCATAGACGATCGGTTCCGCGGTCAGCCACCCGTCGTCCAGCAACGTTCCAAGATCCACAATTGGGATCGGCCCGGGACGAGCGGCGGTGAAGCGGAAGAACCCCAGCCCCCGGCGAGCCAGCTCGATCTCCGAGGACGGCAGGCCGGCCGCCCACACCTCCGCGCCGATCTCCTGACGCGACCCCTCACCGGCCGCCACCCGCCGATCGACAGCCGCGACCAGATCGTCGTAGAGGGCACGGCCGCGCGGCGTGAGCGCGATCCCCCGTGCCTCCACCTCACCGAACCGCACCCGCAGTCGCCCTTCGCCTATCGACCCGTCTGCCTCCCGGAATCTGCGCGGCTCGGCGAGCGCCCGGAACGAGGTCTGCCGCAGCAGGACGTCCGGGCCGTGCCAGCGCGGCGGCCCCTGGATCTCGTCGATCATCGCGATGCCCCGGGCCTGCATCCCGGTGTAGAGCTCGTCGATGTCGAGCACGCGCGGCGTCAGGTGGTTGATGTGCGTGCTGGTGACACCGCCGATGTCGGCGGCGACTCCGGAGATCCGCTCGAGTTCGGCGTACCAGGTGCGGTCGACAGGCTCCGGAGAGAGCGCGAAGGCGCCGGCCGCGAGGTCGAGGAACCGGGCCGCGTCGGCTTCCGCCAGCTCGTTGTCGGCCCGGGCGCGGTCGGCGAGGACCAGCAGCTCGTCCGGGAACAGCCGTCGGTGCGCGAGGAAGGTGCGCAGCCGGGCTTCCAGGTCGGTGTCGAAGAAGCGGCGGTCCTCGGGGACGAGCATCGAGGTGAAGACCCGGAACGGATTGCGGGCCAGTTCGTCCGGCTCGGTCGGCCGGAACGCCGTGGAGATCACCGGGATCGGCTGCGGGTGGGCGTCACGCAGGTCGTAGAAGCCGACCGGGTGCATGCCGAGCGCCCCGAAGATCCGTGCCACCTGGGCCAGCTCCTGCGGTGTGCCGACCCGGATCGCGCCGTGGCGTTCGGCGGTGACCCGGCTGATCGACCCGAACCGCTCGGCGGCGGCGCCGTCCCGGTCGAGCACGCGCTGGTTCACGAGGTGGCACTCGTCGACGAGAGTGGTGTAGGCCGGCACCTCCGTCCCGTACAGATCGGAGAGCCGGCGTGCGAAGCGGGCCCGCAGTTCCGTGGTGCCAACGGCGCTCATGCACGAAATCGTAGTGTCACGATGGCCCGCCACCCGGACATGGAAGAGACGTGAGCTCTGAGGAACGGTTCCGGCGCCTGTACGCCGCCAACTTCGAGGCGCTGCTCGCCTACGCGCTGCGCCGCGTCGAGCAGCCCGAGGACGCCTCCGACGTGGTCGCCGAGACGTTCCTGGTGGCGTGGCGGCGCAGCGGCGACCTGCCACCCGACGACGAGGTGCGGCTCTGG
This sequence comes from Actinoplanes sp. OR16, assembly GCF_004001265.1. Taxonomy (GTDB): domain Bacteria; phylum Actinomycetota; class Actinomycetes; order Mycobacteriales; family Micromonosporaceae; genus Actinoplanes. The sequence continues at coordinate 4,833,405 of NZ_AP019371.1, read as the reverse complement.
CTCTACGGCGTGGCCCGCCGGGTCCTGGCCAACCACCACCGCAGCGGCACCCGGCGGGATCGGCTCGGTGAGCGGCTGCGCCAGCGGCTTGCGGCGGTGACGTCGGCCGACCCCGGCCACGAGGTGCCGCAGCGGCTCGCCGTCCGTGACGCGCTGAAGCGGCTCGGCGACACCGACCGGGAGATCCTCATGCTGACCGCGTGGGAGGGCCTGGAACCGCGTGAGGTCGCCGAGGTCATCGGGGAGAACGCGGCGGTGGTGCGTACCCGGCTGTCGCGGGCCCGCAGAAGACTGCGCGAACTCGTCGGTGACGAGCGTGGATCACCCGGACATGTACTCGACGTCCTGACCGTTCCCGTCCCGAAGGAGGGCACATGAGCGACGAGCGACTCAACGACGCGGACCCGTACCGGCCTGACGTCGTCGCGCGCCTCGATGGGGCGGAACAGCATCTCCTGGAGGAGATCATGTCCACCCCTCACCTCGACGCAGTACCGCTGCGCCGCACCCTGGCACGCCGGCTGACCATGGCGGTGGCCGCCGCCGCTGTCCTCGCCGTCGCGGTGACCGCCGCGACGGTGGCCCGCCGTGAGCCGGTCGAGCCGTATTCCGGCGCGCTGGGCGTGGCCGAGGGCGGCGGGCCCGCCGTCAACGGCTGGGAGCTGGACCTCAAGGCCGCGGAGAACCTGCCCCGCCTGATCATCGACGAGCCGGGCTGGACGCCGACGTCGGTCTACGGGTTCGACCAGGAGGACGGCAGCATCACGTTCCAGAACGGCGGCCGGGGCCTGTCGATGAACTGGTACGCCGCCAAGCACTACCAGAGCTACTACGACGACCGGCTGGAGGTCAGCAAGCCGGAGTGGACGACCCTGGCCGGCGTCGAGGCGAGCGTCGTGACGTACAGCGAGAGCGACTTCGCGGCGATGCGCAAGCCGCAGGACGGCACCTTCGTGGAGCTGCGAGTGGAGGGCGGCGACTGGACCCGGGCGACGTTCGACGAGCTGCTGCCGAAGGTAGTGAAGGTCGACGCCGAGACGTTCCTGAAGTCGCTGCCCGACGAGATCATCACCCCCGGTGACGTCCGCGAGGAGGCCCCGAAGCTGCTGGCCGACGTGCCGCTGCCGCCCGGCTTCGACATCGCCTCGCTGGAGAAGGGTGGTGCGAACGACCCGTACCAGTTCGGCGCGTTCGTCGCGGGACAGGTCACCTGCGGCTGGATCGGCGAGTACCAGCGCGCCGACGAGGCCGGCGACGACGCCGCGGCGAAGAAGGCCGCTGCCGCGCTGGCGACCAGCCGCCAGTGGAAGGTGCTGCAGGACATGAACGCCGCGGGCGACTACCCCGAGGTGGTCTGGGATCTCGCCGACAAGGTCGGGGGCGGCGAGGTCCCGGAGTGGTACAAGGACGGTCTGGGTTGCTGAGGGTTTGGGCTGCTGATCAGCCCGTGGTGACGCGGTAGATCGCTCCCGCGTAGTCGTCGCTCACGTAGAGGGCCTTGTCCGGGCCCTCTACGGCGGCGACCGGGCGGCCCCAGCGGGAGCCGTCCTCCAGCTGGAATCCGGTGAGCAGGGTCTGCTGCTCACCGAGCGTCCCGTCACGCCAGGCGAAGAAGGAGACTTCGGGGGCGCGCGGCGGCTTGCGGTTCCATGATCCGTGTACGCCGACCAGCGCGCCTTCGCCGTACGAACCCGCCGCGCCGAACGCCAGCCCCAGCGGCGCCGAATGTGCGCCGAAACCCTGCTCGGTCGGGGGCAGCTTCGCGCAGTCGAGCTTGCTGCCGTCCGGGTTCAGCTGGATGTCACTGACGAACGGCCGGTTCGTGTAGGCGAACGCGCCGGCCTTCAGGTCCGGGTCCGGGTTGCAGTACGGCCAGCCCAGCTCGCGTCCCGGCGTCAGCTTCGCGAGCTGCTCCATCGGGTGGTCGTTGACGTACTCCTGCATGACCTCGCCCTGGTCGGACTCGCCGTCGCCGTCGTAGTCGTCGTCATGGGGGTAGCCGACGTTGTCCCGGTGATTCACCGCGGTCCACACGCCGCCGTCCGGGTCGATGGCCAAGCCGGTGCCATTGCGGACCCCCGTGGCGTACGTCTGAAGCTCTCCTCCTTGCGGCGGCACCCTCAGAATCGACGCGCGCTCGGGGGTGGCGTCGCGGTCCTCCACCGACACGTTGCCCGTCGAGCCGACCGAGATGTAGAGCGACTTGTCCTCGCCGACCGCGACGCTCTTCAGCGCGTGGGCGTAGGCGCCGCCGAGCTCCGGGCTCTTCGCGTCGGGCAGGTCGCCGGCCACCACGCGCTCGCCGGTGGCGGTGCCGTCCGCGTAGGTGTAGGCGGTCAGCTGATCGCTTTCGGCCACGTAGAGGGTGTCGCCGTCGAAGGCCAGGCCGTGCGGCTGGGTCAGGCCGCCGAGCAGGGTCGACTGGGCCGGGGCCGTGTCCTCCTCCCCCGGCGTCAGGGCGATCACGTCACCCGATTTCGGGCGGGACACCAGCAGTCTGCCGTCCGGCGCCCAGGCCAGGAGCCGGGCTTTCGGGACCCTCGCCCAGACCGTGACCGTCCAGCCCTCAGGCGCTCTCACGTCGCGGGGCTGATCGAACGGAGCGTCGGCGAGAGCTCCGGCTGCCACGCGTACAGAAATCGGTTTCAAAGAAGGGTTTTGCGGTGTGGCGGCTGATGCCGGAACCGATTTCTCGTCATCCTGCGCGGAACAGCCCGCGGAGAGGAGGAGACCGCCTGTCAGCACCGCCGCCACGATCCGCTTCATCGATACAGCTTAGGCCGCCACGAGGGGCTTGAGGGCCTCACCGACCCGAGTGACCACGCCCGGGCGATGACCGTTGCGGATCAGGTTGATGGTGATCCCGCCGATGCCCGCGCCGATCACCTTCTCCTGCAGCTGCTCCGCGACCTGGCTCGCCGTGCCGAGGAAGGCCCGGTTGCGGCGGTCCTCCGGAATGGATTCGCCGAGCTCCTTGACCTCCTGCTCGTCCTCGCCGACCAGGCCCATGACCAGGTAACTCGTAGCGAGCGTCGCCGGGTCGCGGCCGATCTCCTCGCACCGCTCGCGCAGCACCGCCACCTTGCGCGGCAGGTCGTCGACGTCGCAGATGATGTTCATGTGGTCGGCGAACCGCGCCGCCAGCCGGAACGTCTTCTGCTCACCGGAACCGCCGAGCATGACCGGAATCGTCTCCCGGACGCGCGGATTGTTCATGGCGCCGCGAGCGGTGTACCACTTGCCGTCGAGCACGCCCTTCTCGCCGCGCAGCATCGGCGTGATGATCTGCAGCGCCTCGTCGAGCCGCTCGAACCGCTGGCCGAACGTGCCGAACTCGAAGCCGAGATCGTGGTGCTCACGCTCGAACCAACCGGCTCCGATGCCCAGGATCGCGCGGCCGTGCGAGACCACGTCGAGGGTGGTGACGGTCTTCGCGAGCAGGGCGGGATTGCGGTACGTGTTGCCGGTGACCAGCGTGGACAGCTGGATCTTCTCGGTCAGCGAGGCGAGCGCGCCGAGCGTCGTGTACGCCTCCAGCATCGCGTTCTCCGGGGCGCCGATGCCCGGCAGCTGATAGAAGTGGTCCATCACCAGGACGGTGTCGAACCCGGCGGCCTCGGCCTCCCGTGCCTGCGCGGCGACGGTGTCGAAGGTCTTCTCGACCGGGCCGGGATAGGTGAAGTTCGGGATCTGGTATCCGAGCCGGATGGTCACACTGCCTCCAGATGTAAGAGGGCTCTCACTTGGTAATGTAAGAGGCTACTTACACGGTCGCAAGCGGGAGGCGGGAATGGCGCGGAACTATCACCACGGTGACCTCCGCGCGGCGCTGATCTCCGCGAGTTTCGAAATGCTGGCCTCCTGCGGCCTGCAGAAGTTCTCCGTCGCCGCGGTGGCGCGCCGGCTGGGCGTCAGTTCCGCGGCGCCCTATCGCCACTTCCCGGACCGGCCGCACCTGCTCAGCGCGGTCTCGGCGGAGGCGGCCCGGGATCTGGGCGCCCTGATCGCCGCGGCCGGTTCGCTGCCCGAGGCCGCGGGCGTCTATGTCAGATATGTCGCCCGGACCGGCGCCGGCTTCCACGTCATCTTCGCGGCCGAGCTGTACGACATCGCCGACGATCACCGGCGCGAGCAGACCCGGGCACTGATGGACACGCTGCTCGGCCTCGCCGGCGGGTCCTCCTACTGGGAAGACATGCTGCTCGTGGAGGCGACGATCGCGGTAGCGCACGGATACACGTCGTTGTTCGCGGACGGCTTCTTCGCCCGCAACGCCAGCACCGTCGACGACATCGCCGCCCGGGCCGTGGAGGCCGCGAAGGCCCTCAGCCCGGGTCAGGCCCTGTCGCGGTAGGCGTTGTGCCCGCCCTCGAGAATCCGTCGCAGGTCGGTCAGCGCGATCTCGTCGAGCAGGGACGGGTTCGCCTCGAGCACCGACCGGATGCCGTCGCCGATCTCCTTGTCGGTCAGGGTCGCGGGAGCCCGGTCCAGCGCGGCCATCCCGGCGCCCTCGTCGGAAGTCCGGCCGGCGAGCGCGGCGACGATGCGGGTCCGCGCCTGCGGGATGCCGATCCCCGATCGGTAGTCGCCGAGCGCGGCGGCGACCTCCCGCGCGATCTGCTCCGGGTCGGCCGGTGGGGCCGGGGTCGGCTCCGGGCCTGCCTTCTTCGAGGTTCGCGTGACCTTGCTCCACGCCGACCGCACCGACGGTATCGCCTGGTTGACGATCCAGTCCGTGACGTGCGGCTCGGCTGCCTTCACCGCCGCGGCCGCCAATTTGAGGACCTCCTCGGCGAGGACGGACTGCGATGCGTCGTGGGCGCGCATCGCCGCCTTCTCCTCCTCGGTGAGCGGCACATAGGGCACTTTGTCGTACCGGCCTTCGTCATCCTCATCGTCGATGGGACTGAGGGTGACGTGACTGAAGATCGCGGGATCGCCGTTCTTGCGGGTCAGCGGGCTGAACTCGCCGGGGCTCTTCCGGGACTCGGAGAGCTCCTCGTCATCACCGTAGGTGACCCACATCTTCTTCTTCGGCACGGGGAAGATCGTGCCATGTGAGCGCCGCCGGCACGTAGATGCCGCCTGTGACGATTCCGTCGCTCCGCATTGAACCTTGTACGTTACGTCGCCGTATCCTCCACGGAGAATCACGGCGAAGGGGCGCGCGTGGAACGCAGGAACCAGCCTGGGGAGGAACCTCAGCTGCGCATTGCCGGGTATGTGCCCGGTCATGCCGAAGCTTCGATGGGGGCGCCGCCAACCGACGGAGCAATTTCGGCCGAAGGGGTTACTTTTCCCGACATTTCGGATTACTGGCCGGATTCGCCACGGCGTCGGCAGACGTCGCAGGAAAGCCGCCGCGCCGAGGCTCGTCAGGCAGCCGCCGTCGAGGCCCGCAAAGCCGCTGAACGCCAGGCCGCCGCGCGGATCAAACCGCCCCTGCCGCCGGCCCGCACCCCGGGCCCGCCGCCGCCGGCGCACCGCGACCGCAATCTACGGCCCGTCATGCTCGCCGGCGTGCTGGCACTGGCGATCGTCGGTGGCACGATTCTGCTGGTCCGGCCGCTGATCCACGAGGAGGAACGACCGGCGCCGGTCGCTGTCGCCCCGCCCGCCGCGGCGACCTCCGACGCCGAACTGCCGGTCGAGATCACCCCGGAACCCTCTCAGCCACCCTCCCCCTCCCCGTCGATCGTGCCGTCAGCGGTCAGCAAGGCGCCGGCCACCACGAAGCCACCGGTCCAGGATCAGCCTCCCGCCATCGAAGAGGCGCGCTTCGAACTGACCACCGGCGTCACCGAACTCTCCGTGCGGACCAGCGAGCTCGACGACCCGTTCCGGGTCAGTGCCGCCGACGATTCCGGCCTGACCGTCGAGACGTCGTTCGACGACGGCGTGCTGCGCGTCGCGGCCACGTCGGACGGCAGCGGTTCGGGCAAGCTGACCGTACGGCTCAGCGATCGCATCGTCTGGCATCTCCGGCTTTCGGCAGGCGTGAAGCTGGGCGAGTTCGACATGGGGTCGGGCACGGTGAGCCGGATCGACCTGGACGGCGGCGCCGAGCGGTTCGCCCTGTCGCTGGGCCGGATCTCCGAGACCCTGCCGATCCGGATGACCGGCGGCGTCTCCAGCTGGCGGATCGAGACGGCGCAGAGGGTGCCGGTGCGCGTGCGAGTCGGCAACGGCGCCGGCGACGTGATCCTCTACGGCGACGGTTCAGGCGGCGTCGGCTCCGGCAAGACGATCCGCTCCGGCGACCTGGACGACCGACCGGGCCTCGCCATCGACGCGGAAGCCGGGATGGGCTCGCTGGAGGTCACCGAGGACTGAGCAGGTCAGCTCGTCGTCCGGATGATCCGTTGTGTCTCGAGATCCTCGTTGTCGATCAGGATGTCGGCCCGCTGCTGCGGCGAACAGGCGGCGAAGTAGATGCGTTGTGCCTCGACGTAGCGGCGCATGGCCGGGTGGGCGGGATCAGGGTTCGTGCCGTCGCGGCGGGCCATCCGCTTCGCCGTCACGTCAGTGCCCAGGTCGTGCGCGAGTGGCCGATAGCGTCGCGTGCCGCCTGGAGCGAAAGGATCGAGAACGCCGTCCCGGAACCGCTGATAGTCGTACGAATCCCGCCAGAAGCCCTCTGGGGATTCGCGGCCCTGCCGATAGCGCACCGCCCGGACATGGTGGAAGTCGTCCAGCGAGACCCGGACGACCGGCCTGCCGAGCGCACGCACGGCTGCGGCGAGCTCGTCCGCGAAAGTTGTCTTCCCGGAGCCGTCCGGACCATCGACGGCGACACGAAGGCAGTCGCCGCCCCGGCGCACGGGAATCCGGCACGCCACATGTCCGACGACATCCTGTCGTCGCGCAGATTCCCGCACCGAGCCAGGATGCCAGGTCACCAGCGTGAACCGGACACATCGACGGAATCCACATCCCCGGCTGCAGGAGAGCGCCTGCTTCCTCAACTTGTGATCAACTGAGGTCTCCTGGGGCGCGGGAAAGATCTTTAGTGTGTGGCGCGATAGATCTTCCTTCGGGGGAGGGCCCCTTTGCGTCATCACTCCATTTTTCGCTGGGTACTCGGCGGGCTGACCGCGACCGCGTTGTCGATCACCGGCCTGGGTGTCCCGGCCTATGGGGCAGGTGCACCGGTCCTGGTCGCGGGCGGTTCGCAGCAGAGCACCGTCGCGCTCGGCGAACGGTTCGACGTCACGCTGTCGGTGACCAACACCGGTGACACCGCCGCCGACGGCGTCGTGGTCACCTTCGACACCGTCTGGGCGTTCGAGGACGCGGAGCAGTTCTCGAACTGCGAGTACGACGGCGGCCTGATCCGGGCGTGTGTCTTCGATCAGACGCTGGCGCCGGGCGCGTCGTCCCGGCTCGTCGTGCCGTTCCGGGTTCGTGCGGACACCTACGCGCCGAAGGAGCACCACAGCTACTTCTATTGGAAGCCGGCCGCCGGGCACGTCAGTAGGGGCACCCCGGGCACCGGTCCCGCTCTCCGCCTGCAGGAGGGCGCGCGGATCGGGGAGAGCGCGGACGGCGAATCGCAAGAATTCGTTCTCAGCGTGCCCGGCAACCAGAGCACCGATCTGGTCGCCATCGGTGACACCCCGGCCGGCTGGGTCGGTGACGTGGTGGAAGCCGAGGTGGGAGTACGCAACAACGGCCCCGCGACGATCGACTTCAGCCGCTCCGATGCGACGGCCGCTCTGGTCTTCGTGTATCCGCCGAGCGGCACGTCCATCGTCAGCGCGCCCGAGTGCCCCAATGTGACCGCGACCCGAGCGGTGTGCTTCAGCGAGAGCCGTTTCAAGGTCGGCGAGGTCATGACGTGGAAAGTCGTTCTGCGTATCGACAGCGTCGGCACCGGCGCCCCGGGGTCGGTCGTGGTGAACCCGGACTGCACCTGTGACGGCTTCCGCGGCGACATCGACTATTCGAACAACACGGCGCCGCTGACCGTCGAAGCGTCCGTCGACGAGACGAAGCCGGTGATCGAGGACGCCGGCCTCGACGCGAACCAGACGGTCCCGCACGTCGTCACCTTCCGGCCCCGGGTGACCGACAACGCCACGGTCACCAAGGTGGAGGTCACCGGCGCACCCGCCATCGCGCTGTCCACCTGCACGCCGCAGGCATCGTCGGACCTCTGGTCGTGCACGGTGACCCAGCAGGTCGGCGATGACACCGAGGCCGCCAACGTGCTCACGGTCAGGGCGTACGACGTGGGTGGCAATGTCAGCGCGCCGGTGAGCGTTCCGGTGCGCGTGGACCGCAAGTCACCCCGGTACACGGTGTCGCCGGCACCCCAGTCGACGCTGCGCTCCGGCGCGGTGACCGTCAAGCTCAACGACGTGCCGGCCGACGTGACCGAGGTGCGGGTACTCGACAGCCGGACCGGCGCGCTCGTCACCACGCTCACCGCGGCGCCCTGGACCTACACCTGGAACGCGACAGCGGGCGCGACGCCGCCCGCGTTCCTGGCCGTGGACCGGGTCGGGAACCGCTGGCGCGTGAACACCGGCTACGCCGTCGACGACAAGGCGCCGGTCATCGCGCGGGTGGACTTCGCCGGCGCGTATTCGACGAACCGGCTGGACACCGGGGCGGGTTGGGTCGGTGGCGTCAGCACCTTGAAGCCGACGGTTCAGGACACGTCGGCGATCACCCGTACCGAATGGAAGGTCGACGGGGTGCTGAAGTCGAGGAGCCCGGTCTTCTCCTTGGACGCGCGGGGTATCGCCGCCGCGAGCGCGACAGTTCAACTGCAGGTCTGGGACGCGGCCGGGAACACCTCGGTGAAGGCGTTCAAGGTCGGCATCGACAAGACCGGCCCCAAGCTGACCGTCGCTCCGGGGCACAACGCGCTGATCCGGGGCAGCTCGTACGTCACCTCGCTGAAGGCGTCCGACGCGCACGGCGTCGCGGTCACGAACCTCGCCGGCCGCAGTGGCTCGGCGTCCTGGGTGCGGATGTCGTCGGGCAAGGACGGGGCCAAGAAGATCACCTGGGTGGCCGTCGACAAGCTGGGCAACGCGGCGAGCGCCAGCCGGACGGTCATCGTCGACAACACCGCGCCCACGCTCAGCATCACCAAGGCGCCGAAGAACAAGGCGAAGCTGACCAAGAAGGTGGCCATCGCGGCCACGGTAAGCGACCGGAACGGCGTCGCCAAGGTGCAGCTGCTGGTCAACGGCAAGGTGGTGGCCACCGATGCCAAGACCGGCTACCGGTTCACGCTCAATCCGAAGAAGTACGGGAAGACCTTCAAGGTCCAACTGCGGGCGTACGACAAGGCCGGCAACGTCCGCTACTCCGCCAAGCGAACCTATCGCCGCTGACGGAACCGATAGGCGAGGCGCGGGTCTTAAGATCCACTGCCATGGCCCGCGCCACTCCCCCACGCCCCCTGGACATCACCGCGCTCTTCCCCGAACTGCGGGAACACTCCACCACCGCCACCCGTCTGCATCCCCGGCCCGGCGCCCCCACCGTCGCGGACAGCTCGGTCGGCGGGCCGCTGCTGTGGCCGGCCGACGACCTGGACCTGGACGACCTGATCGAGGAGCCGATTCCGCTGATCCCGGTCGCGCAGCTGTACCGCCGCGACATCCCGGACTACGCCGGACCGGACGGCACCGACCTGCTCCAGGTGCTGTGGTGCCCGCTGGATCACTCGGACCGGCACTACAGCCCCCGAGTCTTCCTCTACTGGCGTGACAGTTCCACCGTCGGCCCCCTGCTCGACGCGCCACCGGAGCCGGCGGTGATCAGCGACATGTACCTGCCGGTCCCGTGCGTGGTGCACCCCGAGCAGGTTCGCGAATACCAATACGCCGATCTCCTCCCCGACGACCTGCGCGAGCGGCTCGACGAGTGGGACGACGACGAGGACGAAGATCGTCCCGGCTACCGGAACGACCTGTCGCTGGCGCCGGGATGGAAGGTCGGCGGCGCCCGCTGGCGGAGGGCCCGGACGCGTCCCCGGACACCGTCGGCGTGCAGATCGGGCGCGGCTACTCGCTCTACACCTTCCGCTGCCCCGAATCCTTCGACCATCCGCCGGCCACCGCCATGCAGTGACGCCGTCAGTGTGGCGGCCGGCTCACTGAGGGTTCCGTGGCCACACGTCGACGAACCGTGTCAGGAGTTCGGCGAGGGTGCGCGATTCCTCTGCCGTGAACCCGGTCAGAGCCTGGGCCACGCTTTCTCGACGCCGCTCATTGATGCCGGCGACGAACTCCCTGCCCGACGCGGTGAGACGGACCAGCACGTATCGAGAGTCGCCCGGCGCCGGCTGCCGCTCGATGTACCCCTCGCTGATCAACTCGGTGGTCAGCCGGCTGGCGCGCGGCCGGTCCACCCCGATCGCGTCGGCGACCTCAGAGATCGATACAGCCGTGCGGAAGCCGTCAAGGGCATCGAGGTAGCGATAGCGGGCGGCGTTCGCGGCCGATGCCGCGGCGGGATCGCCCTGCGCGGCCCGGCGTTGAAGGTGTCGAGCCTGGTGGTCACGTCGGATCCGGACGAGGGCCGTGGCGATGACCTCATCCGGTCTGCGCCCGTTCGCTGTCACGTCGACGATGCTACAACAGTTGTAACTTGACAACCAAAACGTCGATCCGCTTCTATCAGTTGTATGAGTACAACTGATGACAGGCGTCAGCAACCCCCGCTCGGCTACACACTGCGCAAGCTCGACCGCCTGATCGAGGAACAGTTCGAACGCACTCTCGGCGGGCGCGGCATCACCCGCCGGCAATGGCAGATGATGAACGTCCTCGGCGACGGCGGCTGCTCCGTGGCGGCACTCACCGACGTCTTGGCGCCGTTCCTCGACCAGGCGGTCGGCGAATCCGTCCAGCACCACATCGATCCCCTGATACGGCGACGGCTCATTCAGCACGACAGCGGCATCTTCGCCCTCACCGACGCCGGCCGCGGCCTTCTCCTCGATCTGGCAACCGATGTCCGGGCCATACGCGAACTCACCACCGCCGGCCTCGACGAGCGGCAGTACGAGCAGACCGTCGCCAACCTCCGCGCCATGATCTGCAACCTGGAGAACACCCGCTAGGCCGCCATGCAGTGACGCCGTTAGTGTCGACGACCGTGAAGGTCTGGCCGGAACGCCCCACCGCGGCGGATGCCGAGGCGGTGGTGCGTGGCTATGTCGGCCTGCTGCGGGCGGGCCGGGTGGACGACGCCGCCCAACTCGTTGATCACTCTTCGGCCCGGCACGTCCTCTCGTCGGTGTGGCGCGCCGCCTCTGAGGCCATGACGGACCCGGACGACCCGATCCACCGCCGAGCAGACGACTGGGAGCGGGATCTGTCCTGGCTGGGTGACGTGGACATCGCGAGGGGCGTCCGCTGGAGCGAAACGGGCACGCACCTCTGCGCGGATGTCACCTACCGGGGCGTGCGGACCGAACTCGAGCTGTCCTTCCGGGTCACGCCCGCCGCGGCCGGCTGGGTCGTTGCGGGACCGGCCACCCTGTGGTGAGTCCGTCAGGAACGGCGGTCGGCGAGGTCGTTCAGGTATCCGGCCAGGGAGTTCGCCGCCTCCGGCTCCACCCACTCGAACGTTCCGCGCAGCAGGTCGGCGCGCTGATCCACCACATCCACGGCAGCGGTCAGATCGCCCCACGGCATGTTCACGTGCACGAGCAGGCGCTCGATGCCGTAGGGCAGTGAGGGGACGTCGGCTCTCATCAGCAGGCCGTCGGTGGAGAGGTCCTCGACGCGGCCGGTGAGGGGGACCAGGCGGCGGCTCTGCGCCGTCACGACCTGGGCTGTTCCGGAGACGGGGAACGGGCCGGAGTGCCGGACCGAGGTGCGCCGCTGCACCACGCCGGCCGGGGCGTCGCCGATCACCCGGAGCTGGTCGTCGCGCATCTCGCCTTCGATCCAGGTGACGCCTGAGCTGGTCACGAGTTCGAGGACGCCGATGCGGCGCACGCCGGGGCCGTCCAGGCTGAGCACCGGGATGGGCGGCAGGTCGGTGATGAACTCCGCCTTCACCTCGGCGAGGGTGACCAGCACGACGGCCTCCGAACCAGGGCATCGCAGCGTCAGGCTGCTGCCGGCCGGCACGGTTATCGTCACAAATCAGACAATACCTAATGTCAGTCGGTCAGGATCGGCAACTTCATCCGTACCTGGAATCCGCCCTCGCTCGTCGGGCCCGACTCGAAGCTGCCATGCAGGAGGTCGGCGCGCTCCTGCAGGCCGACCAGACCTTGGCGGGCTCCGGGCAGGGGCAGCGACGGCCGCGACGGGGCGCTGTTGGTGATGGTGACGCCGACGACCTTGCCGTCGTGCCAGACCTCCACGGTCGCCGACGCTCCCGGCGCATGCTTGCGGACGTTGGTGAGGGCTTCCTGCACGGTACGGTACAAAGCGCGCTGTGCGGGCGTCCCGACCGGCAGCGCGAGATCGCCCGCCAATGTCACCTCGATGCCACTGTTGTTCACCAGGGTGCGCAGGTCGGCGAGGGTCGGCTGCGGGGTCAGTTCGGTGGTGTCGTCGCCGGACGAGCGCAGCAGCGTCACCATGGTCCGCAGCTCGTCGAGCGTGCCGACGCTCAGCGACCGGATCGTGCGGGCCGCCTCCCGGGTCTGCGCGTCACCGGCCGCGACCTGCAGCGCGCCGGCCTGTACCGCGATCAAGCTGACCTGGTGCGACACCACATCGTGCATCTCCCGGGCCAGCTGGGCTCGCTCGCGCGCGAGGATCGCCTGGGCGTGCAGGACGCGCTCGTGCTCCTTGGCGTCCTCGATCTCGACGAGCCGCTGCCGCAGCTCCTGCCGGGCCTGCACGAGCTGCCCGAGCACCACCGGGAACGCCGAGGTCGCGAGCGTGTAGCCGAAGTAGACGAGGCTGCTCGCCAGATCACCGGGGTCCTCGTCGAGCGGCGACGGGACCGCGCCGATCACCGAGGCCACGGCAGCGCAGGCGATCAGCAGTCGGCGGTCGCGGGACTGCCGGGCCAGGGTGTAGAGGGCCACGAACGGCGCGACCATCGCACCCTGCACCAGCGCCGCGGGCAGGGTGAACGCGACGACGAGCAGCGGATAGCGCCGCCGTACGGCCAGGGCCAGGCAGGCCAGGACCGCGACGGCGACGCCGATCGGCTCGTCGGTGAGCGGGTTGAACCAGATGTCGGCGCCGGCCAGCGCGATCAGGCCGATGTCGATGAGCGGCTGCCGGAATCTCATGATCGCTTCGTCTCCAGCAGACCGGCTCGCTGGGCCAGCAGCGCGGCCTGCACCCGGCCGGACACCCGCAGTTTGGTGAGCAGGGCGCTGACGTGGTCCTTGACCGTGCCGGTGCCGAGGTGCAGGCGTACGCCGATCTCCGCGTTCGACAGGCCCTGGGCGAGCAGCACGAGAACGTCCCGCTCGCGACCGGTGAGCCGCTCCACCCGTTCGAGATCACCGTCGAGGGCGCTGGTCCGGGGCAGGGTGCGCAGCAACGTGCGGGACGCCTTCGGGGACATCACCACGCCGCCGGCCGCGAGCGTGCGCACGAGCTGGGCCAGGTGCTCGGGTTCGGTGTCCTTGAGCAGGAAGCCGGCGGCGCCGCGGTCGAGGGCGGCGAGGACGTACTCGTCGGCGTCGAACGTGGTCAGCATCGCCACGATCGGCGGGTCGTCGAGCTGCCGCAGCAGGCCGAGCACGGTGAGACCGTCGACGTCAGGCATCCGGATGTCAAGCAGCACCACGTCCGGCTGGTGCTCGCGGACCGCGGTGACCGCTTCGCCGCCGGTGGCGGTCGCGACCACGTCGATGTCGGCTGCCGCGCCGAGGATCAGGGCGAAACCGGACCGGACCAGTGCCTCGTCGTCGACCACGACCACGCGGATCAACCGCCCACCGCCGTTCTCCCACCTGCTCTGATCTTGGAAGCCTATTTCACCGGTTTTGACCGGGTGAGCTCACTCCCCCGACCGGCGGGAGCATCCCCGCCGGTCGGCCCGGGTTCGCAAGCGTCACAGGCGGTCGGCGTCCATCACCGCGCGGGCGAACTCGCGGGGCGCCTCCTGCGGGACGTTGTGGCCCACGTCGAACGTACGGTGCTGGTACTTGCCGGTGAAGTGGGCCCGGTACGAGCTGCCGTCGCCCGCCGGGGTGAACGGGTCGAACTTTCCGTCGATCGTGATGGTCGGGACGCCGATGGTCGGGGCGTTCTGCAGTCGGGATTCGATCGCCGCGTACTCCGGCTCCGACGGTGCCAGGCTCAGCCGCCACCGGTAGTTGCCGATCACGATGGCCACGTAGTCGTCGTTACCGAATGCCGCTGCTGTCCGGTCGTACAGAGCCTGATCGAAATCCCACGTGGGCGAGTTGAACTTCCAGATGAACTGCCCGATCGCCGCCCGGTTCGCGGTCAGGCCCTTCACGCCGCGCTCGGTGGCGAAGTAGTACTGGTACCACCAGGCGTTCTCGGCGGCCGGCAGCAGCGGGTTCAGGTTCACCGCCAGGTTCGTGATCAGGTAGCCGGTGACCGAGACGAGCGCCTTCACCCGCTCCGGCCAGAGCGCCGCGATGATGTCGCCGGTCCGCGAGCCCCAGTCGTAGCCGGCGAGGACCGCGCGCTTGATCCCGAGCTTGTCCATCAGCGCGAGGATGTCCAGGGCGAACGCCGCCTGATCGGCGTTGCGCGGGGTCGAGGCGCTGCGGAAGGTCGTGCTGCCGTGCCCGCGGAAGTACGGCACGATCACCCGGTAGCCGCGAGCCGCCAGCAGCGGGGCGACCTCCTCGAAACTGTGGATGTCGTACGGGAACCCGTGCATGAGGATCACCGGGGTGCCGCGAACGGGGCCCATCTCGATGTAGCCGACGTTGAGCACGCCCGCGTCGATCTGCCGGACCGGGCCGAACACGGCCGGCGGGGTCGTGGCGACACCCGCCGGGATCAGGGGCACGAGAGCGGCTGCGCCGGTGGTCTGGAGAAGTCGACGACGTCCGATGTTTGTCATGCCTTCACGCTCACACGGGGCCGCCTGCCGACGACCCCGTGCCGACCACTGGCCGGGTCACACCAGGGGTACTGGCTCACAAACATCACGCGTCCTTCGGAGCCCACCCGGAATCGAGGTCGCCAGCCTGCGGAGCCTTGCGGATCCGCTGCGTCTTGTTGCGATTCGAGGCCTGGAACGGGTCGTCGGGCGTGGGCCTCGCCGGTGGACGTTCCAGCACGCCGACCGACGCCACGGATCTAGCGGGCGCTCGGCCTGCAACCCCGCCAGATCCTCGACGCCATCAGCCGCTCCTGCACACGCATCAACGACTCACGCCACTAGGTAGGCGAAGGTGTCAAGAAGCCCGATGTCAACAAAGTGCCGACGGTCTGGCTGCGGCTGTGTGGATCGCGCCGACGAGTGGACCGGCGAATCCGGCAGGTCGCCGAAGACGTCGCCGCCCGGCTGGACGTGAAGGCTGTGAGGTTGGGGTTCGATTCCACCTCCGCCCGGAGCATCGCGAGGGGCCGTCTTTGCGTTCTCGGCGCCGATGCGGCGCTCTTCCGGGTTCATTACGTCATCGTGGCGGCATGAGGGCCCCGTGGGCATGTTGGCCAACCAGAGGCTCGGCTCTCAATGACCTCGTTGCGGACAACCCCACTTCTGCCTGTACTGGTAGGCGCTCTTACGTGCCCATACGGGAGCGGGAAGGCGAGGGCCACCCGCACACGTCAGCGGAGCGCTTGCTTTTCGTCGATCCAACGCCGGTACCAGGTAACGGCCATTAGCACGGCCACGACGCCGAGCACCGCAGACCCGATTCCACTGACGCGCCGCGCGGCACTTCTCGGCGTGCCACACCGACCGGCGCTCCACCAGCAAGGTCTCCTCGTTGTCCGGATCGCCGCTGACCGTGAGTCCCGCAAGCTCAAGTGCCCGTTGGTAACGGGTCAGCGTCCCGGCCGGGTTGGTCTCGCCGCAGTACGCCACCGAGAACGGCTCTCGCTCGCTGCCACTTGCTCCCTCGACCGCGAAGCCCTCCAAGTGCCGCTCGTCGAAGTCACGGAAGCCAGCCCGGCGAAGTACCTTCCGGATGACCTCGGCCTCCCAGTCCCGCCGATACCACAACGGTCGCTGCCCTTTGCCGTACCCGAACCGCGGCTCATCCATGACCATCACCGTACCGGCGCGTCGGCCGACAGCCAGGGCATACCTCGCGTACCTGCCCACCCTTCAGGCTGAAGCCACGCTTGCGTCAGTATCGACAGGACGGCGACCTGGCCCGCGACGCGGAGACTGTTGCCGCTGGCCTCACCCTGTCCGCCGACGACCTGGCACGCATCAATGCAATCGCCTCGGCGGCGTGATCGGCGGACACTGATCCTGACCGGCCTGCGGTAACCCATGGAACCATGTGTCCATGCTGAACCCGGCCATCACCGCCTGGCACGACGCCGTCAACGACCGTGACCTGGACGCCGCCCGCGCCACGGTCACCGATCCGGTCGAGGTCTCCGGGCCGCGCGGCACACAGTCCATCTCGGCGCACGCCTTCACCGACTGGATCCTGCGCTCCGGAATCCGGCTGCGTCCGCTGACCGCCCACCCCGCCGGCGTCGACGCTGTCGTCGTCGAACAGGACGCCACCTGGCCGGAGGCCGAGGTGCCCGCGCGGGTGGCAACGCTGTTTCGCGTACACGACGGCCGGGTCAGCGCCGTACACCGCTTCGATTCCCTCGAAGAGGCGCTCGCCGCCGCCCGGCCGTGACACGCGACAGGGGTCAGGCCTCGACGCCGAAGCGGTAGATCGTGGTGGAGCGGTAGGTCTCGCCCGGGCGCAGCACCGTCGACGGGAAGGACGGGTGGTTGGGGGAGTCCGGGAAGTGCTGGGTCTCCAGCGCGAAGCCATCACCCTGGCGGTACGCCGACCCTTCCGCGCCGGCGAACGTGCCGTCGAGGAAGTTGCCCGAGTAGAACTGCATGCCCGGCTCGGTCGTCAGCACCGTCAGCGTGCGGCCCGACCGCGGCTCCACGACCCGGGCCACCTCGCGCAGGCCGTCGCCGTCGAGCACCCAGTTGTGGTCGTACCCGCCGCCGAGCAGCAGCTGCGGCTCATTGCTGCGGATCCGCTCGCCGATCGCCACCGGGGTCCGGAAGTCCAGGGCGGTCCCGTCCACCGGCAGGATCTCGCCGGACGGGATCAGCCCGCCGTCGACCTCCAGGAAGCCGCTCGCGTTGATCTGCAGCAGGTGGCCGTACACGTCGGAGCCGGAACCGGCGCCGGTCAGGTTGAAGTAGCTGTGGTTGGTCAGGTTGACGACGGTCGGGGCGTCGGTGGTCGCCGCATAGTCGATGCGCAGATCGTTGTCGTCGGTCAGCGTGTAGGTGACCGTCGTCGACAGTTCACCGGGGAAGCCCTGGTCGCCGTCGGGGCTGACGTGGGAGAGCTCGATTCCTCCGGAGATCTCGCGACATTTCCAGACTCGACGGTCGAAACCCGTGACACCGCCGTGCAGACTGTTCGAACCGTTGTTCACCGGTACCGCATAGGAGGCCCCGTCCAGCGTGAACCGTCCCTTGGCGATCCGGTTGCCGTACCGCCCGATGATCGCCCCGAAATACGGCCCCGGATGATCGATGTAGCCCTGGACGTCGGCGAATCCCAGCGCGACGTTCGCCGTCACACCGTCGCGATCAGGCACCTCGATCGACTGGATGATGCCGCCGTAACTGAGGATCCGGACGCGCAAGCCATTCGCGTTGGTCAATTCAAAATGGTCAGAGGACATGAAGCCGGATCTTACAGCCCCATCACACTGAGCATCCTCATCAATCCGAAGCGTGGACATCGGAGGGTTCGCGACCGGCCTGCTGCTCGCGGACGACCGCCGCGAACTCCTGGAAACCCGGCACGCGCTCCTCGGTGAGCAGCTCGTAGACACCGGCCCGGACCGCGTCGAGCTGACCGCCGGCGAGCAGCCCGGCGCGCGCCTCCGAGATCTGCTTCAGAGCGCCCGCGGCGTCACCGGACAGCAGCAGGGCCAGCGCGCGGATCTCCAAAAGATCATGATCCGGGTACGGCCGCCGCGCCCAGCAGACGGCGAAATCCCGCACGACGGCATCGGCCTGGACCACGGCCGTGTCCCGGTCACCCCGGACCGCGGCGATCGCGGCCAGCCGGATCCGGGCCGCCACAGCGAGGACCGGCTCCTGCTGCAGAACCGCGTCGTACCGCTTCACGATCTCCTCGTACGCGTCGTCGCGCCTCTCCGCGATCGCACCGCGCAGCAGCACGTCGGCGGCGCCGGTGAGCAGCCGCCAGTCGTCGCCGCAGCTCTCGATCGCCTGCCGGTACGTCTCCTCGGCCGTCGCGTAGTTGCCCCGCCACACGTACGCCCGGCCCAGACCGTCACCGGCCGCGACCAGCTTCGGGTCGGCGACCAGCGCCTGCCGGTACGCCTCCACCGCCTCCTCGCAGGCCCGCTGGCCGAGGTGGACGTCGCCGAGCGTCACCAGCGGGTAGACCTGGCGCGGCTGCAGATCCCGGGCGGCCCGGACCGCGGTGAGCGCGTCCGCCGGACGCCGCTGGGCCAGAGCGATGCGCGCCAGCCCGTCGTGGGCGTACGCGGCCGCCGCCACGTCCTCACCGGCCGTCTCGACGACCCGGCGGTAGTGGCCGGCGGCCTCGTCGTAGTCGCGCATCCGCTCGCAGGCGTCACCGAGGCCGTTGCGGGCGAACAGCGCACCGCCGTCGATGCGCAACGCCGCCCGGTTCTGCGCCGCGGCGCCGCCGAAGTCACCGGCGGCCATCAGCACGTTCGCGATGCCGTGCGGCGCGTACGCGTCCTCCGGGTTGATCGCCAGCGCTTCCTCGTGCGCCTCCCGGGCGGAGTCCAGGTCGCCCAGGGCGAGATAGGCCTTGCCCATCCCGTCGTAGGCGTACGAGTTGGCCGGGTCCAGCCACAGCGCCTCACCGTGGGCGTCGCGCGAGTCCGCGTACGCGCCGGCCCGGAAGTAGGCGTCACCGAGCCGGTTCCAGGCCCACGGCTCCTCGGGGTTCTCGTCCGCTGCCACCTGCAGACTCTCCAGCTCGACACCGCTGCCGTCGTCCAGCGCGCGTGCCGCCTCGGCCCGGCCGTCCCAGGCCGCCGCGTCCCGCGGGTTGCGCCGCACCGCCTGGTCGAACGCCCTCGCGGCCTCCCGCGGCTCCTGCGTGCGCAGCAGCAGGAAACCCAGACCGCGCCAGACGTACGACGCCGACGGGTCCTCGTCGAGCGCCCTCTCCAGCACCTCGCGGGCCCGATGCAGGTCGCCCTGTTTCAGGTAGGTCTCCCCCAGGCTGGCCAGCGTGTACGGCTCGTCCTTGCGCAGCGTGAGCGCCTTCTCGTGGGCCGCGATCGCCTCGTCGAACCGTCCGAGGGCGGCGTACGCCTCGCCGAGACCGTTCCAGGCCTCCGCGAACCCGGCGTCGAGCCGCAGCGCCGTGCGATGGTGGTCGAGCGCCTCCCCGAACCGGCCGCGGCGGGTCTGCAGGTTGCCGAGCCCGTGCCACGGGTGGGCGGCCCGGGGGTCGAGAGCGATCGCGACCCGGTATTCCCGCTCCGCGGCGGCCCAGCGGTGCTGCTGAAGGTAGGCGTTGCCGAGCCCGGTGTGCGGCGTAGCCACCTTCCGCTGCAGGTCGATGGCGCGCTGATAGGCCTGGATCGCACCGGTGTAGTCGGCGAGCTCGACGTAGGTGTTGCCGAGCCCGTTCCAGGCGGCGATGTCCCACTCCGCCTTCAGCGCCCTGGTCCGCGCGATCGCCGGGCGCAGGCTGGTCGCGAGCAGGAACGTCTCCTTCGCCTCGGCGAACCGATGCTGCTCGAAATAGACCATGCCGAGCGCGGTGCAGACGCTCGCGTCGGTCGCCACCGCACAGTGGGCACGCGTCAGCAGCTTCTCGGCCAGCATCAGGTCACCGCCGCCCAGGCAACTGATGCCGAGGTTGTAGAGCAGGCCGCGGATGTAGGTGTTCCGGTCGTCGGCGACCGGGATGCGGCCGACCGCCGACACCGCCGCCGCGAATTCCTCCGGGCTCTGCGTCTGATGGAACTCCTGATAGTGCTCCATCGCCCGGGTCAGGCCGTCGAACCCGGGCCGGCTGACGCCACGGTAGCCGGGCGACAGCTCGTACGCGATCCGCACGGCCGCGGCGGTCACCACCTCGGTGAGGTCCGAACCGCGGGCGACGAACGACTTCCCCGCCCGGCGCGGCCGGCGCAGGTGCACGCTGAGCAGCAGTGATCCCTCGTTCCGGCACAGCCTGCCGGTGATGACGACCCCGGCCTTCGGCAGCGGCCACAACTGCTTCACCGCCATCAGCATCGACCCGAGGGGCAGGCTCGTCCCGGCGATGTCCACGGTCCCGATGGCCGCCACCGCGTCGGCCCGCCCGCTCGGCGCCAGCGGCGCCCGCACGGCGGCAGCCATGATCTCGCGCCGGCTCAGCACCGCGGGCTGCAGGCTCACGAAGGTCGCGGTGGTCGCCTCCCGGCGGGCCTGCGGGGAGCCGGCGGCGTGCACCGAGACGATCTGCTGCAGCTCGCCGGCGACCGCCTGCGCCACGAAGGCGCCGTCGAACTCCGGCTCGCCGGTGGCGTTCTCGAAGGCGAGGCCGACCGGCTGGGAGAGCCAGACGAGCAGCCCGCCGGCGAAGAGCAACAGCAGCAGCAGACCGCCGACCTGGAGGATGGCGAAGCCGGCGTCGCGCAGCTGGATGAGCTCGTCGCGACGTGGCTCCTCGACGAAGAACACGAGCGCGGCGAGCAGCGCGACGCCCAGCAGGAGCAGGACCGTCGCCCGGAACGACAGTCCGCGACGCGCCTGGAGAAGGATGCTCCGCTCCGGGTTCATGACACCTGTCGACGCTGTCAGAACGGCCGCGGCCACCCAATGGCGTTGCTCTTGATCCGACAGCGCCGGATTCACACGGGCGGGGCGTTGTAACGGGCGCGCACGAAGTCGCCCAGCCGGACGGCGAACTGCTCGATCGTGGCGGCGGCCGCGTGCCGGGAGTCCCAGACCGCCACCAGGCGGATGCTGAGGCGCCGTTCATGGAGGTCGATGGCGAGCGGTGCCAGGTCGAAGCGGGGGTCGTCGGTCACGACGGCGATGCCCCGGCCCGCTGCGGCAAGGGCCTGGGCGACAGTGCCGTTCGCCGCCTCGACGAGGGAGGCGGGAGAGGGCAAGGCGGCCACCGCCGTGTCGAAGGCCTGCCGGGCGGTCGACGAGCGGGGCAGGACGATCAGCGGCTCATCGAGCAGCTCCGCCACGGTGACCCCGGACCGGCCCGCCCACCGGTGCGACGGCGGCACGTAGGCCCACACCGGCAGCACGGCCAGCGCCTGCGACCGGAAGGGATCACCGGCGACGACGGTGCTGATCGCCAGGTCGGCACCGAGGCGCAGCGTCTCGGCCGGGGAGAGGCCGTCGGCGCCGAGCACGTCGACCATCGGGTCGTCGGTTTCCAGGCCCGCGATGAACGGCGCCACCACGTCGGTGAGCGTCACCGTGGGAGCGCCGATGGTCAGCCGGTCGAGGCGGCCCTGCGCGTAGAAGACGGCGGCGGCGCGCAGCGCTCCGGCCCGCTCCAGCACGTCCCGGGCCAGCGGCAGCAGGGTCCGGCCGGCCGGTGACAGCAGCAGCCTGCGTCCGACCAGGTCGAACAGGTCGACGCCCAATGACCGTTCCAGCTGGCGCAGCTGCCGGGACAGCGACGGCTGCGTGACGTGCAGCCGGGTGGCGGCCGCGCTGACCGTGCCGGCCTCGGCGATCGCCACGAAGTAGCGGAGGTGCCGCAACTCCACCTATGCCTCCGAGGCATTCGAATCTTGCTCAATGAGTGTTGGACGAGCATAGGTCACGCGTCCGAGACTCCGGGGATGAACAACCCTGGACCCCGCTCCCGCGCGCTGATGGAGCGCAAGAAGTCAGCGGTCGCCGACGGCGTCGGCACCACCATGCCGGTCTTCGCCGCGACGGCGAGCGGCGGCATCGTCGTGGACGTCGACGGCAACGAACTCATCGACCTCGGCTCCGGCATCGCTGTGACGACCGTCGGCGCCAGCCACCCGCGCGTGGTGCGGGCGGTGACCGAGCAGGTCGCGGCGTTCACCCACACCTGCTTCATGGTCACGCCCTACGAGGGGTACGTGCGGGTCGCCGAGAAGCTCAACGAGCTCACGCCGGGCGACCACGACAAGCGGACCGCGCTGTTCAACTCCGGCGCCGAGGCCGTCGAGAACGCCGTGAAGATCGCCCGGGCGTACACCCGCAAGGACGCCGTCGTGGTGTTCGACCACGCCTACCACGGGCGGACCAACCTGACGCTCGCGATGACGGCGAAGAACAAGCCGTACAAGAACGGGTTCGGGCCGTTCGCCCCGGAGATCTACCGGGCGCCGCTGTCCTACCCCTACCGCGACGGCGGCCTGGACGGCGCGACCGCGGCGGCGCGGGCCGTCGACCAGATCGAGAAGCAGGTCGGCGCGGAGAACCTGGCGGCGCTGGTGATCGAGCCGATCCAGGGTGAGGGTGGTTTCATCGAGCCGGCGCCCGGGTTCCTGCCGGCCCTCGCGGCGTGGTGCCGGGCCAGTGGCGTCGTCTTCGTGGCCGACGAGGTGCAGACCGGCTTCGCCCGTACCGGTGATCTCTTCGCCTGTGAGCGGGAGGGCGTCGTACCGGATCTGATCGTCACGGCGAAAGGGATCGCCGGTGGCCTGCCGCTCTCCGCGGTCACCGGCCGCGCCGAGATCATGAACGCGGCGCACGAGGGCGGCCTCGGTGGCACCTACGGCGGCAACCCGATCGCCTGCGCCGCCGCTCTGGCCGCGATCGAGGTCATCGAGGAGGAGGGTCTCGTCGCCCGGGCCGCGAAGATCGAGAGCCTGATCAAGGAGCGCCTGTCGCGCTTGGCGGACCAAGACCTGCGTCTGGGAGATGTACGAGGACGCGGCGCCATGATCGCCGTGGAGCTGGTCCGGGCCGGCAGCACCGAACCCGACCCCCGGCTCGCCCGTGACGTCGCCCGGTTCGCCCACCAGGCCGGCGTCATCGTGCTGACCTGCGGAACCTACGGCAACGTGCTGCGGTTCCTGCCTCCGCTCACCATCACCGACGAGCAGCTCAACGCCGCGTTCGACATCCTCGCCGACGCCCTGGAGGCGACCCGATGACCACCTTCCCCGTGATCGACCCGGCCACTCTGCAGACCATCGCCGAGGTTCCGGACCAGGGACTCGACGAGGCTCGCCGGGCCGTCGACGCCGCCCACGCCGCGTTCTCCGCCTGGTCCAGGACCGCGCCCCGGCGCAGGTCGGAGATCCTTCATCGTACGTTCGAACTGATGCTGCGCGACCGTGACGACCTCGCGACGCTGATCGCCTCGGAGAACGGCAAGTCGCTCACCGACGCGGCCGGCGAGGTCACCTACGCGGCCGAGTTCTTCCGGTGGTTCGCCGAGGAGGCGGTGCGGCCGGGCGGCGACTACGGCGAAGCTCCCGCGGGAGGCGCCCGTACCCTTGTCGGGCACCGGCCGGTCGGCGTCGCCGCGCTGGTGACCCCCTGGAACTTCCCGGCCGCGATGATCACCCGCAAGATCGGACCGGCGCTCGCCGCGGGCTGCACCGCGGTCGTCAAACCGGCCGCCGAGACCCCGCTCACCGCCCTGAGGATCGCCGGACTGCTGACCGAGGCCGGACTGCCGGACGGCGTCGTCACCATGGTCACCACGACCGACGCGTCCGGTGTGGTCGGAGCGTGGCTCGCCGACGAACGGGTCCGTAAGATCTCCTTCACCGGCAGCACCGGAGTGGCCCGGGTCCTGCTTCGGCAGGCCGCCGACCGGGTCGTGAACTCCTCGATGGAGCTCGGCGGCAACGCGCCGTTCGTGGTCACCGAGGACGCCGACCTGGACGCCGCCGTGGCGGGCGCGATGATCGCCAAATTCCGCAACGGCGGGCAGGCGTGCACCGCGGCGAACCGCTTCTTCGTGCACGCCGACGTCGCCGACGCGTTCGTGGCGAAGTTCGGCGCCGCCGTCGAGAAGCTGACGGTCGGCCCGGCCGCCGACGGGTGCGCGATCGGGCCCCTCATCAGCGCGGCCGCGGTGCAGCGGGTCACCCGTACCGTCACGCAATTGATCGAAGCCGGCGCCCGGATCACTCACCGTGCCCCCGTCCCGGACGCGGCCGGGCACTTCTATCCGCCGACCGTGCTGATGGACGCGCCCAACCTGCCGGAGGAGATCTTCGGGCCGGTCGCGCCGATCAGCACCTGGACCGACGAAACGGCGCTGCTCGACGCGGTCAACGCGACCGAGTACGGGCTGGCCGCCTACGTGTTCGCCGGCGACCTGCGCCGTGCCATCCGGATCGGCGAGGCCATCGACGCCGGCATGATCGGCATCAACCGGGGCCTGGTGTCGGATCCGTCGGCGCCGTTCGGTGGCGTGAAACAGAGCGGTCTCGGCCGGGAGGGCGCGCGGGACGGGCTGCGCGAATTCCAGGAGACGCAGTACTTGAGCGTCGACTGGCCCTGAGTCTTCGCTCTTCGGCCGGGACAACCCGACCGCACCCGCAATGACATCAATTGAATCCTGGTGAGGACCCGCAGCCGGCCGAAAGGAGAGCGTCCCCCTAGAAGAAAGAGGCCCTCCATGCGTGTCGCCCGCGTCTGTGCCGCCGTCCTGGCATCCTCGCTGCTGATGGGCACGCTCGGCACGGCCTCCCCCGCTCAGGCCGCCACCGGCGCCGTCACCACGACGGCGCCGGCCACCCTGTCCGGCCGGATGGCGCTGGTGAAGACGGCGAAGAGCATCAACTACTACCCGTCCGACGCCGGCTGGTCGGCGATGTGGACCGGCTTCGACGCCGCCCGCATCGACCAGGACCTGGCCCGGGCCGCCTCGCTCGGCGCCGACAACGTGCGCGTCATCGTCTTCCCGGAGACGTTCGGCTTCCCCGCGCCGTCGTCGGTCTACGCCGAGCGGCTGCGCAAATTCATCAGCATCGCCGGCTCGCACGGGCTCACCGTGAAGCTCACCCTCTTCGACTGGTGGGCCGGCTACGCCAACGTCGCCGGCAGCGTCGCCTGGGCCAAAGCGATCATCGCGCCGTACGCCGCCGACCCTCAGGTGATCGCCGTCGAGCTGAAGAACGAGTTCCAGGTCTCCGACCCGGCCGCCGTCACCTGGATCCGCCAGGTCATCCCGGCGATCCGGGCCGCCGCGCCCACCATGCCGCTCACCCTCTCGGTCGACGGCGGCACCGGCGCCGCCGGCATGGCGAAGATCAAGTCGTCGCTGGCCTCGACGCCGCTCGACTACTACGACTTCCACTTCTACGGGAACTCGGAGCGCTCCCTCGCCGAGATCCGCAAAGCCCAGGCCGCCGTCGCGCCGTCGCCCGTCGTCATCGGCGAGACCGGTGTCAGCACCCTCAACGGTGACGGCGAGCAGGCCGCGTACTTCGCCCGCGTCTTCCGTGCCGCCAAGGAGGCCGGCGTGGGCTCGGTCGCGCCGTGGACGCTCAACGACTTCTCCGACAACGCCATCCCGTCGAACTCGACCGTGTCGACGATCCCGGCGCAGTACCGGTTCGGGCTCTTCCGGGCGGACGGCACCCCGAAGCTCGCCGCCTCCGTCGTCCGGACCGCGTGGACGACCGGCACCATGCCCAACAGCGTCCTCAACCTCAGCTTCGAAGCACCGGCCGGGGATTCGCCGTGGCGCCAGAACCTGCCCCAGGCCGGCGCCGCGGTGATCAGCACCGACATGCCCCGCAACGGCCGGTTCTCGGCTCGCTTCGCCGGCACCACCCGTACGTCCGCCGGCCTGCCCTCCCTCGTCACCTCGCCGATCACTCCGGTGCAGCCGGGCTACAAGTGGCGGGCCGAGGCGTACGCCCGCGGCGTCAACGCGACCGGCACCACGGAGATGGCGCTGAGCTGGTTCGACGCCAACGGCAAGTGGCTGAGCCAGAACACCTCCAACCGCCTCCCGTCCGGCAACACCACGTGGACGAAGCTGGTCATCGAGACGGTGGCCCCGGCGAACGCCGCAGGAGTCCAGCTACACCTCAAGTCAGGCGACAACACCGGCACCGTCTGGTTCGACGACGTAGCCATCTCCTGACCCCGCCCTCCCTCTCCCCCGCGCTCCCCCTCCCCGCGCTCCCCCTTCCTCGCCCTCGCCCTTCCTCGCCCTCGCCCTTCCTCG
Organism: Actinoplanes sp. OR16; assembly: GCF_004001265.1. GTDB lineage: Bacteria > Actinomycetota > Actinomycetes > Mycobacteriales > Micromonosporaceae > Actinoplanes. The sequence continues at coordinate 4,807,181 of NZ_AP019371.1, read as the reverse complement.
CCCTCGCCCTTCCTCGCCCTCGCCCTCTCCTCGCCCTGCCCTCGCCGCGATCTTGGAAAGCCACAACCGACCTCCCACAGCGCCCGCCGCCGAAGCCACGGGCGCTGAGCGCACACACAACCTCGAGCACGGGCGCTGAGCGCACACACGACCTCGAAACACGGGCGGCGACCGCACACGCGTCATCTTTGTGTGCGGTCGCCGCCCCCATGACGGCGGCAAACGCACGCAAAACCCGGCCGTGTGCGTTCACCGGCCCCAATCGACGGCGGTCAACGCGCGCAAAAGCCAGCCGCGTGCGCTCACCGCCCCCATGACGGCGGCAGACGGACGCGAAAGCCAGCCGTGTGCGTTCACCGGCCCCAATCGACGGCGGTCAACGCACGCAAAAGCCAGCCGCGTGCGCTCACCGCCCCCATGACGGCGGCAGACGGACGCGAAACCCGGCCGCGTGCACTCACCGCCCCAATCGACGGCGGCGAACGCAGGCAGAACCCGGCCGCGTGCGGTCATCGCCCTCACAGTGACGGCAAACGCACACCCACCCGCCCTTTGTGTGCGCCGATTGCCCCGCGACGGCGGTGAGCGCACACGGCCGAAGCCAGCGCGCCGAGAGTCAGGAACTCATGACGGCCGAGGAACCAACAGCGGCTTCGGTCCACGTCACCAGGTGGCGCAGGGGCTGCGGCAGCGTGCGGCGGAACTGGTCGGACAGGCGAGCGCGGTCGCGCGGGTTCAACGTGTCGAAGACCAGCGCGTCGAGGCCGGTGGCGAGGAACAGGCCGGCCAGCATCAGGTCGGCGATGTCGAGCGGCTGGTTGTAGGAGAGCTGCGTGCGGATCCGGATGGCCGGCTGGCCGGGGCTGCGCGGGTCGTCGAAGACCAGGGACGTGTTGGTGCTGAGCAGACGCCGCTTGGTCTCGCGGCGCAGGACGCCGGCGAAGAGGAGGCGGTGTTCGACCAGGCCGGTGGCGAAGCCGGCGAGGTAAGGGATCCACTGCCGCAGGTCGTGCGGGCCGGGTGTCTCGGCGAGGCGGCGCAGCACGGCAGAGGCCGCCTGGTCGCCGGTCGGCTGCGGGTCGACGACCTGGAAGGTGGTGTCGCTGATCAGTTGGATGCGGCGCCAGAACATCAGCTCGCCGAGCAGGCCCGCACCCAGTCCGACGCCGAGGACGCGCTCGGAGAGCAGGGCACGCCCGCCGATGCCGTCGTGCGCGGCCAGGTAGAAGTCGGAAGCGGGAGGGAGCTGCTGCGGCGATGTCATGGCATTCCAGCCCTCGGGTCGACAGCGGCGAATGCCCGACCGTATAGGCGCAGGGTTGCCACCAGGTTAATGGCCCGATCTGGCAGCATCACCTCATGTGACACAGCCTGTATTTCGTTCCGATGTGACGGTCAGCCTGGTGCGCAGCGCGGCCGGTGACGCCGACGTGCTGTTCGCGGCGCGGGTGTCGACGGCCGGTGAGGCGTCGCTCGAGGAACTGTCGAAGGACCCGGAGAAGTCGACCGGCCTGATCAACTATCTGATGCGGGACCGGCACGGCACGCCGTTCGAGCACAACTCGATGACCTTCCTGATCCAGGCGCCCATTTTCGTTTTCCGTGAGTTCCACCGGCATCGGGCCGGCTGGTCGTACAACGAGGAGAGCGGCCGGTACCGCGAATTGCAGCCGGTCTTCTACACCCCGGCGCCGGATCGCAAACTCGTGCAGCACGGCCGTCCGGGCAAATACGAGTTCAGCGAGGGCACCGAGGCGCAGCACCAGCAGACGGTCGAGGCCATGGAGACGGCCTACCGGAAGTGCTATGAGGCGTACCAGGAAATGCTCGCGGCAGGAATCGCGCGCGAGGTGGCCCGGGCGGTTCTGCCGGTCGGTCTTTTCTCTTCCATGTACGCCACGTGTAACGCTCGCTCACTCATGCATTTTCTGTCACTTCGCACCAAGAAGGAGAATGCGAAGGTCCCGTCGTTCCCGCAACGCGAGATCGAGATGGTGGCCGAGCAGATGGAGGCGCAGTGGGCGGCGCTGATGCCCCTGACCCACGCCGCTTTCGAGAAGCACGGCCGGGTGGCGCCTTAGGAACCGCCGCGGGGATAGAGCAGATACGGCTTGCGACGGCGATCGAAAGCGGACAGGTCGTCCTGCCAGGAGGAGACGACCTCGGCCAGGGAAGCGCCCGCGTCGATCATCGTGCGCGGGCTGTCGGAGCCGAAGAGCAGGTCGGCGAAGGGCGGACGGCCGGGGTTGTCGTCCCGCCAGGCGAAGCCCGGCCGTTTCCGCGCCTCGATCAGCATCGCCACGGCGGCGCGGATCGGGTCGAAGACGGCCGGGTCGGTCACCCGCACTTCGAGGCCGCCGCAGAGCCGGTCGGCGAACTTGCCGGCCACCGGGACGAAGTAGGCCTCCCGCAGCGCGGTGCCGGGCAGGTCGTGCGCGGCCACCGCGTCACGCCAGCGGTGATCGAGGTCCGGGCTGCCGATCAGCTCGAACGGCCGGGTCGTGCCGCGGCCCTCGGAGATCGACGCGACGCCCTCGAACAGGCAGGTCCCCGGGTAGACCAGGGCGGTGTCCGGCGTCGGCATGTTGGGGCTGGGCATCACCCACGGTACGTCGGTGCCGGCGGCGAACAGGCTGCCGTGCCAGCCTTGGCACTCCACGATCCGCAGGTCGACGGGCGCCGGCAGGAACTCGCTGTTGAAGAAGCGGGCCAGTTCGCCGACCGTCATGCCGTGCTGCTGGACGATCTCCTTGAGTCCCACGCCGGAGGTGAACGCGGGTTTCAGCATCGGGCCGAGCGCGCGCCCGCCGATCGGATTCGGACGGTCGAGGACGACGTAGCGCAATTTCAGCGAGGCCGCGGCGGCCATCGAGTCGTGCAGCGTCCAGATGTAGGTGTAGAACCGCGCTCCCACATCCTGGATGTCGAAGACCACGGTCCGGACCCCGGCCTCGCGGAGAAGAGCAACCCACCGATCGTGGGTCACGCGGTAGGCGTCGTACACGGTCAGGCCGGTACGAGCGTCGACACCGGAATAGCCGCCGACCCGCTGCGAACCGCGGAATCCGTGCTCCGGCCCGAAGATGCCGCCGATCCGCACGCCGGCCCCGTGCATCAGGTCGACGAGATGCCGGTATTCACGGTCCACGGCGGTCAGATTCGACACGACGCCGACGGTCTCTCCCCGTACGGATGCGAAATCCTCAGCCACCAGGCAGTCCATCCCGGTACGCACCGAGGCGCGCATGGGCGCCGAAAAAGCCGGAAGAGCCGAAAGAGCGGAAGCAGGCTGCGGGAAGGCAGCGGCCGCACCGGCAGCCGCAAGAAGAGTCCGGCGTCGCATACCGATCTCCTACCGCCCGTCCCCACCCCACAGGGCCGTTTCCGACCACCGTTCCCACCGGGGAATGACTGACTTCTCGGGATACGGCACCGCGACCCGGATGCGAGGGCGAAGGTGAGGAGATGAAACGCATTCTGTCCATCGCCGTGGCTGCCGCCGCCGTGTCCATGCCCGCGGCACCCGCCGCCGCGGCTCCCGGCCCGGACTACTGCACCGAGAACCCGAGTTCCGAGTTCTGCACTCCGGCGAACATCGAACTCTGCGGCGCCTATCCGGGTGGCTCGTACTGCCCGCCGGAGACGAAGCCGGCGACAAAGCCGGCGACGGGGCCCCTGACAGAGCCGGCGACGGCGCCCGCGACCACCCAGCCGGGGCCGGTGACGAAGGGGTACCCCGACCAGATCTACGACGACTGGTTCACCCAGTGGACGAAGACCGGCGATCTGCCGAAGACCACGAAGAAGAAGCCGAAGAGGAACAGGCTCGACGGGTGGCCGAGCGAGATGACGCTGGATCCGCAGGACCCCAGGTGCGCGTGGCCGAAAGCGTGGCGCCCGTACCAGATCTGCGAGACCGACCTGGCCGACCAGCCGGTGATGGGACCGGGCGCCCCGTGAACGACGGCGAGGGCCGGACCGGGAAGTCCGGCCCCCGCCTGTCGTCAGCTCAGGGCGTAGGCCCTGATCACGGTCTGGCTGACCGTGTTGCCGTGTGAGTCGGCTGCGAAGGCGCGCAGGGAGACGAAGCCCTTGCCCTTCGGGTGCTTGACCGTGGCGACCGAGCCCTTGAGCGGGGCCTTCTGCCAGGTCTTGCCGTCGTTGAAGGAGACCTCCACCTTCAGCGACTTGATCTTGCCGACCTTGACGTCCGGCTGGTGCTCGACGATGACCGGGATGCCGAAGCTACGGCCGGAAGGCGCGGCGTTCGCCGCGGACAGCGGTGGCGCGAACCGGACCGTGTGCAGCGGCAACCTCTGGAAGTCCTCGCCGGCCACGTGCCCGGACTTGAACGTCCACACACCACGCACGTCGGTGGAGAGCGTGTGCGGCGCGCCCCGGGTGGCCGAGGCCTCCAGGCGGTACGCGGCCCGTCCCGGCGGCACCTCGGTGTCGATGCCCTCGCCGACGAGAGTGCCGTTGCGGTAGAGCTTCGTCTCGTACGAAGCCTGGTAGGCGAAGCCGGGGTGCCCGGCGCCGTCACCGTGCAGCGGCACGTTCGCGATGATCAGGTCACCCTGGCGGGTCACCCAGTACGGGTCGAACGGCGGCTGCGTGACGTTCGGGCCGAAGACGCCGCGGTTCCACTGCTGGTGGTACGTACGCCCGGCCTTGAACTTGGCGGGCGCGCTGATCGCCTCGTCGAGCCAGTCCGACCAGCCCTCCTCGTTCGGCGGCAGCTCCTGGTGGAACTCGCTGGACCACTTGACGTCCGGGTTGACGTACTCGGTGCGCCGGAACGGCAGGTCGAACGGGACCAGGCTGGTCCAGTAACCGCTCTCCTCGGAGAAGCGGGGCGAGTTGCCCTTCACACCGTGGACGCCGGTGGCCTCGACGCCGTAGGACGCCTTGATGACCGCCAGCTCGCGCAGCTTCGGCGCCTTGGTCAGCCCGTTGAACATCCGGCCGGGGTTGAAGTACGCCAGGTCGGTGGTGTACGGGCTGTTGTAGGCGCTCTCCTCGGCGTCGAGCCTCGCGAACGAGCCGTTGACCGAGCCGATGAAGAACGGCTTCGACACCTTCGACAGCGGTGCCGCGAAGATGGTGGTGAAGTCGAAGCCCACCAGGCTCGCGCCGTACCCGAGGTCGTCCAGGATCCAGTCCGCGTTGACGGCCGCCAGCAGGGTGCCGGCGTCCCGCTGCGGCGCGGTCACCTTGATCGGCTTCGCCGTGCGGGCGTCGATGGTCAGGGTGCGGTCCTCGGTCACCGACAACTCGGTCTCGGTCAGCATCGCCGTGTTCTCCTCGCCCTGGTAGACCCAGGAGAAGAGGCCGTAGCGGGCCTTCGGGACACGGATGGTGCTCGACCCGAAGACGTCGATGGCCGCGAACTCGTCGAGGCCGAGCAGCACGGTGAGGCTGTCCTCGCTGGGCTGCCCGTCACGGCCGATCACGTTCACCGTGAGGTTGTAGCTCTCCACCTCGTTGACGACGCCGAGCGCCGTCGACACCCGTACCCCCGAAGCGGCGACGGCCGTGAGGTAACCGCCCAGCTCGCCCTCCGGCAGGTTCTCGTCGGTGGTGGCGGTGACCGTGGTCGCCGCGGTGCCACCGGCCGGAACCGTCAGCGTGCTCGCCGCCACCGTGAACGGCGCGCCGGAGGTGGTCAGGGTGAGCGTGACGGGCGCGCTGCCGGCGTTGCGGTAGGTGACCGTCCGGGTGATCGGCTGGTCGTCGTCGTGCGGCCAGGCCTGAATGCCGAAGCTGGCGCTGCCCTCGTCGACGGTGACCGTCTGGGTGATCTGCCGGGACACGTCGACCCGGCCGGCGCCCTGGTCGAAGGCGTTCGTGTCCGGGGTGGGCTTCGCCGACGCGATCAGGGTGTTCTTGCGCAGCTTCGCCGACCAGTCCGGGTGCTGCTGGACCAGCAGCGCGGCGGCGCCGGCGACGTGCGGGGTCGCCATCGACGTGCCGGACAGGGCGACGTAGCCGTCAGCGGCCGGGTCACCGATGTCCCCGTTGGCGGCCTTCGCGGCGACGATGTCGACGCCCGGAGCGGTGATGTCCGGCTTGAGAGCGCCGTCCCCGGTCCGCGGTCCCTTGCTGGAGAAGTCCGCGACCTGGTCCTCGCGGTCGACGGCGCCGACCGACAGGGCCGAGTCGGCGGACGACGGCGAGCCGATGGTGCCCCGTTCGCCGGCGTTGCCGGCCGCGATCACGAAGAGCGTGTTCTTCGACGCGGTGAGGTCCTCGACGGCCTGTTCGAGCGGGTCGACCTCGGGGGTGTCGGTGCCGCCGAGGCTGAGGTTGACCACGGGCGCGCGGTCGGCCGCCCAGATCATGCCGGCCAGGATCGCCGACTCCTCACAGCCGAACGTCTCGCAGACCTTGCCGATCGCCAGCTTCGCACCCGGCGCGACACCCTTGTACTTGCCGCCCGACGCGGCGCCCGTTCCGGCGATCGTCGAGGCGACGTGGGTGCCGTGGCCGACGATGTCGTCGGTGCTCGGCTCGGTGGTGAAGTTCTCCGACGCCGCGATCTGACCGGCCAGGTCCGGGTGGGTGGCGTCGATGCCGGTGTCCAGCACGCCGACGGTCACGCCGGTGCCGTCGAACCCGGCCTGATAGGCGGCGGGCGCGCCGATCTGCGCCACGCTGCGGTCCAGATTCACCTGGCGGAGACCATCGAGCCAGATCTTCTGTACGCCTGCGTCAAGCGTGCGGGCGTTCGCGGAACCAGCGGTCAGCGACGACCAGATGCTCTTCCGGCCCTCCAGATCCGCACGCACGGCCAGAGTCCCGAGTGCCGACAGGTCACGGGTGACCCGCGCCTCCCCCGCCGTAAGCGCGGAGCGGACGCGTGACGCGCCGGCGTTCGGGTAGGAGACGAGCAGCGGAAGCTGGTTGTCCTTGGTCACCGCGGCGAGCGCGGTGACGTCGAACAGGCGCTTGTCGAGCTTGCCCTCGCGGAGCAGGTTGCGGGCGTCCGACGGCAGCACGTACCGGTGGTCGCCCTCGGTCCAGCTACTGAAGGTGATCTTGTCCCGGCCGGGGCCGGGCTGGACGGAGGTGCCGAGCACGCGGTCGCCGGTGATCAGGGTGACCGGCTTGCTTCGCTCGGAGCTCTGTCCGGTTTCTCCGATCTTCTCGCTAGCTGCCGCTGGAGCCGACATCAGCCCCAGGGCCAGGAGCGAACTGGTCATCAAGACAGGCAGTCTTCGATGCATGCGATGCCTCCCGTGCCGGGACCGTCCCGGCTCGGGATAGACACTTGCAGATGCGTGCAACGTCGTCCCCACGTGCGGCGGCCCGATCGTCTAGTCTCCGGCGAGACCAGGGGACGGACAGTGAAGGGCTCATGACCATTACGAACGAAGCTCCGGCCGAGGTGTCCAGCACCCCACGCTGGCGGGTGGCGCTGCGGGACGCCCTGCCGGCCATCGGTGTCTACGTCTTCCTGCGCCTGCTCAGCCTGGAGGTCATGGCGATCCTGGCCCGGTACGCCCACGCCCAGGACCCGGCCAAGCAGGTCTACCCGGACGGCACGATCAACCAGTGGCGCGGCTACACCTCGTCGATGGACGCGCTGATCTCCTGGGACGCCCGCTGGTACACCCTGATCGCCGGGGAGGGCGTCGGCGGGCCGGTCGGGGCGGTCGACGAGAACGGCGTGCCGTACCTCAATCGCCTGATGTTCTTCCCGCTCTATCCCTGGATCGCCCGCCCGCTGACGTTCCTGCCCGGCATCTCACCGGTCGCCGCCTGCCTGATCGTCTCGGCGATCTCGGCGATCGCCGCGGCGTGGGCTCTCTACCTGATCGGCCGGCACGTCCACGACCACCGGGTCGGGATCATGCTGGTCGCCGCGTGGGCGGTCGCACCGACGGCGATGACGCAGAACGGCGCGTTCTCCGAGTCGCTGTTCACGGCGCTCGCCGCCTGGGCGCTCTGGGCGCTGCTCACCGAACGCTGGCTGCTCGCCGGGGTCCTGGCCGGTCTCAGCGGACTGAGCAGGCCGACAGCGGCCGCGATCATCGGCGTGGTTGGGCTGGCCGCCGTCGTCGCCGCGATCCAGCGGAAAGGGGGCTGGCGGCCGTACGCCGCAATGGTCCTCGCCCCTCTGGGTTTGATCTCCTATGTCGCCTATGCCGGGAGCCGGGTCGGTGGCATCGGCGAGTATTTCGAGGTGCACAGCAACACGTTCGGCGCCTGGTGGGACTACGGCGAATCGACGACGAAGCTGGTCTGGGACGTGATGCTCGGCAACAGCGAGGACGCGGGCAAGCCGATCCGCGTGCTCAACGTGCTGGTGCTGTTCGGCTTCATCATCCTGCTGGCGATGCTGATCTCGAACAAGGCGCCGTGGGTGCTCTGGGTCTACGCGCTGGCCACCCTGGTCCTGGCGGCCGGCTCGCACGCGCACATCTCGATGATGAGCCGGCACCTGCTGCCCGCTTTCACGGTGCTGCTGGTGCCGGCCGTCGCGCTATCCAAGATCTCGAACCGGAACGCCGGGATCCTGCTCGTGACGCTGGCGATCCTCTCCGGCTGGTACGCCGGATGGCTGCCCTTCATCTCCGGTCAGGCTATTTGACCGGGGTTCGGCCGGCCCGGCCGGCCGCGGCGATCACCGGGTCGGTCTCGTCGTCGAACTGGCCGATCACCTGCTCCAGCAGGTCCTCCAGGGTGACCAGGCCGACCACCTGATCGTTCTCGGACACCAGCGCCAGCTGACTGCGCCGCTGACGCATCGTCGCGATCGCGTTCACGACGCTCGTGCCGGCGGCCAGCGGCAGCGGCGCGGTCATCATCGACCCGGCGGTCACCGGTTCGCCGTGACTGGTCGCCTTCGCCGCCTCCCGCACGTGCACCACACCGACGATGTCGCCGGCCGCGTCGGTCACCGCGAGCCGGGACCGGCCCGATTCGATGCTGCGCAGCTCCACCGCCCGGGCGTCCGCCGACGCGTCGACCGAGACGATCCGGCCGATCGGGACCATCACCTGACGCAGCTCGGTGGACTGCACCGCCAGCATCGCGGTGAGCAGCTCGTGCTCCGCGTCGGCGATGGTGCCGTGCTCCTTCGACGTCTGCAGCAGCATCCGCAGCTGCTCCGGGTTGTGCACCTGCGCCAGCTCGTCCTGCGGGGTCACCTTGACCAGCCGCAGACACGCGTTGGCGAGCCCGTTGAGCGCGGACAGCACCGGCCGCAGCACCGTGGTGAACCCGACGAACGGGATCGCCAGCAGCTGCGCCGAGGTCTCCGGGTGGCTGATGGCCCACGACTTCGGGGCCATCTCGCCGATCACCACGTGCAGGAAGCCGACCAGGGCGACGGCCAGGATGAAGGCGATGGCGTACGCGACACCCGCCGGCAGCCCGACGGTCGTGAAGACCGGCTCGAGCAGGTGGGCGACGGTCGGCTTGGCCAGTGCGCCCAGGCCCAGCGTGCACAGGGTGATGCCGAGCTGCGCACCGGCCAGCATCATCGACAGGCTGCGAGTGCCCGCCAGCGCCACCCGGGCGCCCCGGGAACCCTCGCCGGCGGCCTGCTCCAGGCGGTGCCGTTTCGCGGCGACGAGCGCGAACTCGGCCGCCACGAAGAAGCCGTTCAGCGCCAGCAGGACCAGAGAGATCAGCAGTGCCCAGGTGGTGCTCACGCGGACACCTCACGCTTCACGCTCAGGGCGATGCGGTCGGGCACGTGCCGGCGTACCGCCAGCACGGTCAGCCGGGCCACACCCTGCGGTTCTGGTTCGCCGTCCTCGTTGACGATCGGCGGCAGTTCCACGTCGACCACCTCGAGCGCGGACGGCAGGTGGCCGAGCCGCGCCAGGATCAGACCGGAGACCGTGTCGTACAGCTCGCCGTCGGGCAGCCGCACCCCGGTCGCCTCGGCGATCTCGTCGACCCGGGCCCGGCCCGGAATCGTCCAGGAACCGTCGGCGTCCTGCTCGATGACCGGTTCCGGCAGGTCGTCCTCGTCGTGGATCTCGCCGACCAGTTCCTCGGCGACGTCCTCCAGGGTGATGATGCCGGCGAAGCCGCCGTACTCGTCGACCACGATCGCCAGCTGCCGGTGCGCGGCCTTGAGCCGGTCCAGCACCTCGGGCAGGCGGGCCGACTCGGGTAGCGCCACGACGGCCGTGCACAGATCCCGGACGGTCGTGGTGGCGCGCTCAGCGGGCTCCAGCGTCACCACGTCGGCGATCGCGACCACGCCGATCACGTCGTCGACGTCGTCACCGATCACCGGGAACCGGGAGTGCCCGGTGTCCAGCAGCTCGACGACGCGCGACGCCGGCTCGGAGGCGTGGATCGTGGTCACGTCGACGCGGGGGCGCATCGCCTCGGCGGCCGTCCGCGTACGGAAATCAAGACCGTGATCCAGAAGCCGGGCCGCCCGCGGATCGAGCGAGCCGTGACTCCCGGCCGTCGCGATGATCCGATCCAGGTCCTCGCTGGTGGCGCCCTGCGGCAGCTCCTCGACCGGCTCGATGCCGACCGCGCGCAGCAGCCGGTTCGCCGTGGCGTCGAAGACCCGGATCAGCGGGCCCACCACCGTCAGGTAGATCATCGTCGACCGGGACAGCGCCTTCGCGAGAGTCTCCGGTTTGGCGATCGCCAGGTTCTTCGGGGCCAGCTCACCGAGGACCATCTGCACGACCGTCGCGAAGATCAGCGCGAACACCATGGAGATGGTCGTGCTGACCGCTTCCGGTACGCCGGTCGCGCCGAGCAGCTCGGCGGTCCCCTCACCCAGATAGGGCTCCGCCACGTAACCGGCGAGCAGGGCGGTCACCGTGATGCCGACCTGCGAACCGGACAGAACGAAAGAGAGCCGCTGGGTGACCTTGAGGGCCCGCTCGGCGGCGGCATCCCCCTCGTCGGCCATGGCCCGCAGCCGCTCCCGGTCCACGGCCACGTAGGCGAACTCCTGCGCCACGAAGTAGCCGGTGGCCGCGGTGAGCAGCACAATGATCACAACACCGATGAAGATCAGCACCGGGTCATCCCCGGCCTAGTACTACAACCGTCCGTCACAAATGGGAAAATTACCAGGTGCGGCTGAACGCATCCTGAAAGGTGCCTGGTCAGCGGTAGAACTCGTCCAGGGTGTCAGGGATCGCGTCGCCCGCTCCCTGAGGGTAGGGAATGCCCAGTTCACGGAAGTAGACGGCGGCCAGCAGTTCGGTGTGGTGGTAGTAGATCACCGCGGACTCCGCCGAGTCGAACGTCGCCGGCGCCTTCTGGATGTTCTCCATCGCCTGCATCAGATACCCGGCGACCACCTGGAACTGGCTGGGAAAGCGTTGCCGGTGCGCGGACCGGGCCTTGTCGGTGGCCTTGTCGGCGGCGATGATCCGGACGCAGACCGCGTCGGCGAACTCCTTGGCGTCCGGACCGCTCGGCGCCTCACCCACGCTCTCCACGACGGCGCGTAGCAGGGTGCGGGCGGCGGCGTTCACGGGCTCGACGGCGCCGGTCCGGTCGATCCCGAACAGGCAGACCCCGAGCTCGTCGGCCATCGCCTGCGCGGCGCTCGTGTATCCCGAGGTCGAGTAGAACAGGTAGCAGGTCATGTTCAGCCGGGCGCCGCGAAGCTGCTGCACGGCCGGCGCACCGACCGGCTGGGCCAGCATCTTCACCTGGGCCACCGCGAGCGACGAGGCCACGTCGATCCCGCCGTCCCGGCCCGCGCCGGTGAGCCGCGCGTCCGGGAAGCCGGTGGCGCGCATGTGCGCCGCGGCGATCTCCTCGGCCGCCTTCCAGTCGGTCGGCAGACCGGCCGGCACGGCCGCCCGATAGGCCCGCAGCGAGGCGGCGTCCGGGGCGGGCGGCACCTCGATCGCCTCCGGCAGCCGGCGGATGTGTTTCCCGGCGCCGTTCTCGATGACGTCGAATCCGGTGGCGTCGAGGGCGTCGAGGAAGACCTTGACGGTCACCTTGCGGCCCTTGGCGGAGGTGAGCTCGGCGACGAAGCCGCTCACCGGCCAGCCGACGTTCAGGGCGGTCCGGATCGCCTCGCCGGTCGCGAGCGGGCCGGGGAACACCACGATCTCCCCGGTCCTCCGGATGACCAGCAGCCATGCCCGCAGGGTGCGCACGGCGATCGCCTCGGTCGTCCCGCGCAACGCCTTGGGCAGCAGGGCCGAGGCGTGCCAGCCGCCGCGGAACTCCGCGTCGGCGATCAACTCCACGTGATCGCCCGGCTGGAGTGCGGCGAGCAGCCGGACACCCAGATCCGCCGAGACGGGGCCGGGCTGGAGACCGCCGACGAACCGCCGGTACGCCCAGGCCGACCGCGGATCGTCGGCGAGAGGGTGTGGCCGGTCGGCGTACGCCGCCTCCACCTCAGCGGCAGCAGCGTCCCGGGCGACCTGCTGCACGGTCTTACGCCGGCGCCAGGCGACGAACGCGAACACCCAGAGGGCCGCGGCCAGCGGTGGCGCGAAGGCCAGCGCCAGGCTCAGGACCAGCGCGCCCACGATCGCCTTGTTCGTCTGCCACCACGGCATTTAGTTCTCCCCCGCGTACAAATCGGCCTCGGGGGAGGGTAGCCACCAGACGCGCTGAAACGGGTCGGCCGTTCGGCGAGAACTTGATCATGAAAACAGCCGCCACGGCCGAGACCGTGACGGCTGTTCTCCAGGTACTCCTACCGCAGGCCGGACTCGATGGCCTCGATGATGCGCGGGCGCATCTCGGCCGCCTCGATCACGGCGTCGACCGAGCCGACCTCGACCGCGCGCTGGATGCTGTGGACGCGGTCGAACTCGGCGGCCACCTCGTTCAGCTTCTCGGAGCGCACCGAGGACCGCACCCCGTCCAGCTCGGCGAGCAGGGCGCTGCGCTCGGTGCCGGTCACCTCGGTGGCCCGGGCTTCGAGCTCACGCACCCGCGGGTCGGCGGCGGTCCGCGCGTTCACGTCACTGGCGAAGACCACTGCCGCGGCCGGGGCGCCGCCGAGCACCGAGGCGAACGAGCCGTTGACCGCGAGGACTGTCATGTTCTCGTTCAGTGCCTTCGAGAACACCACGAAGGCGCCACCGTGATAGCGGGAGATCACGCAGAAGACGATCGGGCCCCGGAAGTTGACGATCGCCCGCCCGATCTCCGCGCCGTACTCCAGCTGCAGTTTGCGCATCGACTCCGGGGAGCCGTCGAAACCGGAGAGGTTGGCGAGGACCACGAGCGGCCGGTTGCCGGACGCCGCGTTGATCGCCCGGGCCGCCTTCTTCGACGAGCGCGGGAAGAGCGTGCCCGCCGTGTACGTGTCCGGCCCGTCGGTGGGCGGGAAGCCTCGCCGGGTGACCGATCGTGACTCGATGCCGAGCAGGCAGACCGGGATGCCACCGAGGTGGACGTCCTGGACCACCGCCGTCTCCGCGTCGGCCATGCCGGCCCACCGCTCCAGGACCGGGTGGTCCTGGTCGGCGAGGGCGCGCATCACCGTACGGATGTCGAACGGCTTCTTGCGGTCCGGGTTGTGCGAAACCGAGAAGATCTCGCCGACCGTCGTGAAGTCGCTGCCGGCCACCGTGTGCGGGAACGTGGAGATGTCCCGCTCGACCGGGTCGGTGGTGGTGACCCGGCGCGGACCGGACTCGCCCGGCACCACGTACGTGTGGTCGTAGTGCGACATCAGCACGCCGGTCGCCGCGACCAGGTCGGGCGCCCAGTACTGCGCCTGCCCGTTCGGTCCCATCACCCGGTCGTAGCCGCCGATGCCGAAGTTGTCCTCGGCCGAGACGCCACCGGAGAAGTCGAGCGACTGCTTGCCGGTGAGCACCATCGCCGATTCCGGGGTCATCACCAGGATGCCCTTGGTGTGCATCAGCATGGTGGCCTCGGCGTTCCAGTACGGCTGGGCGCCCACGTTGATCCCGGCGACCACGATGTTGATCTCTCGGCCGTCCTGGGTGAACTCGACGATCCGCTTGAGCGCGGCGGCCACCCAGTCCATGTTCTCGGTGCCGGACTCCATCGAGATCCGGGCGCCGGCGGAGAGGGCGTACCACTCCAGCGGCACGTTCATCGCCGTGGCGAGGTCCATCGCCGCGATGATCCGCCGGCACTCCGGCTCGCTGAGCGCGCCGAGCGCCTTCGTCGGGTCGCCGAGCAGCAGCACCCGGGTGACGCCCTCGGGGTGCCGCGCGGTCCTCGTGGTGATCACACCGGCCACGATCGCCGCCTTGTTGCGCCCCTTCGGCCGGTCGACCGGGACGAGCACGTGGTTCTCGTCGAGGTCGTGCTCGACGAAGTCACCGAGCATGGCGGTCAGCTCGTACGGATAGACGGTGTTGCGCGCCGCCGCCCGCTGCACCTTCTGCTGGTAGTCGTCGAGCGGCTCGACCGGCGCGACCGGCGGCTCGCCGACGGAGAACTCCGGACGGCCGGTCGGCCCGAACGCGATCCGCAGAGCGATCTTGTTGAGCCCGCCGGACTCCCGGTGCCGGCCGATGAAGAGGATCTCCGAGAGGCCGGCGCCGGCCGCGGTCGGCGCGACCCGCTGGGCGATCATCTGGAGCTCGGCGACCGTCAGCTCGATCTCCGGCCAGACGTAGATGACGATCCGGTTGCCCTTGAACGCGGCCTTCGCGGGACGCCGCGACTGCACCCGCCGGATCGAGTCGAGGCAGCTCGCCACGACGTCCTCGGCGGTCGGCAGGGCGACCAGGCGGCCCTCGTGGTCGCGGAACTCGGTGAGGTCACGGACCTGGGCGAGGGCGACGAGACGCTGGTCGGACTGGTTCTCCCGGGCCACCGCCTGGAAGAGGTGGACCTCCTCGTCGACCGACGGCAGCCGGGTCAGGTCGAACTTGGAGAACCGTTCCAGCTGGAAGCGGGTGGCGATGTACGGGTGGAGTCCCCGGATCAGCCGCTCCTCGACCATCCCGGCCGTGGACGGGCGGAACGTGAAGTGGTGGTGTGCCACCGCGCCGTGCCGGCCGGCCACCGCGATCGTCACCCGGCGGACCTGGTCGGGCAGCGGCACCGAGCTGACGACGCCGTGCAGCGCCGCCGCCATCTCGTCGCCGGACTCCGGCTGGTTCTCCCAGCCGAGGTAGATGTCGGCGACGACGTCACCACCGCGGGCCAGGTCGGCCAGGCCGCTCAGGGCGCTGCCGACCTCCTCGTAGCGCACGGCGGTGGAGACCACCCGCAGGTCGGCGCGCTCGGCGACGACGAAGGCGCAGCCCTCGACCTGCCGGGTGGCGACGCCGGTCAGGCCCTTGTTGCCGTAGTAGCGCCGGGTCAGGACCTCGAGCATGGCCGAGTTGTCCAGGTCGGGGCGGGACAGCCGCTGGCCGAGCAGCCGGATCAGCGGCTCGGTGCTGCGGACCATCTCGGCGATCCGCTCGGCGCGGTCGGCCGCCTGCGGGTTGTCGTCGAGGTGACGCAGGTGCTTGCGGATCCCGGCGTACACCAGAGCGCGGTTGCGGCGCAGCAGCGGCTGGCCGAACCAGGCGAAGACGACGCCGCGGGCCAGGTCGGCGAGGACCGGGAAGCGGACCTGGGTCGCCGAGACCACCCGCTCCAGGGCGAGGCCGGCCGGCTCGTGCAGCACGTCGTCCGGCGGCGGCTCCTGCAGCCAGGACCGCAGCAGCGTGGCGATCACCGACGCGTCGGTGGCGGCGCGCTGCTGGGCCAGGAAGATCCGGAAGACCGCCGACTCCAGCTCCGGGGTGCGGTCCAGGCTGGTGACGCCGTAGTGGGCGAACGCCTTGCTCAGCTTCGCCTTGAACGTCTCCGGCAGGCCGGCCCGCTCGGCGTCCAGGCTCTGCAGGTACGTGTGGAAGTACTCCCGGGGGCTGTGCACCCGCGAGTCACCGCCGCTCTCGTCGCCGGCGGCCCGGTTGCGGCTCAGCTCGGCGAGGTCGGCGAACGCCTCCAGCAGCTCGATCTCCACGGCCAGCGGGCGGGCGCCACCGGCGGCCGCCGCGGTCCGCGCGGCCAGGTAGTCGTCGAGCACCCGGCGATTGTCGTGCGGGTCGGCGTCGAAGCCGAGCAGCAGGCTGCGCAGGTCGCGCTGGCCACGGCTGGCACGCTCGCGGGCCGACGCCTCGGCGGGCTCGGCCGGCAGGTCCAGCTCGACGGCCTCGACGACCTCGACGGCCTCGGCCTCGTCGGCGGCGATCGGCTCCAGGCGCAGCAGCGGCGCGCCCGCGTCGACCTTGCTGCCGACCGAGACCACGAGCTCCTTGAGCCGGGCCTTGAACGGCGCGCGGAGCACCGCCTCCATCTTCATGGCCTCGAGCACCAGAACGGGCGCGCCCGCCTCGACCTCGGCGCCGATCTCCAGCGGGGTCGCGACGACCAGGGCCGGCATCGGGGAGCGCAGCACGCCCCCCTCGTCCCGGCTGATCCGGTGGGTGACGCCGTCGACCTCGACCACGTGCGTCGACTTGTGCGTGCCGGTGAGCAGCCGGTAGCGGACGCCGTTGACCCGGATCTGGCCGGTGTGCCGGTCGAACCGGTCGAGCTCGACGTCGGCGAAGCCGGTCTCGGCGCCGGCCTCGATGCCGACCCGGAAGCGCTGCGGGCCGACGCGGGCCACCCGCACTCGGTACGTCATCCCGCGCAGCTTCAGGTCGAGCGGCCGCCCGCTCTCGTGCTGCACCTGCGGCCGCCCGCCGAACGCGGTGGAGAGCAGACGCTGCTGCTCGGCGTGCTCCTCCTCCTGGTAGACCTCGATGGCGGCGGCGGTGAGCGCGACCGACGAGTGCCGGTTCGAGACGAGACGGCCCTCGCCGCGGACCCGGTCGATCCAGCCGGTGTCGGCGCTCGCGTCGATCACCTCGGGCTGGTGGAGCAGGTCCAGCACGAAGCTCTTGTTCGTCGCGCCGCCCTCGATCACGACCATGGTCTCGGTCATCGCGCGGCGGAGCCGGCCGAGCGCCTCGTCACGGTCCTTCCCGTACGCGATGATCTTGGCGATCATCGAGTCGAAGTCCGCGGCGATGGTGTCGCCCTCGCTGACGCCCGTGTCGACCCGGATGCCCGGACCGGCCGGCAGGTCGAGGCGCGCGATCCGTCCCGGCGCCGGGGCGAAGTCGCGGTCCGGGTCCTCGGCGTTGAGCCGGGCCTCGATGGCGTGACCCCGCTCGACCGGCGGCTCACCCTCCAGCCGGTTGCCGGACGCCACCCAGAGCTGAGCCTTGACCAGGTCGAACCCGGTGGTCGCCTCGGTGATCGGGTGTTCCACCTGCAGACGGGTGTTCACTTCCAGGAAGGCGAGCAGGTCGTCGCCCGGGTGGTAGAGGAACTCGACGGTCGCGGCCCCGCGGTAACCCACCGCGACGGCGAGCCGCTCGGCGGAGGCCTTCAGCTCGGCCGCGCGCTCCGGCTTGAGCACCGGCGACGCCGACTCCTCGATGACCTTCTGGTTGCGCCGCTGCACCGAGCAGTCGCGGACGCCGAGCGCCCACGCGGTGCCCTGGCCGTCCGCGATGACCTGGACCTCGACGTGCCGGGCGCCGGTGACCAGGCGCTCCAGGAAGACGATGCCACTGCCGAACGCGCGGGCCGCCTCCTGGCTGGTCCGCTCGTAGACGTCCTCGAGCTCGTCGGCGCTGCGCACCACGCGGATGCCACGGCCACCACCACCGGCGGTCGCCTTGAGCATCAACGGATAGCCGATCTGCTCGGCGGCCTCCTTGGCAGCCTCCAGCGTCGCGACCTCGCCGCGGCTCCAGGGCGCGACCGGTACGCCGACCTCCTCGGCGATCAGCTTCGAGCCGATCTTGTCGCCGAGCTTGCGCATCGCCTCCGGGCTCGGGCCGACGAACGTGACGCCGACCTTCTCGCAGAGCTCCGCGAACGCCGGGTCCTCGGCGACGAAGCCCCAGCCGACCCACGCCGCGTCGGCGCCGGTCTCGACGAGAGCCCGCTCCAGGACCTTCAGGTCGAGGTACGGCCGGGCCGCGGCCGGGCCCAGGTCATAGGCGACGTCGGCCTCACGCACGAACGTGGCGTGCCGGTCGACGTCGGTGTACAGCGCGACGGTCTCGATCGGGGTCCCGGTCTCCGCGGCCAGGTCCCTGGCCGCGTGGATGAGACGCATGGCGGCCTCACCCCGGTTGACGATCACGATACGACGGAACACCGAACGAACCCCTTCTCTACCTCGGACCAGCAGCGACCGGTCCGGACTGTAGTAAACAGTGCCCGCCGGGAGGCACTCGCATTTCTTGCCTACTCGTTAGTAGGACATTCCTTGAAAGAGGCCCGGTCTTCTGATTCAACGACTGTCCGCACTCCATGACTCTATGCGTCTTGCGCCGTTTCATCGACAGCCGCTCGAACACCCCATTGACAAGGGAAGAAGGTGGTCATAGCGTTTGCGAAATCGTTTTCGGTAAGTTTCTGGGGGCAGCATGAGCAGTGGACCCGTCGTCCCCACGGCACAGGCCCTGTCCGCCCTCCGCCCGCTCCCCCTCGACGCGGTACGCCTCGACGCGGCCGGACTTCTCGGCGGATGGCAGGCCCGTCACCCGGCGATGCCCGAGTCGCCGGGTGAGACCGCTCTTGCCGAGATGTTCCGGATCACGGGGCTCCGGCCGTACCTGGACAAAGCTCTTGATCTTGTCAATCCACTGCGGGAAGCGACATCGGTCACCGGACATGTCGGACACCAGCTGGGCCTGCTGTCCGAGGCGGTGGACGCGGCCGTCGAAACCCATGACCGCGAACTGCTGGACGCCGCCATCCGGCTCTTCGACGACGCGCTGACCACCCGCACCCACCTCACCGGCGGGCACGCTGCGCGCGACGAGGCCTACGCCGACCCCTACGACCTGCCACCGACCGGCGCGGACGCCCTCGTCAGCACCGCGATCGCCAGTTTCCGGCTGGCCTGGCGCCTGCTCCTGGCCACCGGCGACGTCCGCTGGGCCGACGAGATGGAACGCGTGCTGCACAACGCCATCGCGGCAGCCGGCGGCGCTCCCTCCGCCCCGCCCTCTTCCCCGCGCCCTTCCCCTCCCTCTCCCCCGCTCTCGTCCTCGCTCTCTCCCCCGCTCTCTCCCCCGCTCTCGTCCTCGCTCTCTTCCCCGCTCTTCTTCTCCGCGAGCCCGCTTCAGGCCCGCGCGCCACTCACCCGCACGGCCACCTGCCCGCCGGATCTCGCGGCCTTCATGAGCTCACTGCACGCCTACGTCGCCACCTCCTCGCCTTCGGGAATGCAGCTTCACCTGTACGCCGGAAGCACCGTGTCATCCGCCTCCCGCACCATCGAGATCTCCACCCGCTACCCGTGGGATGAGCAGGTCACCATCACCGTCGTATCCACCTCGGACCAGCCGTGGACACTCGCCCTCCGAACCCCGGCCTGGTGCACCGACCTGCGCCTGACCGTGAACGGCACCCCGGTCCCGGCCCGGCGCCTGGTCGAGAAGGGATACCTGCGCCTGCACCGCTCCTGGCACCCCGGCGACACCCTGACCCTGACCCTGGCGATGCCGGCCCGCCGGATCACCGCCCACCCCCGGGTCGACGCCACCCGAGGCGCGGCCGCCCTGGTCCGAGGCCCACTGGTCTACTGCCTCGAACAGGCCGACCTCCCGACGACGGGCAGGCTGGCCGGCGCCCATGTGGACGACCTGGAACTGGACCCCTCCGCACCGTTGGCCGTCGCCTACCACACCGCCGGCATCTCACCGGTCACCTTGCAGGCCCCTGTCCACCTCCGTCCCCAGTCCTCCTCCCTCTACCGCACGTTGCCTGCCACGCCCGCGGCCCCGGTGGCCGCAGGAGTGGCGACAGCAATCCCGTACTACCTGTGGGCCAACCGAACCCCCGGCCCGATGCGGGTGTGGATCCCGCTAGCGCACCCCTTAGACCACTGACCTGCTCCTTCCTCCGCTACTTCGGCGGGGCCGCCGCCGTCCGCCTTTGCCCTTGCCATTGCCATTGCCGCTGCTTTGCCGCCGCCTGCCATTGCCTTGCCCCCCGCCCGCCCTTGCCGCCGCCTCGCGCCGCCCGCCATCACCGCCGCCCGCCATTGCCGTTGCCTCGCCGCCGCCCGCCATTGCCGTTGCCTCGCCGCCGCCCGTCATTGCCGTTGCCTTGCCGCCGCCCGCCATCACCGCCGCCTCACCGCCGCCCGCCATTGCCCGCCATTCTTGCCGCCTCGCCCGCCCGGCCCAGCCCTGCCGCCGCCCCGGCCCTTCACCACCTGCTGCTCTTGCCGCCGCTCGCTCTTGCCGCTCCTCGCTCTTGGTGCTCCTTCGCCGCCGTTCATCTCCTGCCGGCGCTCGCCCTCCTTGCCCTGCCGCCGCCCATCCCTTGCTGCCGCGCCGCTTCCACTCCTCGGCGCTGACGCGCCTGCGGTGCGGGTCGGCTTGCCACTGGATGACTGCGGTCGCGGTCGGTCGTGGGTTGCGATCCTGTACTTGATGAGACGCGCCGAGGTCGCCGTCTTGTTTACCTCTTCTTCGAGATTCTATTTCTTGTTCTGAAATTCGACGGTGGGCATCACTCGGCCCGCGCGGGATAATTTAGGCATGGGGCAGATGCAATTGTTCAGTCGATCAGATATTGCTGGGATGCGCGATTGGAGCACCTCTCGGAAGCATTGTCCGGAGCGTGATCTTTTCCGTCGCGAGCATGAGAGGCATCGGGCTTGGGGGCTGCGCCAGAGACATGCGCTGCGGTTGCGGCAGATAGCCGAGAAGGCCGCGGCCACCTGCGCTGATCCGCCCTCACGTGGGCTTCCGCAGCCAACTGGACTTCCGCAACCCCCTCAGCCGCCGCGTGAGCTGCATCCGCTGCCACCGCCACCTCCGCCGCCTGAGCTGCACCCGCTATCACCGCCACCTCCGCCGCCTGAGCTGCACCCGCTATCACCGCCACCTCCGCCGCCTGAGCTGCACCCGCTATCACCGCCACCTCCGCCCGACCCGCCACCTCCGCCGTCGCCGTCGGCGCCGCAGTCGCAGTCGCAGTCGCAGTCGCAGTCGCAGTCGCCGATTGAGCCTGCGTCCACACATCCAACTGCCGAATTTGAGGCCGAACCAGAGAATGCCATCCCCGAATCATCCAAGAATGGCGGCGAAGAACATCCTCGAAAATCGGATGCTCCACACTTGGCCTTGTTGAGCTCCGTGCTTTTGTTCAGGCGGAGCTCAACAAGACCCCGGCGCACTGTTCTATTTCACGGCCTCAGAGGCCGATCTTTCCCGTGCCGGCACCCGCCGTGACGATCGACTTCACGCTGGAGGCGGTGTCCAGGGTGTAGGCGTAGGTGATCGCCTTGACCGTGCCGTTGGTCAGGGGCGTGCCCGAGTTGACGAAGTGGTTGTTGCGCTGGACCAGACTTCCGTTCGGTGAGGTGCCCTGGGCCAGAGTGGTCGGGCGGCTGACGTTCTCGAAGTAGTTGCCCTCGACCAGGACGCCGGCTTCGGTCGTCGACGCCACGCCATAGCTGGTGACGCCGTCGTAGTAGTTGTTGTAAACGTGGACCGGGTTGCCGAAGCGGACTCGGGGGTGGCGCTGGTTGGTGCCGTCGTACCAGTTGTGGTGGTAGGAGACACGCAGCTTGCCCCGGTCGCCGGTGTTGGAGTCGTCGGAGCCCAGCAGCATCGTCTTGTCGTGGCTGCGGGTGATGTTCCAGGAGACCGTCACCAGGTCGGACGCGAGCCGGATGTCGACCAGGCCGTCGGCTGCCGAGGAGAAGGTGTTGTGGTCGATCCAGATGTGGTGCGAGCCGTCCTGGACGTTGATGGCGTCGTCGCTGGAGCCGGTGAAGTTGAGGTTCTGGATGATGACGTTGCTGACTCCGGAGAGGGTGAGGCCGCCGCCGTTGAGGCCGGAACCCGCGCCCACGCCCTGGATGGTCTTGTTCGAGGCGACGCGGTGCATGCCGGTGAGCGCGATCGTGCCGGAGATCTTGATGATGCGGGCGTCGGAGGCCTGCAGGGCGGAGTCCAGGGCGGACGCCGTCGTCACCGTGGTGGTGGCGCCACCCGCGCCGCCAGTGGTGCCCGCGCCCCAGCCGACCACCGCCGATGAGGGGGCGGCGCCTACCTGGGTGAACGCCCATTGCTTGTTCGAGTTCGCCGTACAGATCTCCTGAATGATCGCCGCGCCGGAGGCGGTCGAAGCACCCTTGTCGCTGACGCAGAGGCCACTGTTGACGTTGATGATCTGGAAGGTGTTGGTGCCGCTGGCGGCGAGACGGAACTGCTGGTTGGTCTGCGTGGCGGCGCAACCCCACTGCTGGAGTTGCACGCCGGAGGTCGTCGAGCCGGCCGGTACGTCGATGCACTTGCTGCTGGACACGTTCTGCAGCAGGTAGTTCGATCCGGCCGCGACGAGTTTGAACTGCTGCCAGTTCGCGCCGTCCGTGCAGCCCCACTGCTGGAGGAGGGCGCCGTTGTCCTTCGAGGCGCCGGGGACGTCGATGCACTTGCCGCTCTTGGTGACCTTGAGCGTGTACGTCGCACCGGCCGCCGGCAGGGTCGCGGCGTCGGAGGGCAGGATCGACCAGCCGAGCAGGGCGAGGGGGACGATCAGTAGAAGCGCGAGCTTTCTCACGGGGGACTCCTAACCGAAGGGGATACCCCGGTAGTTGCGGGAGCGCTCCCATCGACAACAACAAACCTGCAACTAATTTGGCCCGGATGTTTCTTGCCAGTTAATGGGAGGCGTCTCTATCGTGGCGAGGAAAGCGCTTTCCTGCACCTAGTCCCCAATCCCCTGAGAAGGTCGGTGCGTCCCCGAGCATCGACCTTCGTCTATCAGAAGAGGCGACGATGAGACGAGCACTTGCGATCAGTACCGGGGCCGGCCTGGTGGCCGCCGCCGCTCTGGCCCTCCCCCTGGCCCAGGCGAACGCGGCAGCCGTCGGCAGCGCCACCGGGTTCGCGGCGGCGAACGGCGGCACCACCGGCGGCGGCAGTGGCACGACCGTGCGGGCCAGCACCGGCACCGCGATCCACACCGCACTCTGCAACCGGGCCAGCGCCAGCACCCCGATCACCATCGAGGTCGAGGGCACGATCACCGTCGGCAACACCGCGAAGGTCTCCGGCGACAGCTGCAACACGGCGGCGGGCGTGATCGAGCTCAAGGAGATCAGCAACGTCACGCTCATCGGCGTGGGCGGCGGCGCCACGTTCGACCAGATCGGCATCCACATCCGGGATTCCAGCAACATCATCATCCAGAACGTGACGGTGAAGAACGTCAAGAAGTCCGGATCGCCGACCTCCAACGGCGGCGACGCCATCGGCATGGAGAGCACGGTCCGCAACGTCTGGGTCGACCACGTGACGCTCGAGGCGTCGGGTGGCGAGTCGGAGGGCTTCGACGGCCTGTTCGACATGAAGAACGACGTGGAGTACGTGACGCTGTCGTACAGCATCCTGCGCAACTCCGGCCGTGGCGGCCTGATCGGCTCCAGCGAGACCGACACCGGGAGCGGCAACATCACGTTCCACCACAACAAGTACGAGAACATCGACTCCCGCACCCCGCTGCTGCGAGGCGGCGTCGCGCACATCTACAACAACCACTACTTCTCGCTGAACGAGTCCGGGATCAACTCGCGGGCCGGCGCGAAGGCCAGGGTGGACAGCAACTACTTCGAGGACTCGAAGGACGTGCTCGGCACGTTCTACACCGACCAGGCCGGATACTGGCAGGTCAGCGGCAACATCTTCGACAACGTGACCTGGTCGGCGCCGGGTGAGGACAACAACCCGGCCGGGCCGAACGTCACCTCGAACACCAGCGTGAGCGTGCCGTACTCGTTCACCCTCGACAACGCCTCCTGCGTCCCGTCGATCGTGGCGCTGACGGCCGGCGCGAACAAGGGCATCAAGACGTCGACCGGCACCTGCTCCACGACCTCGCAGCCGTCGACGCCGCCGTCGAGCAGCAGCCCGACGCCGAGCAACCCGACCAGCCCGAGCCCCAGCACGACCACGACGACCCCGCCCCCGTCCGGCACCAACCTGAGCCTCGCCTCCGGCGCCGGCGCCGACGGTTCCAGCAAGGCCAGCGGCACCAGCTACGGCAACGTCCGCGACGGCAACATCGCGACGTACTGGTCCCCGAGCAGCACCACCGGCGACATCTCGATCAAATGGGGTTCGGCCACGACGGTCTCCCGCATCAACGTCCGCCTCGCCAGCGGCAGCGGCACGGTCAGCTCCTACCAGGTCCTCAACGGCACCACCGGCGCGGTCCTGACCAGCGGCAGCGGCTCCGGTGTCATCTCCTTCCCGGCCACTTCGCTCACCAAGATCACATACAGGATCAACAGCGCTTCCGGTACGCCGAGAGTCGGCGAGTTCGAGACTTACGCCAACTGACGCCAGTCCACCCACCGGCCCGCCGGCCTGCGGCCAGTCCAACCGCAGCCGGCGGGCCCCCGCACGTCACCAACCCGCGGGTCCACGCACCGCCCTGCGGGCCCCGCACGTCACCAACCCGCGGTCCGCCGTATGCACGCGCCTATCCTGTCCGTCATGATCAACCGCCCGGACGGCCGCGACCACTACCCGGACCGCCTCGCCCGCGTGCGCGACCTGGTGTCCCGCGACGACCCCGGCCTGGCATCCGAACTGGTCAGCCTGGCAACGGCGAACGACGACGTCTGGCGCTTCGACGGTGCCCAAGTCCGCATGGCAGTGGAAACCCTGCCGCCCACCCGCCGTCACGACCTGATCCTCGAAGTGGCGGCAGCCGCCGCAGCGACACCGATCGAGTCGTTGCTTCACTGGCTCGGCCGGCACTTCAGTGCGGCCGAACTCTCCCGGCCGGCCGGCTCGGTGCTCATCAACGCTGCCACGAGGCGGACCACGGGAGTACCCGCCGAACTGGCAGTGCTGGCCGAAGTGGCACTCCGCGACACCGGCCGCGTACCGCCCGAACTGCTGGCCGTCATGCGCAGGTCGGCTCGGTGGATGCCGCCCCTCGCCGCCGACATCCGTCCTTTCCTGACCGACCCGGCCGACCTGCTCAACGTAGGCGAGCCCTGGGCCGAGACCGCGAACACCGCCGCCGCGTCGGACGAGCGGATCCGTGCCCTGATCGCTCACGCGCTGCGATCCCGAGGTGCGGCGCCCGCTACCCGATGGTCCACGAAGGCGGTGGAGCTCACCTCCGCGTTCGGTCGGGCCGAGAGCAGGGCGCTCCTCCATCACTGGTTCGCTCTGGTGCCCCAGGATCGCACGTTCCCGCTGCGCGGCGATTTCCTGTACGACGTCAACGACGTGCCCGACACCCACAACGCCGAAGCGCTGCGCGGACTGCTCCACCTGATCGCCGCCACCCGGCCCGAACCGGGTGATGCCGAGGCCGTGGGGAGACTCGCCCAGTACGCATCCGGGCGCATCCCCGGCCACGGCCCTCGCAGCCCGATCGTGACGAACGCGGCGATCCTGGCCCTGGAGTCCATCGGCACCCGCACCGCCCTGACCGAACTCCGCCGCCTCCGGACCGCAGCCCCGATGCCCGGCACCGCCCGCCGCCTCGACCAGGCCATAGCCCGCCGAGCAGCAGCCCTACGATCC
This sequence comes from Actinoplanes sp. OR16, assembly GCF_004001265.1. Lineage (GTDB taxonomy): Bacteria > Actinomycetota > Actinomycetes > Mycobacteriales > Micromonosporaceae > Actinoplanes. The sequence continues at coordinate 4,781,658 of NZ_AP019371.1, read as the reverse complement.
TGACCGTCCGCCTCTGTCCCTCGCCCGGAATCGTCCAAAATCCCGGAGTGGGCAGGGCGGATCACGGCAGTCGTCCAAGATCCCGGAAGGGGGTGTCCCTCCGGTCTCGTCAAGTGTCACCACTGCTCGTCGAGCTCGGCGAGGCGTCGCCGGAGCCGGCGGGCGTCGTGCCGGGGCAACGCATGGGCTGTGGCGTGCAGGATGCGGCGGAGTTCTGGCGGGTCGGGGCAGCACTCGAGGACGCCGCAGCCACATGCGGGGTCGACGAGTCGGTGGGCAGGATCGCGGAGAAACAGGCTCCAGGCATTCAGCGCCTGACGCGCGGCACCCGGCCATAGTCGCGTGCGTTCGAACTGGGCGACGGCGGCTCTGCCCCGCGCCGTCAGGCCGGGCAAGGCGGGGACGCGGTGATCGAGGCGACGGCGCGCTGCGGCACGTACTCGCGCCGGCGACTTACGCGCCATGAGCCTTTCTGATTATCGTCATGGCTGAAATAGTGACATACCAGCGCGCAGCCGGGCAGTGTCCGTCTGGGTCCCGTCAAGCGGCCACTGCGGGCTTTTCCTCCTTTTTGTGATGGTAGGCGGTCCGGGTGCGGAGCTTGCCGGGTCGGCCAGCGCCGCGAACGCGGACCGGAAGAACGCGCGTTCGACGGGCAAGGCGCCGATCGAGAGCAGTTCATCCACCCCCGCACTCTGCTGGTTCCTGGCTGTTCGCGCCTTCACCTTGTCCTTGATCGCCTGGATGGCCTTGCGGGACGGCGTGGTGTAGACGTAATGCTCTGCGTTCCTCGCTGTGCCACCCGGTTCGCCCCCCAATCCCTTAAGGCGATGCCCCCACGTCAGGAGGGGAAGGTCAGTCCGCCCGCATCGTCGACATGCCGGCCACGGAACCGTTCGCCATTGCTTGCCGTCTCATCAGCATGTGGCAAGGGAGGTCGAGCCGTTGCTGATCGGTCGATATCCGGAAACTACGCCGAGCCGAAGAAGTCAGCGACCAAGGATCTCTAACCTGGGGACTATGTCCTAATTGGACGTTCTGCGAACCGTGACATCGTAGCCCATCAATGATTGGCTAGCATCCTCCCAGGTTCACACAGAGGAGGCAAATTGCGTCGCAAGCTTCAATTTGCGTTGATCTATCTAGTTGTCATCTCGCTGGTAAATGTGTCCGCACCGGCCCAGGCTGCACCGAACTACGATGGCATCGTTCCTACGGCCAACCTAAACGTTATCTGTTTCAGATGAAACAATTGATTCAGGCACCGCAGTGCCGTGCCAGACCGACAACGCCGACGTCTACTGGTACGCGGACCTCAACGACCCCGGCGAACTAGAGTCAGACGACTTGGCGGCCTTGCGATCCATGCTGACTAACGAGTACTCGCCCACAGATCTTGCCATTCATTACGACTCCACCCCAGTCTTCGACGGCGCCGCCGAGACCGACATCATCTTCCAGGAAGCGGAGGCGGCACTACCGCTGCCTTCCAACGATCTCTGGGGAATCATGTGGTGTAACGGCCAGGCCGCCGCCGCTTACGAATGCGACCAGGCCTATGTGCGAATCAAATCGCCTGACGGATTCCGTGTTTACGGCGGCTCGGTCGCATGCCACGAGACGGGGCACGCTGTCGGTCTGGTGCACGGCGACGACGCCTATCCGCAGGTATACATCGATAGTTCGGCGCTGGGCTGCATGACCAGCGGCTCAAACTTCCCGCCGGGCCTGAGTGGGAACAACGCCTACTTCATCAACCAAACGTATTCCTAGGAAGGGGTGTCATGCGACGCATTCGTTATGGAATCCCGGCCATCGTGGCCGGCGCTGCGATGCTGGCTCTCGCCGGATGCTCGCCTGCCGGCGGCAGCACGGCGGCACCCACGCCGTCCACATCCGTCGCCGAGCCGGTCATCGAGAGCCCTGCGGCCACTGAGGAGATCCGGCTAGGGGAAGGTCGAGATCGCCGGGGCAGCCTGACCGCCGAGGACTGGGCGACCTACGCTGATCATGTGGTGGTTTTCACCGTTGCCAACGAAAGCCGCGTTAGTCCCAGTAAGAAAGAGATCGAGCGGGGCGAGGGAATGGTTGGCCGCACCGTGCAGGTGACGGTGAGCAAGGTTCTGTGGTCTGCCCCCGACGCACCGCAGAAGGCACCTCGGTCCTTGACCATGCCGGCACCGGGCTGGGTGTTCAACAACAACGAGGACAAGGCCGGCGAGGTGAAGTTTGGCATCAGTGGTGCGCCGCGACTTGAAAAGGGTCATTCCTACATCAAGGCCATTGAATGGACTGACGACCCGTGTTCCAGCGATCCGAACGTGGGCACCTGGGAAGGGCTCGGGGCGGGCGGCACCCTCCCCTACGAGCAGGGCGTCCTTGGAGTCGGTGAGTTCGAGGGCCGGGTACAGACCTTGGACGTAGCGAAAGCACGTTTCAAGTCTGACCATGCGCCGCTGCGCCAGCAGGTGGTCGGAGCTTCGACCGAGTCACTGGTCGCCGCGCTCAAGGCAGCCCCGGTTCGTGCCGAGGTCGATCCCGGAACACGCGAGTGCGACATGACTGATCGGTAAAGCCGATTCCGTGCTTGCCGCCGCCGTGATCAGCCGGCGGCGGCAAGGAGCGGCCTGGAGCCGCCGGTCCGGCGACGACAAAGGTGACGGGGGCGGACCGCTGCAATCGTCCAAGAGGTCAGGCGGTGATGTTCCACTGCTGGCAGGCGTTGCCGAGTGAGGCCCACTGGCGGACCGCCACGCCATCGCCCGTGCCGCAGTTGGTGACGTCGAGGACGATGCCGCTGTTGCGGTTGGCGATCAGATAGCCGCCGTTGATCGGGGTGAGGCTCCACTCCTGGCAGGTGTTGCCAAGGGACGCCCACAGGTTCAGGGCGGTGCCGTTCGCCGCGCCGCAGTTGACCGCGTCGAGGACGGTTCCGCTGTTGGCGTTGGTGATGCGGTAGTAGTTGCTGGTCGTCTTCGTGAACGTCCACTGCTGGCAGGCGTTGCCGAGCGACGTCCACTGCTGGATCGCGGTGCCGTTGGCGGTGCCGCAGTTCTGCGCGTCGAGCACCTTGCCACTGGCCTGGTTGACCAGGCGATAGCGAGTGCCGGCGACGGGGAAGGAGACCGAGCCGCCCGGGTCACCGGCGGGCGCGGTCAGTGAGGTGGAGAGCTTGTCCGGGGTGCCGAGGTTCGGCGTGCCGTCCGAGTTCCAGTTCACCTTCTTGATCCGGGTCGTACGGGTGGCCCCGCAGCCCTGCCCGGTGGTCTCGTTCGCGTGGTAGGCCATCCACGTCTCGCTGCCGTCCGGCGAGGTGAAGAACGAGTGGTGCCCGGGCCCGTAGACGCTGTTCGTGTCGCTGCGCTGGAAGAGCGGGGTGCTCTTCTTAGTCCACGACGAGGCGGCGAGGGGGTTGCCGCCGGTCAGCGTCAGCATCCCGATCTTGTAGTCGGGGGTGTTGCACGAGCTGGCCGAGAAGGTGAGGAACGTCTGCCCGTTGCGCTGCAGGATGTACGGCCCCTCCTCGGTGTTGCCGCCGACCTTCTCCCAGTCGTAGGTCGGGTACGAGATCCGCGTCCCGTACGCCGACACCGTCCACGGGTTGCTCATCGGCGCGATGAACAGGCTCTGCAGATCGCCCACCCACGACGAGTAGAGGAAGTAGTTCGCCCCGTTGATCGTCGCGACGCTGCCGTCGATCGCCCAGCCGTTGCCGGCCTGCACGTTGAGCTGGCCCTTGAACGTGTACGGGCCCATCGGGTCGGTCCCGGAGCTCTCCAGCACGAACGACCGCTGTCCGTCGCAGCAGGCCGCCGTCCCGGCCGAGTAGTAGAGGTACCAGCGGGTGCCGTTCGGTCCGGTCAGTTTGTGCATCGACGGCGCCCACACGTTGCAGCAGCTCGCCGTGGCGGTTCCGGTGTGGACGACGGTTTCGGTGGCGCCGGGGAGCGCCGCGACCGACTTCGCCCGCTTGATGACGACCTGCGAGTTCCAGGTGGTGGCGGCCAGATAGTAGTAGCCGTTGTCGTAGCCCATCCACGGGTCGGCGCCGTAGGGGGCGGCGGCGACCGGGTTGGTGAACGTGACAGCGGCCTGGCTCGGCTGCGGTTTGACGACGACCGCGGTGAGGGCCGCGGCGATCATGAGTAGGACGACGAGTCCGGCCCGGAGGCGACGGGGAATCGCTAGGGACATGGGGGATGCCCTTCCAGTAGAAGAACCGGTGATCCCTCGTAACATCCCAGAAAACATTGAAAAATGTTAGCGCTCTCCCATACCGCGAACTGGAAAGTCATCTATCAGTTGGCAGCGCGAACATCGAACAGCACCGTGATCAGCAGCATCACCGGCAGGCAGCCGACCGTGGAGACGAAGATGGCGTCCCGGATCAGCACGAGGCCGGTGCCGAAGCGCTGGGCGTAGAGGTAGATGTTCTGCGCCGTCGGCAGCGCCGCCAGGATCGTCACCGTGTAGGCCGCGTCGCGGGACAGCCCGAACGCCATCGCCAGCACGAACGCGGCCAGCGGCATGACGAGCAGTTTCAGCGTCAGCGCCACGGTGGTCGGCAGCCGGTCCGGGCCGGCTGCGAGGACCCGGCGGCCGGAGAGCGACATACCGAAAGCGATCAGTACGACCGGCACCGCCGCCTGACCGACCGTGACGATGGGGTCGAGCAGCGCGCTCGGTACCCGTACATCCAGGAGGTTGAACGACGCACCCAGAGCGACCGCGACGACCAGCGGATTCGACACGGGTTTGAGGAACGAGGCGGTGCTCGCTTCCAGCAGGGTGAGTGCCAGCGGCGTGATGATCAGGAGTTGCAGGAAGACGATGGGGACGACCAGCGACGCGTCCCCGAGGACGTAGGTCGCGACCGGGATGCCGATGTAGTTGGCATTCGTGTAGCCGCCGGCGAGCGCGCCCAGGATGAGCGTGCCGCGCGACCGCCGGAAGAAGATCAGCGCGAAGATCGCGAAACAGATGACCGCCGCCAGTGTGGAGACCAGCAGAGGGCCGCTGACCAGCAGATGAAGGTCGGCGTTGAGGGTTCCCTCGAAGAGCAGGCAGGGCGCGAGAGCCGTGTACGCGATCCGGCCGAGCACTGCCTCGGCGTTGTCCGGAAGACCGGCCCATCGCCGCAAAACCCAGCCGATCAGGACGATGACGGCGAGCAGGAGGAACCCGGACAGCGCGTTGACCACGACGGCACGCTTTCACAGGCCGGGCTCACGCCGCTGCGGCCGGGATCTCACTCTCCTCCCGCGCCGCGGCCCGCGCCTGCTCGTGCAGACGCCGCGTGAGCTGCTCGCCTTCGACGTCCACGTTCGGCAGGAACCGGTCCAGCCGGCGCGGCAGCCACCAGGCGGCGCGGCCGAAGAGCGACAGCAGCGCCGGCACGATCGTCATCCGGACCAGGAACGCGTCGACGGCCACGCCGAACGCCAGCGAGAAACCGAGCGACTTGATGATCGTGTCGGCGGCCAGGATGAAACCGGCGAAGACGCTCATCATGATCAGCGCGGCCGCGGTGACGACCCGGGCGCCGTGCTTCATCCCGCTGATCACGGCGTCGTTCGGTGACGCCCCGTGCACGAAGTCCTCCCGGGTGCGGGTCACCAGGAAGACCTCGTAGTCCATCGCGAGACCGAAAAGGATCCCGATGAGGAAGATCGGCATGATGCTGACGAGCGGCCCGGTGGACTCCACGCCGAGCAGCCCGGCCAGGTGACCCTTCTGGAACACCGAGACCAGCGCGCCGAACGCCGCCCCGACCGACAGCAGGAAGCCGATCGTCGCCTTCAGCGGCACCAGGATGCTCCGAAACACCAGCATCAGGAGCACGAAGGCAAGACCGACGACAATTGCCAGGTACGGGACCAGCGCATCGGTGAGCTTCTCCGACACATCGATGTTGACCGCCGTCGTGCCGGTGACCGCCATCGTCGCGCCCGTCACCGTGTGCGAGCGGATGTCGTGGACCAGGTCCTTCGTCGCCTCGCTGGTCGCGGAACTGCCCGGGATGACGGTGAGCATCGCGGTGTCCCCGGCCTGGTTGACCACCGGGTCGCTGACCGTCACGACGTCGGTGAGATCGCCGATCGCCTGCTGCGCCTGTAGTGCGGCGCTGCGCCCGGCCCCGGACGCCGCCTCCACCACGATGATCAACGGGCCGTTGAAGCCGGCGCCGAACCCCGCGGCGAGTTGGTCGTACGCCTTGCGCTGCGTCGAGCTCTCGGCGGCGGTGCTGTCGTCCGGCAGCGCCAGGCGCAGATCCATGACCGGATACGCGACGGCACCGATCACCACGAGCGTGCCGACCAGCGCGATCCAGCGGTGCCGCACCACGTTGCGGGCCCAGCGCTCGCCGAACGGCACCTTCGCGTGATGCTCCAGCGCGGCCGGGTCGGCGCGATGCTTGCGGGGCAGGATCCGCGTCCCGCAGAAGCCGAGCACGGCCGGGACCAGGCTGAGCGTTATCAGTACGGCGACGGCGACCGTCCCCGCCGCGGCCACGCCCATCGCGGTGAGGAAGGGTATGCCGGTCACGCTGAGGGCGACCAGCGCGATGATCACGGTGAGGCCGGCGAAGACCACAGCCGACCCGGCGGTGCCGACCGCCCGGCCCGCCGCCTCCACGCCGCCGCGCCCGATCGCGATCTCGTGCCGGTAGCGGGAGACCACGAAGAGCGCGTAGTCGATGCCGACCGCGAGCCCGAGCATCGTGGCGAGGGCCGACGTGGAGCTGGAGAGGTCGAAGAAGCCGGTCGCGATCTGGATGCCGAGCATGCCGACGCCGACCCCGACCAGCGCGGTGACCAGCGGCAGGCCGGCCGCCACCAGCGAGCCGAACGTGATGATCAGGACGAACGCGGCCACGATGATGCCGATCGCCTCGGCGGCGTGGCTCTCCTCGGTCGTCCTGGTGACCTCGCCGGAGAACTCCACGCCGATGCCGTCCTGCTTCACCACGTCACCGGCGGCGAGCAGCTTCTCCCGGTCGGCGATGCTCACGTCGGTGACCGGCACGTCGTAGCTGACCGTCACGTAGGCGGTCTTCTTGTCGGCCGAGTAGACCGGATCGGCGACCGTCGCGAGCTTTTTCAGCGCTGTCACCGCGGGCGCTAACGATGAATCGGACAGATCGCCGGTGAAGACCACCTTCGCCGACGCGTTGTCCGAGGTCGTACCGAACTTGGTGGCGAGGACCTCCAGTGCCCGCGACGACTCGGTGCCCGGGATCGAGAAGGCGCTGGTCGTCGGCCCGGAGAGGGTGGCGGCGCCGACCGCGAACAGGACGAGCAGCAACACCCAGCCCGCGAGGGTCAGACGGCGACGGCGATACGAGAACCGTCCCAGCCGGTACAACAGGGTCGCCACAAACAACCGTTCGGCACCACTGCCGAAACCCTGAGCCGGTTACGGCCCACTCCAGGATCGAATGTCCTGCTTCGCCGCCCCCGATGCCTGATGGCAAGATCAGACCTCATGATCGTTGATACCGACTCATCCGGCACGCGTCGCCGGGAGGCCTGCCCGTGAGGGCGGTCATCGTTGCGGCGGTGGTCGCGTTCGTCGTCTCCCTGTTCCTCACGCCGGTGGCGATCCGGGTGTTCAGCGCGCTCAAGGCCGGGCAGCCGATCCGGTCCCTCGGGCTCGCCTCCAACGAGGGGAAGCGCGGCACCCCGGCGATGGGTGGCGTCGTGTTCATCCTGGCGACCCTCGTCGCCTACGTCGCCGGGCACCTGGCGCTGACCACGCTGCCCGACCGGCAGATCGCGCAGGAGAAGCCGACGATGACGGCCCTCGTGCTGCTCGGCCTCTTCGTCTTCTGCGGCGCGGTCGGGTTCGTCGACGACTTCCTGAAGGTCCGCAAGCGCAACTCCGACGGCCTGTCCGCCAAGGGCAAGCTGCTCGGCCAGGCGGTCATCGGCACCGTGTTCGGCATCATCGCGCTCTCCGTGGTGAGCACCAACGGCCAGACCGTGGTCAGCGAGAACATCTCCTTCATCAGGGACATCAGCTGGCTGAACGTCGGCAAGATCGGTTCGGTCATGGTGTTCGTCTTCGTGATCACGGCGATGTCGAACGGCGTGAACCTCACCGACGGCCTCGACGGCCTGGCCACCGGCGCGTCGACCCTGGTGCTCGCCGCGTACGCGGTGATCGGCTACTGGCAGTACCGGCACTGGTGCGCCGACGACACCTACGCCCGCGCGAACGAATACTGCTACCAGGTCCGCGATCCCCTGGAGATCTCCATGATCGCGGCGGCCGCGGCCGGCGCCTGCGTGGGCTTCCTGTGGTGGAACACGTCCCCGGCCCGGATCTTCATGGGCGACGTCGGCGCGCTCGGTCTCGGCGCCCTGATCGGCGGCCTCGCGGTGGCGACCCACACCACCCTGCTGTCGATCCTGATCGGCGGCCTCTTCTTCATCATCACGATCACCTGGGTCATCCAGATCGTCTCGTACAAGACCACCGGCAGGCGCGTCTTCCGGATGGTGCCGCTCCACCACCACTTCGAACTGGCGGGCTGGAGCGAAGTCAACATCGTGGTCCGCTTCTGGACCATCGCCGGCGTCTGCGTGGCAGCGGGCCTGGGAATCTTCTACTCCGACTTCCTGGCCAACGTCGGCTAGCCGGACGCCCGGGCGTGCCCAGCACGCCCGGGCGGGACGTCAGGCGGGAACCTCATCACGCGTGGGCGACTCGTCGAGGGTGCGGTCGTGGCGGAGCGAGGTGCGGGCCGTCTCCTTCGCGGCCAGGACCGAGATGATGGTGAGGACCGACGCGACGGTCATGTAGATCGCCACGGCCGTCGTGTTCGGCGAGGAGACGTCTCCGAGCAGTCGCAGCGCGATGATCGGGGCCAGGGCGCCGGCCAGGATCGAGGCCAGCTGGTAGCCGACCGATGCTCCGGTGTAGCGCACCGACGTCCCGAAGAGCTCGGAGAAGAAGGCGGCCTGCGGGGCGTACATCAGGGCGTGCAGGAACAGGCCGACCACGACCGCCAGGATGATCAGCGACTCGGATCGGCTGCCGACCAGGTCGAAGAAGAAGAACGACCAGATCGCCACGCCCGCGGCCCCGGCCAGGTAGAGCGGCCGCCGCCCGATGCGGTCGGAGAGGCCGCCGATCAGCGGGATGATCACGAACTGGATGGCCGAGCCGAGCAGCAGCGCGCTCAGGATCATGCCCTTGTCGGCGGAGGTGCCGGCATAGGTGGTCAGGTAGGTGATCGAGATGACCGTGATCAGGTAGTAGGAGATGTTCTCGGCGAGCCGCATCCCCATCGCGAGCAGGACCTCCTTCGGATAGCGGCGGATCACTTCGAGCAGCGGCTGGTGGGTCCGCTCGGCGTTGCGGGCCGCGAGCTGCTTCTGCGCCTGCTGGAAGACCGGCGACTCCTCGACGGTCAGCCGTACCCAGAGGCCGACGAGGACCAGGACGGCGCTGAGCAGGAACGGGATCCGCCAGCCCCAGGCCTGGAAGGCCTCCTCCGACTGGACCAGGGCGAGCACCCACAGCACCCCGGTGGCGAGCAGGTTGCCGAGCGCGACACCGGCCTGCGGCCAGGACGACCAGAAGCCGCGCCGGGCGTCGTCACCGTGCTCGGCGGCCATCAGGACCGCGCCACCCCATTCACCGCCGACCGCGAAGCCCTGCGCGAGCCGGCAGGTGAGCAGCAGGATCGGGGCGGCGACGCCGATCGTGGCGTACGTCGGCAGCAGCCCGATCGCGATGGTGGCGACACCCATCATCATCAGCGAGATGACGAGCATCCTCTTGCGGCCGAGCCGGTCGCCGAAGTGTCCGAAGACGACACCGCCGAGCGGGCGGGCCACGAAACCGAGGGCGTACGTGCCGAACGCCAGCAGGGTGCCGGTGACCGGATCGGACTCCGGGAAGAAGAGGGTGCCGAAGACGAGGGCGGCAGCCGAGCCGTAGAGGAAGAAGTCGTACCACTCCACGGCGGTGCCGACCAGGGACGCGAAGACGACTTTGACGATGGGCGTGCGCCGGGTATCCGTAGACATGCGGCTCCTCTCATAGGACCGGGGCTGTTAACGGGACGTTACGGTGACGCCGGATCGGAACCCATGGATCGCACCCACACAAAGTGAGCCCTGCTTATGTGGACTCAGCGCAGCCGGTGCAGGCGCAGCGCGAGCTGCAGGTCGAGCACCCGGGACGGCTCGGCCCAGTCGTCGCCGAGCAACTGCGCCACCCGGTCCAGCCGCTGCGTCACCGTGTTGACGTGCACGTGCAGCGCCTCGGCCGCCTTCGCCAGGCCGCCGCCCGCCGCGAAATACGCTTCGAGCGTGCGGACCAGGGCGGTGCCGCGGCGTTCGTCGTACTCGATCACCGGCCCGGCCGCGCGCCGCACGAACCCCGCGACGTCGCGCCGATCACCGAGCAGCAGGCCGACGTATCCCAGGTCGGCGGCGCAGGCTCCGTGGCCGGAACGGCCCAGCGCGATCAGCGCGTCCAGGCATTGGTCGGCCTCGCGGTAGGCGCCCGCCACCGCGGCGGCCCCGGACGCCGGACCGGCCGCACCGGCGGTGACGCCCGCGCCCAGTACCCGGGCGAGCTCCCGCGCCACCAGCCGGGAGAGCGCCGCCGGATCGTCACCGGGAAGCAGCAGCGCGATCCGGCCCTCCCGCATCACGGCGAGTCCCTGGCGTCCGGCCGCGAAGGTACGCGCCCATGACACGGCTTGCTGGCGAAGTTCCTGACCCGCCACCACCAGCACGTACGGCGCGTCGAGGTCGAGTCCGAGCCGGGCCGCGCGGTTCCGGATCGCGTCCGGCTCACGCACCGGGCGGCTGATCAGGTCGTCCAGCAGATCGCCGCGGACCTGGGCCTCGGCGTCGGCGACGGTACGCCGGAACAGCAGCAGCAGCGCGGTGATCTGGGCAGCGCGCTCGAGGATCCGCTGGTCGGCGGCGGCGAGCGGCTGATCCGGGCGGAACAGCAGCGCCCCCAGGTTGTCGGCACCGGCCACTACCGCCGCGATGATCAGGTCGTCCCGGCGTACGCTGCGCCCCTCGGACCGGGAAGCCGCCACCGCCTCGCCCAGCTCGACCCCCTCGGGGTCCGGAACCGCCGCCGGCGAGCCCGGTGTCCGCGCCGTCGCGACGGTGCGGCCCTGCGCGTCGATCACCACGAGCGCGCCGTGCAGGACACCGACCAGGTCGGCGGCGACGTCGTCCACTCCCCCGCCGCGCAGCACCACCGCTGTCATCCGGTCGTGGGCGTCGGCGGCCCGTTCCACCGACACGCTGTGCGCCTGGATCACCGCGTTGGCGGCGGACAGCTCGGCGAGCGCGGTCTGCGTCTCGCTGAGCAGGCGGGCCGTGTCCAGTGCGACAGCGGCGTGCGCTGCCAGCGACGACAACAGCGCCACCTCCTCGCGGGCGAACGGGCGCTCGGCCCGGTTCGCGGCGAACAGCACGCCGATCACCGCGGATCCGAGCCGCAGCGGCACCCCGAGGATCGCGACCAGGCCCTCGTCGCCGACCCCCTGATCGATCTCGACGGTGTGCTGGAAGCGCGGATCGGTCGGGTAGTTCGCCGTCGCGTACGGGGTGCCGGTCAGCGCCACGAGACCGCCCAGCCCGGCCCCCGGCGGCAGCCGGAGCTGCTGGAAGCTGGCCGCCACCGAACCGTCGGTGATCCGCATGTACGTGTCGCCGCGCTCGGCGTCGTTGAGCGTCAGATAGGAGCAGTCGACGCCGAGCAGCGTCCGGGCCCGGTGCACGATCGCCCGCAGCACCGCGTCCACGTCGCGCAGTCCGGCCAGGTCGCCGGCGGTGTCGTAGAGCGCCGACAGCTCCTCCTCCCGGCGCCGCCGCCGTTCCAGGAGGGCACGGACCCGCAGGGCCACTGCTTTGGCCTGTTCGAGCTCTTCCAGAAGAGGCGAGCCCGCGGCCCGCGCGGCCACCACCGGCCGTTCGAACTCGACCAGTGCGGCCTCGCGGGCGAGCAGCTCCAGGAACTCCAGGCTCATCTCAGTGGGCGGTCCATCCGCCGTCGATCGGGATGGAGGCGCCGGTGATCAGGGCGGCCGGGGGTGTGCACAGGTAGGCGACCAGCTCGGCCACCTCCTCCGGCTCGATCAGCTTCTTGATCGCGGCGCGCTCCAGCATGATCTGCTCGACGACCCGGCTCTCCGGGATGCCGTGCACCCGGGCCTGGTCGGTGATCTGCTTGTCGACGAGCGGGGTGCGTACGAAGGCCGGCTCGATGCAGTTCGAGGTGACGCCGTGCTCGGCCCCTTCCAGGGCGGTGACCTTGGAGAGTCCTTCGAGCGCGTGTTTCGCGGCCACGTAGGCGGCCTTGAACGGCGACGCGATCACGCCGTGCACCGAGGAGATGTTGACGACCCGGCCCCAGCCGTTCGCGTACATGTGCGGCAGCACCCGCCGGACCAGCCGGAACGGCGCCTCCACCATGACCCGTTGCAGATAGGCGAACCTCTCCGGCGGGAAGTCCTGCAGCGCCGCCACGTGTTGCAGCCCCGCGTTGTTGACGAGCACGTCGACGGCGCCGCCGATCTCGTCGGCGGCTTCCGGCCGGGACAGGTCGGTGACCACCGGCCGCCCGTCGATGGCGGCCGCGACCTCCTTGGCCGCGCCTTCGTCCACATCCGCCACCAGCACCGTCGCCCCGGCCGTTGCGAGCCGGACCGCACAGGCCCGCCCGATCCCACTGCCGGCACCGGTGACCAGGGCGACCCGCCCGTTCAGATCGAGGTTCACCACCATGAACCCACCCTAGAACGCATCAACGCCCCACCATATGTGTGCGCACGCCATGGCCGTGCCTCCGCCCATGTCGCCGGCACCCATGGCCGGTTTTCAGGCGCGGGCCTTCTTGATCCGGGATTTCAGGGCCCGGCGGGCCAGCGGACCCAACTCGTCGACCACCTCGACCAGGACGGCCAGCTGGTCGAGCGCCTCGAAAGCGCGGCCGGCGCCGGCGCGGTCGATGCCTTCGTAGAGTTCGATGCCGACGAACGCCGCCGCCACCGCACGGGACAGGCCCGGGATGTCGGCGACCTCGGTAACCGGGGAGGCGGCCAGCAGCCGGGTGAGGACGGACTCGATCGCGGCGGTCCACAGTGCGAAGGCGTCCGCAGTGGGCGCGGCGAGACGATCACCGGTCTGGGCGGCGGCGAGGAGCTGGGCGAGGACCGAGACGTTGCCCTGCGCCAGCTCGGAGGCGTGCAGGTCGCGGCCGACCTGCAGGAGTTCGCGCAGCGAGCCGACGGCGGCGAACCGGTCGGCGTACGCGGTCACCCGCTGCTCGGTGGCCTGCCGGCAGGCGGCGCCGAGCAGTTCGTCGACCGAGCCGTAGTGGTAGAAGACCAGCGCCTGGTTCACCCCGGCCGCGGCCGCGATGGTCCGCGCCGACGCTCCGGCGACACCGTGGTCGCGCATGGCGGCGAGGGCCCCGTCGATCAGGCGCTGCTTCGTGTCGCTCATCAGCGACCATTCTTCCCCACGGTCACGGCGCCGGCCGGGTGCGGGGGCGCGATCAGCGCGTCCACCACGAGCTGCGCCGATTGATTCAAGCCCGGGAGGATCAAGAGCCATCCCGCGTACGCCTGAAGCACCGTGCCATGACCCAACCCCCGGGCTACCGCTGCCACCCCCGACGCCACGTGCCCGTCGTCCGCTTCATAGCGCGCCCGCCACAGCACCGGCCCGTCGAACGACGACGCCGGCAGGATGGTGAGCCCCACCGGCGACGATCGCAGGAGCAGGTCGCGTACGCCGGAGCACGGCCCGCAGTCGTCGTCGAGCCAGAGCCGGGCCGAACCCGGCGTCCGAGTGGACGGTCTCGTCCGTGGCCACCAATCTCGGACTTGTGCGCGATAAGAGCGGTACTGGCCCTCGTACCGGGCTAGAAGGTCGTGATGTTCGGAAGCCGCCGCCAGACCGCCCGCGAAAGCCCCCGCGATGATCGCGGCCACGGCCAGCGAGAGGCTGCGCGCCGCCGCGGCCATGAGCAGCAGCAACGAGATCGCGCTGAGCTGCATCGGATTGGCGAGGTACGCGTAGACGCCGGTGGTGACGAGCCGGACCGGCGGATCCCAGGGGAACGGCGTCCCGCCTCCCCGGAGAGCGAACTCGCGGACGGCGGCGAGTGCCGGCACCGCGAGCAGAAAAGCCAGCTGACCGAGAAGGAACAGCGGAGCGTCCAGCAGCCGATCCCAGGAACCGTCACCGAGGGTGAACGCGACGCTGGGGATCAGCCAGAGCAGCAGCACGCCGAAGAGCCCTACTTGCAGGAGCACGCGCGCCATGAGCCGGCTGCGTGTGGCGGTCCAGCGGCCGAGCAGCTGCGCGGGCAGCGCCACGGCGATCAGGCCGAGCGCCTCGCCGAGCAGCCAGTGCGGGCCGAGCCGGAGCAGCGGATCGAGGGCGGGCATGGCGATCGCGTCGATCCAGAGCAGCAGGCCCAGCGCGACCGGGAGGGGCAGGAGGCGGCGCAGCAGGACCGGGACCGGACCCCAGAGCACCGCCCAGCCGAGCCAGAGATCGATCGGGAAGCCGTGGTAGGCGCCGTCGACCGTGGCGAACGTCCACCATCCGGCGGCCGTGGCGATCTCGTGCAGCACCGCCAGTCCGGTGGCCGACGCGATGAACGCGAGGGCGGCGCCGGCCCTTTCCCGCTCTCTGCGGGCCGCCACCAGCAGTGCCGCGACCGGGATCAGCAGGGACAGGTAGCGGGCGGTGGTCACGGCAGGCTCAGCATGTTCAAGAAGTGCTCCGCGCCGGCGTGCATGAAGCGATCCTGGAGGGGCCCGAAGTACCACGACGGGTCGAGGCCACGCCGGTAGTCGATGCGCAACGACACCCGGGTCCCACCGTGGGCGCCGGCCCGCCAGCTCAGCGTCGCCGTCCGCATCCCGACCCAGCGGCCGGTGATCGAGCTGTCCTCCCTGATCGCGAACGTGACGGCCTGCGGTCCGGCGTCGACCACCTCGGTGACGATCTGCCCGCCGGGACCGTGCGAGCTGCCGTGATAGCCGAACATCCACTGGTCGCCGACGTCGAGCCCGGTGCCGTGCACGTGCGCAGGCGTCGGCACGCCGAGCACCCGCAGCGCGAGCGGCCGGGCCTCCTGCGGCTGCGGTCCGGCCGCGAGCAGGGCCGGCATCATGATCGGGTCGATCGCCACGTCACGGCTGACCCGTACCGACTGGTCCGGGTCGATGCGCCAGTCCGGCTGCACCCCCTCGACGCCGGCGAGCAGCAGCGGGATCGGCAGCAGCACGCGCAGCGCGGGATTGCGCCCGAACCGCCGGACCAGGGCGGTGATCACGTGCGCCACCGTGTAGACCAGCGGCGCCGCCAGCACGACACAGATCGCTCCCTCGTGCAGCGCCACCGCCGCCAGCAGCAGGCCGATCGTGGTGAGCCGGAAGACCCGCCCGTGCGTGCTGCGCCCCGGCGTGAGCGCGAGCGCCGCCGCGAGCCCCACCGGCAGCACCACGAAGAGCAGCGCGCTGTCCGCCCGCCCCGATCGCACCGTCGCGACGAAGAACCCCACCCCGACCGCCACGATGAGCGCGGCCAGTGCGATGTTCGCCGGCCTCTTTACCATGATGAATCCCCCTCTTGAGCACTCGCTCAAGAAGAAGGTAACCCCTTTTGAGCGACTGCTCAAGTCGAGCCGAGCACATTAAAATCCACCGATGGATCGCTTCGCCCGGATGTCGCGGATCCTCAGCGCGACCGGCTTCGTGGCGGTCGGCTGCGACATCCCGCTGATGTCCCTCGAGATCGCTGACGGCTCGCCGACGCGTTCATGGACTACCTGGTCACCCTCCTGCCACGGCCCCTGCGCCCGGTGATCCGCCCGCTGCTGCTCGCCCAGGTCGACCCGCGCGTCCTGCGCGCCTGCGGCCTCCGATCACCCTCAGCGGCACGACGGAGAGCGTCCGGCGCGCTGATGCGGGCGGCCGGACGCGCGCAATCCGGCGACACGGCGACGACGATCGGCCGTCTGACTGCTTCCGTCTACCCGAACGGCTGGAGTCCCGGCGATCTCGGCACGCACCCGCCGCATCGATCGGAATCCTGACTGTCCATGGTGTTCTCAGCGGTTTGAATCGGAGCATCGTCCGAGCACCCCGGGGAGATCTCCATGCACGACCTCATCAGCCGCGCCCGCGACCTGGCGCCCACGCTCGCAGCCCGGTCCGCCGAGCTCGACACGGCCCGGCAACTGCCCGCCGATCTGGTGGCCGAGCTCAAGGCGGCCGGCTTCTTCCGGATGTTCGTGCCGCGGTCACACGGCGGCCACGAGGTCGATCTGCGTACCGGCATGGCCGTGCTGGAAACCCTCGCCACCGCCGAACCGGCCGTCGGCTGGACCGTGATGATCGGCTCGGAGACGCCTCAGCTGCTGGCGTTCCTCGACCGCGAAGTCTTCGACAAGCTGTACGCGGCGAGCCCCGACCTGATCGTCGCGGGCGGCTTCAACGCGCAGGGCACGGCCACCCCGGCGCCGGACGGCTATCTCGTCGACGGCCGCTGGGCCTTCGGCAGCGGCAGCACCCACGCCGACTGGATCTTCGGGAACTGCCTGGTCGGCTCCGCTGACGGCCCTCCCACGCTGCGGTCGGCCCTGGTGCCCGCGTCGCAGGCGCGGATCGTGGACACCTGGCAGGTGCTCGGTCTGCTCGGCACCGGCTCGCACGACGTCGAGATCAGCGGTGTCCACGTACCGGCCGAGCACACCTTCGACCTCTTCGCCGGCCAGTCGTCGATCCCCGGCCCCGGTTTCGTGGCGCCGCTCATGCACTTCATCCTGCACCTGGGTGCCGTAGCGACGGGCATCGCGCAGGGCGCCCTCGACGCCACCGTCACCCTGGCGACGGGCGGCAAGCAGCGGCTGTACGCGAAGACCCGTCTCGCCGACACTCAGCTCTTCCAGGTCCAGCTGGGCCGCGCCGACCTGACCCTGCGAGCGGCCCGCGCCCTGCTCGCGACCACCGCCGACGAGCTCTGGGAGGCCTGCTCCTCCGACCCGGCGTCACTCGCCGCCCTCGGCCCCCGGGTCTCCGCCACCCTGACCTGGGTGACCGACGCCGCCCTCTCCGTCGTCGACACCTGCTACCGAGCCGGCGGCGGCCAGGCGGCCCGAGCCGCGTCCCCGATCCAGCGCCGCTTCCGCGACATGCACACCTTCAGCCAGCACGCCGCAGCAGCCGAGGGCTGGCTCGGCGGCCACGGCTCAGCCCTGCTCGGAAAGCCGGGAGGCCTGGCCTACTGACCCCGAGTCCTCGCGCCGTTCCACGATCACGAGCCGCCGCCACCGTGTCCGCGTCGGGTGTGACCGGCCCGGATTAGAGTGCGATCATGACCGCCGCATCCGTGCACCTTGCCGCCCAGCCTCGTCTCGACACGCTCGTGACGGAGTTCCGCTCCGACGCTCAGCGGCTGCGCACCGACTTCGCAGGGACGGCCTGGATCGGTGACATCCCGGACCCGGAATCCGGCATGATGGGACCGAACTACCAGCGGCGCGTCGTCGACTCGCAGTTGTTTCTGCCGGACACCCACTGGTACACCGTCGGCGATCTCGACGACGCCGAGATCCAGATCGCCGTCGGCCTGCTCCAGGTGCCCGGCACCAAGCAGGGCACACAAGGGCTGGTCGGCGCGATCGCGGACCCGAGTGCGGATTTCTTCGAGCACCCGGAGCACGAAGACCGGGTCGGCATCTGCCTCACGCTGCGGGGCCAGATCTGGTCCAACGTCGGCCTGTCATATCGCGTCACCGTCTTGTGCCGGCCGGAGGCCTTCATCAGCGGCGCACCCGCGTGACGCGAGGGCACTGACTTCAAGCCGTTGTTGCCCGGCGGACCTCAATCACCGTCTGGCTTGGCGGCCCGATCAAGGGCAATCAAATCGCTGGCAACTCTTGGCGCGCGTTTGACATTCTCCGTGGATGCTGCTGGTGCTGACCGGGTCGAGGTGCTCAGGCAAGTCCACCCTCGCGTTCGCCGTCGCCGAGCGATGCGATCGACTCGCCGTCCATGACAGCGACGAGAGCGGCGTTCCGCGCAACCCGTCCCCGCACTGGCGCAACCACAACACCGAGGAGTGGATTCGTCGCGCCCTCGACTACCAGGCCGACCGGGTCGACCTCCTACTGACCGGTCAGGCCCCGCTCGGCGAGATCCTGGCCGCCCCGTCGGCGCCGATGCTGAATGCCATCGCGGTATGCCTGATCGACGTCGCCGACGAAGAGCGCCGACGCCGGCTCAGGCAACGCGATTCTGATCGCTGGCCGGAACACGAGCTCGACCGTTTCAACAACTGGGCGGCCTGGCACCACGGACACGCTCGCGATCCCCGCCACCGGCCCGACGTCATCACCGCAAACAGCGCATCAGCTATGGCATGGCACCGCTGGTCGTCCTGGACTGCCAAGGACCCTCGGTGGCAGACCAACATCATCGACACCACCGAATGTCCCCGTGACACCGCCGTCAGCGAACTGGAAACCTGGCTCAACCAGCAACGACAATGCCTCCGTTCTGGCCGCCACCCCCTGCGCCGTGGCTGGGAAGCGCAACGCCGCTCCAGCGAGGCGACGTCCTGAAGCAACCGTGAACCGAGTCCACACGACGGCATCGAGCATCGACAGCTCCGCGGCTGATCGATACCACCCCAACCTGAGCCTCGACCCCATCAGCTCAGGAGGCACAGCCCGGCGGCCGAGACGAAGGACAGCGAGCGGATCGCGGCATGAGAATGCGGCCAAAAAGGGCCGTTCGCACTGATCGCAGCGCGCAGTGGAATCACGGCACGGTCAAGGGCTCCGGTGGTTCCTCGTACTCACCCAGGGCATACCGCAACCGATGGTTGAGGTCCGAGATTGACTGACGCAGCTCCCGCTCGGTTCCCGCCGGCTCAAGCAGGCCCGCTCGTTCCAGCCGGTCGCGGATCCGATTTGATAGATGCGGAGGAACGCCATCGCCCATGAGTTCGCCTTCCAGCAGAGCGAGAACCCCGATCAGTCCGGCCACATCGCGAGCACGGCAGTTCCGAGGAGCTAAGGCGTCCGGACTGTACGAACTCATGAATGCCACCCTACGCAGCAACCTCTTACAGGCGGCGCGTGCAGAGCGCGCATCGCGGCATGTGAGTTCGTTCGGCTGGCTAGCTCTACCGCCGATCCGGCTATGATCGGCAACAGAACGTCCTCTACGAAAAAAGGCGCTATGCCGCGGAAGCGGCCAGGCACTCTCCGGCGAGTTCGCGCGCCCAAATCGTCGTGGCACGACGTACCTCACGTACCAGGCCTCGACAGCCTCAGCCAGCACGAGGTCAGCACCATCGAGCTGCAGACGGCCCGCGACTGGGCAAGGGAAGGGCTCTGGCCGGGCGCGATCGCCGAAGCCCTACTCAGTTGGCGAACAATATCTCGACGGCCCTCAACCCGAATCTTCCTCCCCTGCTGCTGCGGCCGGCACCCTCGGGCATTGCTGGAAGAAGCCTTGGACGCGCTCACCACCCCCACGGCGAGAGCACTGGCGAAACCGATCAGCGAGCTCGACGACGAATTTCGCCGACGGACCGTCACGGACCCTCACCTATCTTCCGCGCTGCCGTGGTGGGATCAGCGATGCCCGTTGTAGGCGGCAATCGGCACCACGTACGCGACAACGATCAGACGCCACCGGACAATGCGCATAACAGCGCCTTGTCGGCGGCAGTTGAGTGAGATACCTCCGCCGCAATTACCGAGCCTTTGCCCTGTTGCTGCCGGGGTCATACTCGTCTTCCGGGATGCCATTAGCCACTCGGGATGCCGGGTGCGGATCGCGGCGTGAGCGGACGCCGCCGGCGGCGGCTATATCCCGCGCTGTGCGACTCCCGGACGTCATCCCGATCAAGTACGAGCCCGACTACCGTACTGGCCGCATCGGACGGCACGCGGGCGGACAGTTTTTCGCTGACATCACCGGCGCCTACCAGGAAGGCGTCAGGCCAGGTCGCGACTGGCGGAACCAGCAGCGAATCTACGCGGTGCTCCATCTCTTCGACGAAATTGGGCACCACACTGGCTCGAACCTCCGGTTCACCGGCTTCAGGGGCGACAGCCCCGCAGCCGTCGAAGCCGCCGAGCAGGTCCTGTCGAATTGGCTGGCCGGCCTCGATGCGGTCACGAACTGCAGTATCGGCATCCGACCCTTCCGAGTCGACTTCGACAACGTCGTCTTCGGCCTGATCGATGAGACCACCGACGACCCAGACGAGGGCCACGGTGGGCCATGGGCCGAGCTCTACCCACAGCGACTTGGGTTCTACGAGCCGTGGAACGGCGAATACGACACCTAGAACGGGGATGGCTCCGCCACCACCATCAGCTTCACTACTCGCGGCATGACAGTGCGTTGCGGCTTGCCCATCTGATTTACAGTCCCGCCTATGGGCAACCTCCTTGCCTGCAGCATTGGGTTAGCGATACTAACCGTGGCCCTAGTCGCCTTGTTCACACTGCGACGGCGGAGGGCCCGACGAGTTCCAGATCGCGCGGATTTTCTGCGTCGAGGTGCGATCGCCGCTGGGCAAATCTCCAGAAGCAGTCGTGATGCGCAGCGGGGATCGATACGCCGAGGCGGCCTTGGTGAAGGTTCTGAGCCGAACCGGGAGGCGTCGTTCGGCCCGGACGCGGGTGGATACGTCTGAACCGTGAAGCTGCAAACCTTGTCGGCGGCAGGTGAGCACGTGCGATATCGATTCTCGGGTGCCGGATTTGCGGATCATCCAATCGGGATCGAATGATTTCCTGATCTGAAATTCTGGTGGTCGGTGTCGCCGGTGGTGGGTGTCGCGCGGAGAATGGAGGCATGGCGCAGTTGACGTTGTTTCCCACGAGGCATTTGCGGGATCGGACGCTGCGTCGCAATTATTCGGCAGGAGCTGAGGAGTTCCGGCGCGCCCATGAGGGGCACCGCGCGTGGGGCTTATTGCAGCGCCATGCGCGCCGGCTGAGCCAGCTGCGCGCGGCCGAGCAGGAGCCTGCGGCCGAGCAAGTGCCCGCGGCCGACCAAAAGCCTGCGGCCGAGCAGGAACCCGCGGCCGAGCAGAAGCCTGGGGCCGAGCAAATGCCTGCGGCCGGGCAGAAGCCTGGGGCCGAGCAAATGCCTGCGGCCGGGCAGAAGCCTGGGGCCGAGCAAATGCCTGCGGCCGGGCAGAAGCCCGCGGACCTGCGGGTCGATGACCGGCGCCCGGCGCCCTCGGCAGAGAGGGCGGACCGGCATGAGACGCAGACGGCGACGCCTAAACCCGATTTTCCCGCAGGACGAGAACGCTTAACGCGAGGTTGCCCGGCCGGTGTCGATGCACCCGAGGACCGCGCATCTAACGATTACACATCTGAGGACCGCGCACTCGAGGACCGCGCACTCGAGGACCGCGCACTCGAGGACCGCGCACTCGAGGACCGCGCACTCGAGGACCGCGCACTCGAGGACCGCGCACTCGAGGACCGCGCACTCGAGGACCGCGCACTCGAGGACCGCGCACTCGAGGACCGCGCACTCGAGGACGGCGCATTTGAGGACGGCGCATTTGACTTTCACGGATTCGAGTCGGGGGGTGCCGAGTGGGTGCGGACGTCCGGTGTCCCGCCACGCAGCGGCTGCGGGGTGTCGGCGAGGCTATTGATGGCGTGTCGATTCCGGCGGGCTGCGGCTCTGATTCGCACGCCCGTAACCGCATTGTCCGAGTCTGGGAACGGCAATTTTCTGCTCGCACATTCTGAGCGCCGGATTAACGGGGAGAATGGACGCCGGCGAAGACCGAATGAAGGTCGAACGAAACGCACTGAATTCGGCAGATCAAAGTGCTGGTGCGCCAGACCTCGGGGCGATTTGTTGCCGACCGACGCGCACGACCGGCTGCGCACGAGTGAACGGCTTCGGCACAGTGCAGGAAAGCGGCGACGGCCGCCACTCCTCATGACGGCACAGGGCCTTTCGAGACAGAGGGCCGCCTCGACGTCGCTCGGCTGCGCCGGCGCGGTGCGGGCTTGCCGTTTCCACAGGCTGCGGACGAGTGGCGGTGCGGCCCTGATTTCGGAAGCTCCGTGCAACCAGCACCTCCGCGACGCGGGCACCGAAATCGGGACGACCCGCCCCTCAGACGCCCGGCTGCCGCAACGGGACCACCGGCACCCGGCTCATCCTGGTCGCCGGGCGGCCTCACCGACGACCGACCTGCGACGACCTCAATCCCGGAGAATCGTTGCGGCGATCGCTCGGGCCTCGTCCGTCCACGGCTCGGGGCGCATCGTGGACGGGCTCAGGCGCACGTTGACGCGGCGGCCCTCCGCGAACACCGTCTCCCCGTCGGTCGAGGTGACCCGGAAACGGTAGTCGGCGCTGGTCGTACCGATCTTGTCGAGCCAGAAGTGCACGATGATGTCGCCGGTGCCGCGGACCGGGCGGTGGAAGGTGATCGCATATTCGCGGACGACGTTGAACGCGTCCGGTGTGGTCGGGCGGCCGCCGGAGAAGGAGACGCCGCGCTCCGCCCACCAGAGGGAGATGGCGCGTTCGACGAGGACGGCGTACCGGGAGTTGTGCAGCATCCCCATGGCGTCGAGGTCGTCGAAGTGGACCGGAATGTGCATCACATCGCCGTAGGTCAGCGCGGTGGTCATAGCGACTCCAGAAGAGAGGGATCGGTGGCAACCGATCGCAGGTGTTCCAGCAGCGCCACGCGGGCCTGGCGGAATGTCGGTCCGGTCCCGAGCACCGGCGCCTGCATCACGGCGCAGACCCCGAGGGATTCGGTGTGGTAGGCGAGCCCTTCCGGGGTCACCGTCGCGCGTACCTCACCCAGCTCGACCGCGTCGGCGGCCGTCCTGGTCAGGAACGTCATCCAGTCCCGCAGCTCAGCGGCGAGACGGTCCCGGATCACGCCGGGCCGGGCGTTGAACTCGAAGTGCGCGTTGGCGAAGAAGCACCCGCCGGGCAGCACCCCGGACTCGTAGAACGACAACCGGCTGTCGTGCACCGCCAGCAGCCGCCGCAGCCCGGCCGGTCGGGTCCGCGCCGGGCCGATCACCCGATCGGTCCACTGCGCCCGGGCGTGATCGATGACGGCGAGTTGCAGTGCCTCCTTGGAGCGCCAGTGCGCGAACAGACCGGACTTGCTCACTCCGAGCGCGTCGGCGACCTGGCTCAGCGACAACCCGTCGAGCCCGTTCACGGTGGCCAGCAGCAGCGCCTGATCGAGCACGGCGGCCCGCGTCCGCTCCCCGCGAACCAGCCTGCCGTCCTGAGTCATGGTCCGACCCTACAAAACGACCGACCGTTCGTAAATATAATCGAGGTCACTCCAGCAGCGCCGTGATCACCGCGAACTGCCGCACGGTCACGTACGACGGATTCGCCGCCTGCGGCTGCCGCAGCACTTCGAGGTCAGCCAGCTCGTCGTGCGCCCGCAGCTCCTCCCGCGAAAGCCACTCCTCCTCCGGCGCGATCGTGAGATCCAGCGGCACCTCCCACCGCCCCGGCGAGCTCTCCAGGGCAGGCCCGATCAACTTCCCCAGACCCCAGATTCCGTACGGGAGACCGCGCCGCCGGCTGCCACTGCCCCAGAACAACACGGGCTGACCGGCCGACATCAGATCCAGCCGGTAGCTCCGCTGCACACACCACCGCTCGACCCGAGGCTCCCGCTCGAACCGTTCCCGCAGTCCTCCGAGATCCGCGTTTCCTTTCAGCAGCCACGCGCCGAGATCGGAAAGCCGCACCACTCCGCTGTCCCGCACACCCCGCGCTTACCCACCGGAAACAGCGGAAACCCACGGCCACCCGAATCGGGCCGTGGGTTTCCGCGTCTACGGGAAGTCGTCAGATGCCGTTGCAGATGCCGGTCATCTCGTCGCGCGGCACGACCTTGACACGCTTGCGGCCGTGCGGCTCGCCGAGCCCGACCTCGTGGGCGTCCAGCTTCTGCCAGCCCTCCCAGTCGGTGATGTCCAGGCCACGGCCGCGCAGGTAGTCGAGGACACCCTCGTGCGTCGGGTCCACCGGCGCCGGGAGCTTGTCGGCGTCGGCGAGCAGGCTCTGGATCGTCTCGTTGGCGTCGCCCTTGGTGTGGCCGATCAGGCCGACCGGGCCGCGCTTGATCCAGCCGGTCGTGTACATGCCCGGGATGTGCTCGCCGTCGAGGTCGAGGATCCGGCCGGCCTCGTGCGGGATGGTCCCGGTCTTCGTGTCGAACGGCAGGTCCGGCAGCGCGGTGCTGAGGTAGCCGACGGCGCGGTAGACGGCCTGGACGTTCCAGTCGGTGAACTCGCCGGTGCCGCGGACCCAGCCGTCGCCGGTCAGCTCCTGGGTCTCGGTGCGCAGGCCGACGACCTTGCCGTCCTCGCCGAGCACCTCGACCGGGGCCTGCAGGAAGTACAGGTGCAGGCGGCGCGGGCGGTCCCGCGGGTCACGGACGGCCCAGTTCTGCAGGATGTCGACGCACATCTTGACGTGCCGGGTGTCCCGCATGGCCTGCAGGCTGCCCTCGTCGAACTCGATGCCCTCGGGGTGGATGATCACCTCGACGTTCGGCGAGTGGTCGAGCTCGCGCAGCTCCTGCGGGGTGAACTTGACCTGGGCCGGGCCACGGCGCGAGAACAGGTGCACGTCGGTGACCGGGCTGGCCTTGAGGCCCTGGTAGACGTTGTCCGGGATCTCGGTGACCAGCAGCTCGTCGGCGGTCTTCGCGAGGATCCGGGCCACGTCGATGGCGACGTTGCCGGCGCCGATGACGGCGACCTCGGTGGCTTCCAGGGGCCATTCACGCGGTACGTCGGGGTGGCCGTTGTACCAGGAGGCGAAGTCCGCGGCGCCGAAGCTGCCCTGCAGGTCGATGCCGGGGATGTCGAGGTTCCGGTCCTTCTCGGCGCCGGTCGCGATGACCGTGGCGTCGTAGAAGCGGGACAGCTCCTCGGGCTTCACGTCGGTGCCGTACTCGACGTTGCCGATGAAGCGGATCCGCTCGTTGTTGAGGATCCGGGTGAGGGCGTTGACGATCTCCTTGATCCGCGGGTGGTCGGGAGCCACGCCGTACCGGATCAGGCCGTAGGGGGTGGGCAGCTTGTCGAAAATGTCGACGGTGACCGTTTCCGAAGCCTTGATCAGGTGGTCGGCGGCGTAGATGCCGGCCGGGCCCGCACCGATGACAGCAACCCGCAGGGGGCGATCCATAGATAAATCCCTCACTCGCGCTCTCGCCGATGATCAAAGGAAAACGGCAAGACTCTAAAACTTGAACCTAGGTTGAGATCAAGTCGATCTCGGGTGGCCGAACCGGGGCATTACCGGACAGAGTGGCCGAAGTCACGACTCAGCGAAGTTAGGTTAGGCTCACCGAATTCCCTGGTGAGAGCGGTGAAACGCGCGGGCTTGTCCGCACCGAAGCGGCTCACGGCGGCAGTGAATGTGTCACTGGTCACGAATGACGGCGGCGTTGATTTACTGTGGTATTTGTCCGCATACATCACCAACCGCTCCTCGGGCGTCTCAGCGAGGTAGTCGGCCACCGGCATCGGCAGTCCCTGCTCCCGCACATCGGCCGCAGTGATACCCACGCCGGTGTGGTGCGAGCAGAACCGGCAGAGCGCGTCCGGCAGGCCCAGGTCGCGCAGCAGCTCGTCGCCGAGGATGCCGTGCCGGACGTACGGGTCGTCCGGAGCGAGCCGGTGGACACCGATGTCGTGCAGCAGGCAGCCGGCCCGCACCAGATCACCGTCGACGTCCGGAGGAAGCAGCTGCGAGGCGATCGCCCAGACGATCCGGCAGTGCGTCCAGACCGACTCGAACGCCTCACGGGTCGGCGCGGCCTGCCGGTGCATCTCGCGGATCTGCTTCTCGCTGGGAATCACCCAGAGACGATGCCACGTCCCGCAGTGTGGACAGGAAGGTGGCCAGCGCAGGTGTGTCCCGGCCCTCCCTGGTGACCACGAACAACCGCCTGGCCAGGTCTTTCTCGGCGACCTCGCGATAGGCGACGGCCGGGTCGGCATCGGGCAGCGTCAGCTTCGGCAGCAGCCCGACCGCGCCGGCCTGCCGGACCAACTCGAGCTGCACCTCCGCGTCGTAGCAGTGGTGCCGCAGGTCAGGGTCGAAGCCGCCGAGCGAGCGGCAGGTGCCGACGACCATGGTGTGGTGGCCGCTGCCCGGCTCGGACGCGACCCAGGCCTCGTCGCGCAGCGCGGCGATCGCGACCGGGCCGCCCGGCGCCGCCAGCGGGTGAGCGGACGGCAGGACCAGCATCAGCGGCTCGACGTAGAGCGGATCGAAGGTCAGGCCGGCCGGGCGAGGGCGGGGATGGCCGTCGTACTCGTCGCTGATCAGCAGGTCGACCGAGCCGAGACGCAGCTCGGGCAGGGCGTCCTCCACCTCCAGCTCACGAACCTCGGCGCGGATGCCCGGGTACGGGACCGCCAGACGGGCGACGGCCGGAACCAGGAGACGGCGGGCCGCTGACTGGAGGCCGCTCACCCGGACGGTCCCCCGTACGAAATCGGTCCGGGAAGCGAGATCCGCGGCTGCCGCATCGGCGGCAGCCAGAAGGACCCCCGCGTGGCCCGCCAGGATCCGGCCCGCGTCGGTGAGACGCACACCGCGCCCGGCCTTCTCCAGGAGCTTCGCGCCGACCTCCTTCTCCAGGATCGCCAGCTGCTGCGAGACGGCCGACGGGCTGTAGTCCAGAGCCGTCGCGACCGCGCCGAGCGTTCCTCGCACCTCGAACTCGCGCAGGAACCGGAGCCGCCGCAGATCCATGCAGGAATCGTAAACAATCAGCTCCACGAATCGTCACTGGACGTGAAGAGTCGGCGGCGTGAGGCTCGAACGCATGGGTCCGCTCCTCTGTCTGCTCTCAGCGGTCTGCTTCGGCGCGCTCGGCATCTTCGGCAAGCTCGCGTTCGAGGCGGGCGTCTCCCCGGGCGCGCTGCTGCTGGTCCGTTTCGGCCTGGCCGCGATGCTGCTCGGCACCGTGCTCCTGATCCGGCGAGCAGCCGGGACCGCCCCTCCCGGGATCAAGACCACGGCCAGGGTTCTGGCCGTCGCGCTCGGGCTGGGCGCGGTGGGGTACGCGGGCCAGGCGACCCTCTATTTCGAAGCGCTCCACCGGATGGACGCGTCGCTGCTGTCGCTGGTCTTCTACTCGTATCCACTGCTGGTGACCGTCGCGGCGGTCGTGCTGGGCCGGGATCGGCTGACGGCCGGCAAGGCGGGGGCGTTGCTCGCCGCCTCCGCCGGGGTGCTGCTGGTGCTGCTCGGCGCGGGCGGCGTGCGGATCGACCCGGCCGGCGTGATCCTGGCGTTCGGCTCGGCGATCACCTACACCGCCTACATCCTGATCTCCGATCGGGTGGTCCGGCGGGTCCCGCCGATGCTGCTCACCACCCTGGTCCTGACCGGCGCGGCGGTGGCTCTCGCGATCCGCGCGGGCGTCGCCGGCGGCGTCGGCCTCGGGTTCGGCGTGGACGGTTGGCTGTGGCTCACCTGCATCGTGGTGGTCTCCACAGTGCTGCCGATCCTGGCGTTCTTCGCCGGTCTACGCCGGACGGGACCCTCGGCCGCGGCGATCCTGTCCACCGCCGAGCCGGTGGTGACCACCGCGCTGGCGACGCTCCTGTTGCCCGAGAAATTGACGATTACGCAGCTCACGGGTGGTCTTCTCGTGCTCTCGTCGGTCGTCATCCTCCAAATGGGAGCTTCCCGTATCGCGCGGCCCTCGGAATCACTATCATCAGCGCGATTCGCGAAGTAAGGAAAGCAAGCTCTGCGCTGGATGGACTGTGGGACGATGAGTGGTGGCGCAGAGTACGCAT
Organism: Actinoplanes sp. OR16; assembly: GCF_004001265.1. Taxonomy (GTDB): domain Bacteria; phylum Actinomycetota; class Actinomycetes; order Mycobacteriales; family Micromonosporaceae; genus Actinoplanes. The sequence goes on along the minus strand of NZ_AP019371.1, from coordinate 4,753,782 downwards.
GCCGTCACAAAAAACCCAAACGAAACCAAATCCGGCGCAAATCAGTTAACGACTGCGCAGGCCGGTCGCGAGACCCTGAACCTGATATGACCTGGAGATATCGTGAACACCGAAGTCGCGACCCCGGACAACCTGGTCGGGCCGCTGGCCGTCATCAATGAGACTCCCCTGCGGGAGATCCGGGCCGAGCACGCCAGCCGCGTGGTCCGCCGGATCGTCGACAAGGAGTCCCTCCTCAAGCGGCTGGATGTGGCCGCTTTCCAGTCAGCACACTGATGCCCGGCCCGGCGGGCGATGAGGCCGGCGGAGCACATCCGCTGAGCCAGTTCGTTCTGAAGGTCCACGGCCGGTGCGACCTGAAGTGCGACCATTGCTACGTCTACGAACATGCCGACCAAAGCTGGATGATCAAGGCCCGGGCCATGTCGAAGGACGTCGCCCGGGCCGCTGCCCGCCGGATCGCCGACCATGCGGCCCGCTGGCGGATCCCCCACGTCCGGGTCGTCGTGCACGGCGGTGAGCCACTGCTCCTCGGCCCCGCCGGGCTCGATCAGCTGATCACCGAGATCCGCACGCCGATCGAGGCGGTCACCAGGCTCTCGCTGACCATGCAGACAAACGGTGTCCGATTCAGCCCAGCCTTCGGCGACGTCCTCAAGCGGCACGGCGTCCGGGTGGGCGTCTCGCTCGACGGCGACCGGGAAGCCAACGACAGGCATCGGAGGTTCGCCAACGGGTCGGGCAGCTTCGACAAGGTCCGTGCCGCGCTCGCGCTGCTGCGCACCCCGGCCTACCGCGAGCTGTACGCCGGCCTGCTCTGCACGATCGACATCCGCAACTCCCCGGACCGGGTCTACGAGGCGCTGCTGGCCGAGCAGCCGCCCGCCGTCGACTTCCTCCTACCGCACGCGACCTGGGACAACCCGCCGCTGCGCCCGGACGGCGACCCCACCCCGTACGCGACCTGGCTCTCCACGATCCACCGCCGCTGGCTGGCCGACGGCCGCCCGATGCGGATCCGGCTCTTCGACGGCCTGCACTCCACCGCGCGGGGCGGGCCGAGCGGCAGCGAGCAGCTCGGCGCGGACACCGTCGACATGGTCGTGATCGAGACCGGCGGGGAGTACGAGCAGGCCGACTCGGTGAAGACCGCCTACGACGGCGCTCCCGCGACCGGCCTCAGCGTCCTCACCGACAGCGTCGACGACGTCTCCCGGCTGCGGCCGATCGCGATCCGGCAGCACGGCGTCGCCGGCCTCAGTGAGATCTGCCGGTCCTGCCCGGTCGTCCAGCAGTGCGCCGGGGGCCTCTACGCGCACCGCTTCCGCAGCGGCCACGGCTTCGACAACCCCTCGGCGTACTGCGCCGACCTGCGCGTCCTGATCGACCGGACCAACGAGGAGACCCGGATGCACGAGGCGAACGCCAAACCGGAGGACACCGGCCCGGCCGACGTGATCGACCAGATCGCCTCGGGCTTCGGCGACGAGGCGACGATCACCTGGCTGACCGAGCAGGAGCGGTCGGTCACCCGTGCGCTGGTCGCCGCCACGATCGAGCAGCACGGCGAGACGGCCGGCTGGCGGGCGCTCACCGACCTGGAGAAGGGGCACGCCGGGGCGGTCCGGCACGTGCTGGCCCATCCGTACGTGCGGGCCTGGGCGGTCGGCATGCTGCGGACCGGCGACGCCGCCGGGATGCCCTACCTGGGCGGGCTCGCCGCCGCCGCGGCCGTGCACGCGAGCGTGCCGGTGGAGACCGACGTGCGCATCGACGGCGGCGTGGTCACGCTGCCCACCGTCGGCACGCTGTACTGGCCGGAGCCGATCACGGCCGCCGCCCGCATCGCCGCCGACCCCGGCAAGCTGCGGCTCACCGGCCCGGACGGCGTGGTGCTCAGCGTCGACCTGTCCCAGCCCGGGGCGGCAGCGCACTGGCAGCCGGCCCGGCACATCGCCCGGGACGGCTGGAGCGTCCGGATCGAGGACGGGGACCCGGCCCGCGACTGCCACGGCTGGACGCCGGCCGGCCGGCTCGACGACCGGGCCGTCGCGCAGTGGCGGGACTCGCTGACGGCCGCCTGGCGCCTGATCGACACGGAGCTGCCGGAGTACGCCCCAGCGCTGCGGGCCGGACTGAAAGTGATCATGCCGCTGGAGCCCGATCCGGCCGGGCGGCAGCGGGCGTCCACCGCGATGGACGCGTTCGGTTCGCTCTCCGCCGCGCCGGTCGGCCCGGCCGAGCTCGCCGTCCTGCTGGTGCACGAGTTCCAGCACGCCAAGCTCGGCGCCCTGCTCGACCTCTACGACCTGCACGACCCCGACTCGGACGCGCGGATCACCGTGGGCTGGAAGACCGAGACCCGGCCGGTCGAGGCCGCCCTGCAGGGCGTCTACGCGCACGCCGCGGTGGCCGACGTGTGGCGCCGCCGGGTGGGCGGCGATCCGCGGGCCGCCGAGTTGTACGCGATGTACCACCGCTGGACCGTCGACGCCATCGCCGCGCTGCGGGAGACCGGCGCCCTGACCCCGCTCGGCGTCGAGTTCGTCGATCGGATGGCCGCAACCGTGCGTTCGTGGCCCTCATGACCGGCCGGACCGCCGCCGGCAGGGCCGCCGCCGGCCGGACCGTGGCCGGCCGGACCGCCGCTGGCAGGACCGTGGCCGGCAGGACCGGCCCGGTCGTCACCCACGCGGCCCTGGTCGCCGATCTCATCGCGCTGGGCGCCGGAAAGGAGCCGGGCGCGAGCAACGAGCTGGGCGGCGCCTTCCTCGTCCACTGCTCGATGCGGCGGATCGGCTGGATCGACGGCGGCCCGGCGACGCTGCTCGCCGCGCTGCGCGACGTGTGCGGCCCGGCGGCGACGATCGTGGTGCCGTCGCAGACCCCGGACAACTCGCTGACCAGCCCGGTCCACCGCGATGCCACGGCCGGGATGAGCGACGCCGCCCGCGCGGCGTACGTGGCCGCCATGCCGGGCTTCGACCCGCGAACCACCCCGTCGTACGGCGTCGGCGTCTTCGCCGAACACGTCCGCTCGCACCCGGACGCGCTGCGCAGCCGGCACCCGCAGACCTCCTTCGCCGCGCTCGGGCCGGCCGCCGCGGAGATCGTCGGCGAGCACGACCTGGACTGCCACCTGGGTGAGCGGTCGCCGCTGGCGGCGCTCTACCGGCTCGGCGCCACCGTGCTGCTGCTCGGCGTCGGCGTGGACAAGTGCACGGCGCTGCACCTCGCCGAGTACCGGCTTCCGCAGCCCGCGCAGACCATGCGGTACTCCTGCTTCGTGACCGAGAACGGTCAGCGCGAGCTGCGGCAGTTCGACGCGGTGAAGCTCGACGACAGCGACTTCGGCACGGCCGGGGACGATCTGCTGCGGCACTCCTGGGCGACCACCGGACGGGTGGGTGACGCCGAGGCGCACCTGTTCCCGATGGCGCCGGCGGTGGACCGCGCACGCGATTGGTTCACCGTAAACCGCCGCTGATACCGATATTCCCGGTATATCAGGCATCGACACTCGTCGGTGACACAGTGGAATCAGAGCATTACGCTGAACTCCGGATCGTGACGTTGATCGGGGATCGGAGCAGACGTGCGCGCTGAGGGAACCATGCCCGTCCTCCGGGCACCGTGATCGGATCTCGACAGTGCCGCCGCCCGACCTGTACTTCGCGCTGATCCATGCGCGTACATCGATCCCGAACCAGTGGGTCGAAGGGTTCTACCACCGCCTCGACATCGAGGTGCAGCGTCGCGCCGACCCGCCGCACGGCCTGCGCCGCGGATCCCTCTACTTCCCCACCGCCGGCGACGCCCGCCGCGCGCTCGACAGCGGCATCCCCCGCGTACGCGTGCTCGTCCCGCTCTACAGCCGCGAGTTCCTGCACGAACCGCCGCCCGACTTCGGCGACCGGCTGTACCGCGCCGGCGACCCGGCCGAGCCGCCGTTCGTGCACCCGGTGCTCTGGGAGCCGCACCTGCCGGCCCGCCGGGTGAACGGCCTTGCCCAGGCCACCTCGCTCGGCACCTCGGTAAGGGAGTACGCCGAGTACGGGATGGTCTCGATCTGCCGGCTCAGCGCGTACACCGAGGAGCTGCGGCAGATCATCGAGGAACTCGCCGACCGCCTGGTGTCCGCCGCCGAGGACCCCGACCAGGTGCCGCACTGGCTGCGCACCCGGCCCGAGCTGCCGATGCCGTCGCGCTCCCCGGCGGCCCGGTTCCTGATCACCGTGATCCGGCCGCACGGGCACGGCGTCGACTGGTCGCCGTTCGGCACCGACGCCGGCTGGGTTACCGACCGGGCCCGGGACGCCGCCCAGCGCCTGTCGCTGCTGCCCGAGATCGTGCTCGGCCCGGCCGCGCCCGGATCGGCGAACGGCTTCCACGACTCGGCGGGTGTGCTGCTGCTCGACGCGGCGGTGCTCGACGACCCGTCCGCCCGCCTGATCGCCGAGCGGATGCTGCAGAACATGCCGTCCTGGATGACGGTGGTCATGGTGATCCGGCCGGAGGGCGACGACCGGTCGCACGAGCTGGTCGCCCAGGCCCGGGCGATGACCCGCAACGGCGTGCAGATCGCCCGGGACGCCCGGGAGTTCCAGCGGGCCATCGACGAGGCGGTCACCAAGGCCCGCCGCAACTTCCTGCGCAGCAGGCGTTCGAACCGACCGTGGGGGGACTTGTCATGAGCAAGGCGCGCAACGGACAGGTCATCACCTTCTACTCGTACAAGGGCGGCACCGGCCGGACCATGGCGCTCGCCAACGTCGCGTGGATCCTGGCGGCGAACGGTCACCGGGTCCTCGCCGTCGACTGGGACCTGGAGTCGCCGGGCCTGCACCGCTACTTCGCGCCGTTCATGGACCCGCGGTTCCTGGCCAGCACCGGCGGCGTGGTCGACATGATCAACCGGTACGAGTGGGACTCGTCCGAGCCGGACTGGGACCCGGAGCGGCTGGCCGGCTACGCCAGCGTCCAGCAGCACTCCTTCTCGCTGGAGTGGGACCACTTCCGCGACGGCGGCACCCTCGACTTCCTCTCCGCCGGTCAGCAGAACCCGGCGTACGACGGCGGGCTCAGCCAGATCAAGTGGGACGAGTTCTACGAGGAGCGCGGCGGCGGCCAGTTCTTCGACGCGATGCGCGCCGACATGAAGGACCGCTACGACTTCACCCTGATCGACAGCCGGACCGGGCACAGCGACATAGCCGGCATCTGCACCGGTCACCTGCCGGACGTGCTGGTCGACTGCTTCACCTTCAGCGACCAGGGCATCGAGGGCGCGGCCCGGATGGCCCGGCAGCTGCACAGTCCCCGCGACATCCGGGTGCTGCCGGTGCCGATGCGGGTCGACCCGGCGGAGAAGCGCAAGGCCGAGACCGGCCGGACGGTCGCGATGCGGGAGTTCGCCGATCTGCCGCGCGGCCTCGACGAGGCGCGGCGGCGGGCGTACTGGCACGGCGTCGAGGTGCCGTATCAGGCCTATTACGCGTACGAGGAAACGCTCGCGACCTTCGGCGACGCGCCGGGAGCCGGTGGCACGCTGCTCAGCGCGTACGAAGCCCTGGCCTCGCACATCACCGAGGGCCTGGTCACCGGTCTGCCGGCGATGAACCCGAGCCTGCGCCAGCAGATCGTCACCCGGTTCGAGCGCAAGCCGTTCTCCGAGGCCGACGCGGTGCTGCTCTCCGGCTCCGGCCTGGACCAGGTGTGGTTGGAATGGGTGGAGCACGTGCTGCTCGCCGCCGGGCTGCGGGTGACGCACTCGCCGGACGGGGAATCGCCGCCCAGCGCCCAGCACCTGAAGATCATCTCCAGGGCGGAGGGCACCGACTACTTCACCGGTACGCCGGACCCGAGCCTGCGGGCGATCTACACGGCCGACATCACGCCGTGGCGCAGCATCCCCACCGCGAACTCGGCCTTCATCGCCGGGCTCGGCGGTGGCGCCGCGGCCGAGGAGATCCTGAAGCTGATCGGCCGGCCGGCCGGCGACCTGGACGTGGTGTTGGCCGGAGCGCCGCGCTATCCCGGCGAGGAACCGGACCTGGTGGTCAACCTGCCGGCCCGCAACGCCCGCTTCACCGGTCGTGAAGCCGGGCTGCGCGACCTGCGCGGGCGGCTGCGTTCCGGGGCGGCGGTGGTGCTCTTCGGCACCCAGGCGGTCGCCCTGCAGGGCATGGGCGGCGTCGGCAAGACGCAGATGGCGCTGGAGTACGCGCACCGCTACCGCACCGCGTACGACGTGGTCGCGTGGCTGAAGGCGGACAGCGAGGAGAACCTGCAGAACGCCCTGCGTGAGCTCGGCGGGCGAATGCACCTGCAGTCCGAGCAGTCCGGCCGGGAGTTCGCCAGGGCGGTGGTCCAGGAGCTCGGCCGGGACAAGCGGCGCTACCTGCTGATCCTGGACAACGCCGAGGAGCCGGACGCGATCGTCGACTACCTGCCGCACGGCTCCGCGCACGTCCTGATCACCTCACGGAACATGTCCTGGGGCGACCAGACCCAGCCGGTGCAGGTCGACGTCTTCACCCGGGCCGAGAGCATCGATCACCTGATGCAGCGGGTCCGGGGCATCGAGGAGCACGACGCCGGGCTCGTCGCCGAGCAGCTCGACGACCTGCCGATCGCGATCGCCGCGGCGGCCGCGCTGCTCGACGAGTCGAACATCCCGGTCGAGCAGTACCTCGAGCAGATCCAGGCGGAGGGGCCGAGCGCCGCGCTGGTCGACACCGCCGGCCGGCCGATCGCACGGACCTGGGACCTGTCGCTGAAACGGCTGCAGGAACGGGACCGGGCGGCGTACCGGCTCTTCCAGCTCTGCAGCGTGCTGGCCCCGGAGATCTCGCTCGACCTGGTCTACAGCGACCAGATGGCGGAGTTCCTCAAGCCGCACAACCCGGCCGTCTCCGAGCGGATGCTGCGCGGCGCGCTGGTCCAGCAGATCAACCGGCTGGCGCTGCTGCGGCTCGACCAGCGGCCCATCTCGCCGGGCAGCAGCGACCGCAGTGGACAGATCCTCATCCACCAGGTGGTGCAGGACGCGGTCCGGGACCGGATGACCGACGAGGAGCGGGCCGAGGCCCGGCGGCAGGTGCACCAGGTGCTGGCCAAGGCGCGTCCCGAGGGCGAGGTGGAGGACGCGGAGCACTGGCCCCGGTTCCGGATGATCTGGCCGCACCTGGACGCGTCCGACGCGGTGAACAGCACCGACGAGGCGGTCCGCCAGCTGCTGATCGACCGGATCCGGTACTACTACGTGCAGGCCGACCTGGTCACCGGCCGCACCCGCGCCGAGCGGGTCGCCCGGATCTGGGAGAAGCAGCTCGAGGCGATCACCGACCCGGCGCAGGCGGGCGTGCTGCGCCAGCAGCTGCTGCAGCTGCGGTTCAACCTGGCCAACCTGCTGCGCGACCTCGGCGAGTTCAAGGCGTCGCTGGAGGTGGACGAGCAGGTGCTGGCCGAGCAGGAGCGGCTGCTGGGCCCGGACCACCCGCACACCCTGATGACCCGGGGCAGCTACGCGGCCGACCTGCGCGGCCTCGGGCGCTACCCGGAGGCGCTCGACATCGACGTCGACACCTACCGCGCCTGGCAGGACCAGTACGGCGACAACTTCCCGCGCACCCTGGCCGCGCAGAACAACCTCGCCGTCTCGTACCGGCTGATGGGCCAGTTCAAGCTGGCCGGCCAGCACGACGAGGAGGCCTGGCTCAAGCGCCGCGAGGTGAACGGCGAGACCAACCTGTGGACTCTCGGCACGGCGGCCTGCCTGGCCCGCGACTGGCGCGACGCCGGCGACTTCGACCGGTCCGCCGCCCTGCTCAAGCAGACCCTCGACGACCTGCTGGAGACCCGCGGCCCGGACTCGCGGTCGACGCTGACCACGAAGTCCAACTACGCCGTCTCGTTGCGCAGCATCGGCCGGATCCCGGAGGCGCTGCAACTGCACAACGAGGCGTACGACCGGCTCCTGCTGCTCTTCGGCGACGAGAACCCGGAGACGGTGAGCTGCCGGTTCAGCCGTGCGCTCACCCTGCACAGCGCCAACGAGGGCGGCAAGGCGGTGGCCGAACTGTCGGAGATCCACGCCTTCTGGAAGCGCAAACTCGGCGACCGGCACCCGTACACCCTGGTCTGCCGCAACGACCTGGCCATCGCCGAACGGCGGCTCGGCGACCTGCAGAAGGCCCGCGACTGGATCCGGCCGACGGTCCCGGAGCTGGTCGAGGTGCTGCGGCCGGATCATCCGTACACGCTCTCCGCGCAGATGAACCTGGCCATCTGCGAGGCCGAGCCGTCCGAGGGCGGCGCCGGGCCGGAGGTGGCACGCGCCATGCTGCTGGCGATCGCCGCCGACATGCGCCGGGTGTTCGGGCCGGAGCATCCCAACACCTTCCGGCACGAGGCGAACCTGGCCCTGGTCGAGGAGGTGCTCGGGCTGGAGGCCGCCGACGAGCGGCTCGCCGCGCTGCGGGAGCGGGTGGTGCTGCGGCTCGGCGACACGCATCCGATCGTGAGCGGCCTGGATCGGCGCCGGTACCTGTACCGGATCATCGACCCGCACCAGTTCTAGGAGCGGGCGCCCATGCGGAAGAGGGACACCCCGGAGAGCACCATCCCGTCCCTGATCTCCTCGGCCTGGCGGACCGCGCCGCCGGTGCTGCGCCGGTTCACGATCTGGGTGTGGGGCATCGGCGTCGTCGCGGTCGTCCTCGCGGTCATCGCGGACGTGCGGAACCAGTGGGGCAGCCTGCAGTTCGTCACCAACATCGTGGCCGAGCTGATCTGCGGGCTGTTCGCCCTGCCGCTCGCCCTGGTGATCATCACGAGGCTCGCCGACTACCAGGTGAGAGAGCTGGAGAGAGCACGGCTGGAAGCCCGGTACGGCGCCGCGCTGAAGCAGCTGACCGCCTCGGTCCGGATCACCACCGACTACGTGGAGGAGCTGGTCCAGGACGTGACCGCCTCGACGAACGCGTTCGTCGAGGCGACCCGGGTGGTGAACGGCCGGATCGCCGACCCGGACCGGGCCAGGGAGTCGGCCAAGATGCTGCAGGCCCACATGGACAGTCAGCAGTGGCTGTTCTACGAGCGGGTGGTGACGCCGCTGCGGATCGACGGCAACCACCTGCGCAGGCTGCTCAGCGAGCGGGTCCGCAACGGCGAGACGACCGCCGAGTCGGCCCGGTTCGAGCGGATCTGGAACGAGCTGGAGTCCGCGCTGCGCCACCAGCGGCAGATCATGGCCGCCGGGCACTACGAGCTGGGCCGGGGCGTGCCCAATCCGAACCGCACGACCCGGCTGCGCGACGCCGCCATCGTCCACCTGCACAGCGTCGACCACCTGCTGCAGCTCTGCGGCGAGCTGGAGGAGTTCGCCACGTCGGCGCGCCCGGATCCCTCGTGAGCGGGCTCGCCGGATGGCGTTACGCCGTCAGCCGCGCCTCGTGCAGGATCGCGGCCAGCTCGATCGGCCGGCTGAGCATCGGCCAATGCCAGGTCGGCAGTTCCTCGTAGCGCCACCCGTCGCCGGCCATGTGGCGAAACAGCGGCAGTGTCGCGGCCATCACGGGCACCTGCTCGGCGGTGAAGCTGGACAGCACGCCGAGCCGGGGCAGCTTCTCCCACGCCCCGGTCAGCCGGACCGGGGCGGTGGCCGTCGCCCATGGCTGGTCGGCCGACCGCTCGCGCAGCAGCGCGACGATCGACTCGTCCACACCGTCCACGCCGGCGGCCACGTCGGCCCACGCCGGCGGTGGCAGCCGCCATCCGTCACCGTGGTCGGCCACCGACGCCGCATTGCGCTCGTGCTCGGCCGGCGGGGTGAACTCGACCTGGGCCACTCCGTCGGGCAACGGGCCGGTGTCGACGTAGACCAGCTGGGCGACACGGTCGGTGACGCGGTCGGCGGCCGCGGTGACGACGCTACCGGCATAGCTGTGCCCGACGAGGACCACGTCGCGAAGGTCCTCGTAGCGCAGGAGGTTGACCACATCGGTGACGTGGACGTCGAGGTCGGTGTCGGGACGGGCCAGGTGAGCGCGCTCCCCGAGGCCGGTCAGGCTGATCGGGTACACCTCGTGGCCGCGCCGGCGAAGTTCAGCGGCCGTCGAATGCCAGGCCCAGGCGCCCAGCCAGAACCCGGGGACCAGTACGAATGTCGTCATGCACGGCACGCTACGGTCGATTCCGGACAGCTTCCGTCCGGATAAGGAGGAATTCTTTGGCGATGCCGACAGCGCGGGTGCCGGCCCTGCTGGAGATCCTCCAGTCGGGCGGCTCGTTCAGCGTCGCCGACCTGGCCGGCCGGCTCGGCGTCGACGAGCGCACCATCCGCCGCTACGCGACCCACCTCCTCGACCTGGGCATCCCGGTCGAGGCGCGCCGTGGCCGCTACGGCGGGTACCGGCTCGCGCCGGGATACAAGTTGCCGCCTCTCATGCTCACCGACGAGGAGGCGGTCGCCATCGTCCTCGGCCTCGCCGCCGGGCGCCGCGCGGGACTGGTCACCGCCGACCACGCGGCCACCGAGAGCGCCACCGCCAAGCTGCGCCGGGTACTGCCGGCCGCCCTTGCCCGGCGCATCGACGCCCTGCTGGCCACCATGGACGTCACCGGACCGGTCCGGCACCAAGCCCCACCCGGCATCGAGGTGCTGCTGGTGCTCGCCGAGGCGGCCCGCCACCGGCACCCGGTTTCGACGTACCGGCCGGGTTCGATCCGACCGGACACGTCCTTGCCGGCCTGGCCTCGGTGCCCTACGCCCATGATGTCTCGGTCCTGCTGCACACCAGCCTCGCCCAGGCACAGCGGCGGATCCCTCCCACGGTCGGCACACTCACCGAGGTCGCCACTGGAGTGCGGCTGACCGCCCGAGCCGAACACCTCGACGGCGCCGCCCAGATGCTGGCCGGGCTCGGCTGGCCCTTCACCGTCGAACGGCCCGCCGAACTCAGAGCCGAGGTACGCGCCCTGGCCACTCGCCTGCTCGCCCACGCCGACGCGGGCGAGTAGGCCGGGCTCATTCAGGCGGCCAGCCACGTGAGGATCCTCGGCAGCACCTCCATGGCGCCGAAGTGGGCGGCGTCGTACTGCACGTGCACCTCCGAGCGGGGGATCCGCTGGGCCAGCCAGCGGCTGTGGCTGGCCGGCGCGAAGGTGTCGTGGGCGCCGTGCCAGAACCGGACCGGCGGCACGATCGTGTCGAGGGTGAAACCCCAGTCGCGGCGGAACGCCAGGATGTCGTCGAGCCACCCGTACGGCCCGTCGCGCAGCGCCTCGGCATAGCTCTTCACCAGCAGGCGGCGGTAGAGCACGCTCTGCATGAACCGCAGGTCCGGCGCGGACATCTGGGTCCGCAGCTCCTCGATGAGGCTCTTCGGGTTGGCGGCGGTCTGCTCGGCCAGGGCCCGCAGCTCGTGCATCATCTCCACGGTGCCCTGGTCGGCGGCGACGTGCTTGCTGGCGTTCTGGTCGGCCATGCCTTCGTACCAGTTCAGGTCGGCGGCGTCGGACGGCGCGAGGCCGACCAGGACGGCGGCCCGCTCGACGCGGTGCGGCAGCACGGCGGCGCAGGCCAGCGCGTGCGGCCCACCACCGGAACGGCCCACCACGGCGAACCGTTTGATGTCCATCCCGTTGGCGATCGCCCGGACGTCGGCGGCCGCGTCGACGACCCGCCTGTTGGGCAGCCGGCTGGATCCGCCGTAGCCCGGGCGGTCGTAGCTGATCAGCCGGATGCCCTGGCGGTAGAGCAGGCTGCTGCGCGGCCGGGGGCCGGAACCCGAGCCGGGCGTGCCGTGCAGCAGGAAGACGGGGGTCCCGTCCGCCGCGCCGGACACCTGCACTGCGAGAACCCGGTCGCCGACGCTCACCTCAAACCGAGTCACCACGGCAATCCTCAATCCCCGAAGCGCCGGCGGGGGCCGCGCGCTCCATCGATGGTAGTCGCCGTAAGGCCGCCCGGCGCGGGAATGAACCCCCGTGAGCAGTCAGGTCCGCAGCAGGGCGGCGTGCGCGGCCGGGGACCGCTCCGGCAGGGCCAGCCAGGCCGCGGCGGCCGCCGGATCGCGGCTGATCAGCGCGGAGACACCCCGGGCGTCGAGGACGGCGAGCAGCCCGTCGCGGACCGGGGTGGCGTGGGTGAGCAGGCTGCCGGCCAGCACGACCGGACCGGCCTGGCCGAGCTTGCCCAGGGTCGCGATCAGACGGTCGACCGCCTCGCCGGTGATCGCCGTGGCGTGCGGGTCGCCGGCCCGGGCCCGGTCGCAGACCAGCGGAGCCAGGGCGGCGATCTCGGCGTGGTGCAGCTCCTGCGCCCAGCCGATCAGCCGATCAGGGCTCGTGACGCCGACGGCGTCGGCGACGGCCGCGGCGAACGATGAGGACCAGGCGCGGACGGCGGCTCGCAGGGCGCTGAGGCCCAGCCAGTGGCCCGATCCCTCGTCACCCAGGAGCCAGCCCAGCCCGTCGGTCACCCGTACAATCTGATGATCTTGAATTTCGGCCGCGACCGCGCCCGTCCCGGCGATGAGCACCGCGCCGTCCGGCGCCGAGGTGCCGGCCGCGAAGGCGGTGACCGCGTCGCCCACCACCCGCCAGGGGCAGCGCAGGCCCGCCGCGGCCCAGGCCTCGTCGAGCGCCGACGCGAAGGCGTCGTCACAGGCCGAGGAGCCGGCCAAGCCGAGAACGCCACCGATGACCGATCTGGGATTCGCGGCCTGTAACGCCTGCCGCACCGCGGCGCCCACCGAGGAGACCGCCGCCGGGCCTGCCGACAACGGATTGCCGGGACCGGCCCTGCCGCGACCGACCACCACGCCGTCCGCCGTCGCCACGACCGCGTGCGAGGCGGTGCCACCTGCGTCGACACCCACCACCAGCTCCATGGTGGAGATCGAAACACAGAAATTCATTCTTGACTAGACGTGAAGACGGTCGTAATTTTCATCGGCAACAGCAATCGATGAAAATGAGGTCCACACGGTGACAGGTGAGAGCGGCGGGCTGCTGGGACGGCTGCGCATCGAGGGTCCGGGGATGCCGGAGGCGCTGAGCCGGATCGCCGAGACGATCCTCGCCGACCCGGAGACCGCGGCCCACGCCAGCATCGTGGACCTCGCCGAGCGGTCCGGGACGTCGACGGCGACGGTCACCCGGTTCAGCCGCACGCTGGGTTTCAAGGGCTACGCGAGCCTGCGCGTCGCCGTCGCCACCGAGACCGGCCGGGCCGAGCAGGCCCGCTGGGAGACCGACATCAGCGGCGACATCTCCCCCGCCGATCCGCTCGATCAGGTGCTCGGTGTGGTCGCGGCGGCGGACACCCGGGCCATTCAGAGCACAGCGGCGTCCATCGACATCTCCTCCGTCGAGCGTGTCGCCGACACCATCGCCTCCGCGCACCGCGTCGAGCTCTTCGGGCTGGGCAGCAGCGGCACCGCGGCCCGCGAGATGGCGTTCCGCCTGGAGCGCATCCGGGTGCCGGTCTGGCACCGGCAGGACAGCCACACCGCGCTGACGAACGCGGCGCTGCTGCTCCCCGGCGACGTGGCGATCGGCCTGTCGCACTCCGGCCGCACCCGCGAAGTGATCGAGACCCTGGCCGAGGCCGCCGACCACGGCGCGCTCACCGTCGCGGTGACCAGCTTCAACCGCTCGCCGCTCGCCGAGGTCGCCGACGTGGTCTTCACGACCAGTGTGCTGGAGACGACGTTCCGGCTGGCCGCGCTCTCCGCCCTGCACTCGCAGCTGCTGGTCCTCGACCTGATCTACGTGGCGGTCGCGCAGCGCACCTACGAGCGGACGGCCGAGGCGCTGGAGCTGACGGTCCGGGCCGTGGACGCCCATCGGCTACCCGAGAAGATGCCGAGCCGCAAACGAAGGGGATCATGAACTATCTATCCAAGATCGAGGAAGTGATCGACCGCGTCGGTCGTGGCCAGGACGTTCTGAAAAGCCGCGCGGCCGATCTCCTGTCCTCGTCCATCGCGAACGGCGGCGTCATCCAGGCCTTCGGCTGCGGTCACTCCGAGGCGCTCGCCATGGAGATCGCCGGCCGGGCCGGCGGTCTCGTCCCGACCAACCGGATCGCGCTGCGCGACATCGTCCTCTACGGCGGCGAGCCCCTCGACACGCTCGCCGACCCCTTTGTCGAACGCGACACCCGGATCGCCCACCGGCTCTACGAGCTGGCGCCGGTCAAACCCGACGACGCGTTCGTCATCGCCTCCAACTCCGGCATCAACGGCGCCGTCGTCGAGATGGCGCTGCTGGTGAAGGAACGCGGCCACCCGCTCATCGCGATCACGTCGGCGGCGCACTCGTCCGGCGTGGAGTCGCGGCACCCGAGCGGCCGCAAACTCGGTGACATCGCGGACGTGACGCTCGACAACGGCGCCCCTTACGGCGACGCGACCCTGCCGCTGCCGGGCGGCGGCGCGGTCGGGGCCGTCTCGTCGATCACCGCGGCGCTGCTGGCCTGGCAGATCGTCACCGAAGTGGTCGAACGTTTGCTCGCGGCGGGGATCGTCCCGCCCGTCTACCTGTCTGACAACGTGCCCGGCGGCAAGGAACACAACGCGGAACTCGAGGCGCGGTACGCCGGGCGCATCCGGCGCACCGCATAGAGACGGAGAGCCCAGCGATGAACCCTTCTACCTCTCGAAGAACCCTACTCGCGACGGCGGCGCTCAGCGTGCCGGTCCTGTCCGGATGTGTCACCTCCTCCTCCGATGACGCCGCGCCGGCCTCCGAGGCCGGTGCCAAGAGCGCCGAGAACCCGCTCGGGGTCAAGGCCGACGCACCTCTCGAGGTCGTGGTCTTCAAGGGCGGATACGGCGATGACTACGCGATCGCCGCAGAGGCGACTTATCAGCAGAAATATCCATCCGCGAAGATCGACCACAAGGGGTTGCAGAAGGTCGGCGAGGCCATGCAGCCGCGCTTCGTCGCCGGCAATCCCCCGGACGTCGTCGACAACACCGGCGCCGGACGCCTCGACATCGCCACGCTCGTCTCGGCATCGCAGGTCAGCGACCTGTCGGAACTGCTCGCCGCGCCCGCTTTCGATCAGCCCGGCAAGACGGTCCGGGAGACCCTGCTGCCCGGGGTCGTCGAGGACGGCACGTTCGGCGGCAGCACCGTCGCGCTGAACTTCACCTACACGGTGTGGGGCGTCTGGTACTCCAAGGCCCTCTTCGCGGAACGCGGCTGGGCCTATCCGGACTCGTGGCCGGCGATGCTCGCCCTCTGCGACGAGATCAAGAAATCCGGCATCGCGCCGTGGACCTACCAGGGCAAATACCCGGAGTACATCAACGATCCCCTGCTCACGATGGCCGCCAAGATCGGCGGACTGGATCTCGTGAAGGCCGTCGACAACCTGCAGCCGGGCGCCTGGAACCAGCCGGGCCTCGTCGAGGCCGCCACCGCGTTCGCCGAGCTCGCCGGCAAGGGATATCTGATGTCCGGCTCGGAGGCGCTGTCGCACACCGAGGCACAGGCGGCCTGGTGCCAGCGCAAGGCCGCGTTCATCCCCTGCGGCTCGTGGCTGGAGGCCGAGCAGAAATCGGTCACGCCGCCCGGTTTCGACATGGTGATGGGCGTGGTCCCGGCGGCCGGGGCGCTCCCGGTCACGGCGGTGCAGGCCGCCAGCAGCGAATCGTTCATCGTCCCGTCGAAGGCGGTGAACACCGCGGGCGGCAAGGAATACCTGCGCATCCTGTTCTCGCTGGCGTCGGCCCGCGATTTCGCCCAGGCCGGCAGCACCCTTCCGGCGGTCGCCGGCGCCACCGACGGACTCACGCTCTCCAGCGGATTGGGATCGGTGCGCGATGCCGTCCAGGCCGCCGGTGGCGACGCTTTCAACTACCGATTCCGTACGTGGTACGCCCCGCTCGCGAAAGCCATCGACGACGCGACGGGCGAGCTGGTGAATCGGCGGATCAGCGTCGCCGACTGGTCGGCGAGAATCCAGAAGGCGTCGGATTCGCTGGCGAGGGACTCGACCGTCGTCAAATACACCCGCTGATGCGGCACGGCCGGTGGCGGTTCCTCGCCGGAGCGCTGGTCCCGGCTCTGGTCCTGCACGTCGTGTTCGTGGTGTCGCCATACGCCCAGGCGTTCTATCTGTCGCTGACCGACTGGACCGGGGTGGCCGGCGAGGCGCATTACGTCGGTGCGGACAATTTCTCCCGCCTCGGCAGCGACACGCTCTTCCTCGACGCGGTCCGGAACAACGCGGTGATGCTGCTGGTGGTGCCGGCGGCCACGATCGCGCTCGCGTTGCTGCTGGCGTCGCTGGTGGCGGGACCGTCGAAAAGGTGGGGCGGTTCCGCGTACCAGATCGTCTATTTCTTTCCTCAAATGCTCTCCCTGGTGATCATCGCGGTGTTGTGGGGCTTCGTCTACAACCCGAACACCGGGCTGCTGAACGCGGGATTGCGGGCGATCGGACTCGGTGCGGCGGCACGCAGCTGGCTCGCCGAACCGTCACTGGCGCTGGCGGCCGTCATGGCGGTGATCGTGTGGTCCTCGGTCGGTTTCTACGTGGTGCTGTTCCGGGCGGCCATCGACGGGATTCCTCAGGAGCTCTTCGAGGCGGCGAGAATCGACGGCGCCGGCGGCTGGAGCGTCTTCCGCGGTATCACGCTGCCCCTGCTGAAAGAAAACGTGCAGGTCGCCTTCGTCTATCTCGGCATCATCGCGCTCGACGGGTTCGTGCTGGTCCAGGTCATGACGGTGGGACCGGGCGGCCCGGACGGCGCGACCGAGGTGGTCGGGCTGACGCTCTATCGGACCGCTTTCACCTACGGCAAGTTCGGTTACGCCACGGCGATGGGGGTGGCGCTGTTCTTCGCGGCGCTCACCTTCTCGATTCTGGCGCTGCGCTGGGGACGTTCGCATGAAGAGGCTTGATTTCTTCCCGCAGCTCGCCATGTTCAGCTGGGCGGTGGTCACCGCACTGCCGCTGATCTGGGCGGTGACGAGTTCACTGAAGACCGACGACGAGATCCTCAACGATCCCTGGTCACCGCCCTCGTCGCTGCATTTCGAGAACTGGGCCCGGGCCTGGACCGGCGCGAACATCGGCCGGTACTTCTTCAACAGCCTCATCGTGGTCGGCGGGGCGCTGCTGCTCACCATGCTGCTCGGCTCGCTCGTCGCCTATGCGCTCGCCCGCTATCCGTTCCGCGGCAACCGGATCGTCTATTACACGTTCGTCGCGGCGATGTTCTTCCCGGTGTTCCTGGCCCTCGTACCGCTCTTCTTCGTGGTGCAGCAACTCGGGCTGCTCGGCACCTATCCGGGACTGATCCTGGTCTACACCGCCTACGCCGTGCCGTTCACCGTCTTCTTCCTGCACGCCTTCTTCCGCACCCTTCCCGCCGAGGTGGCCGAGGCCGCAGTCCTCGACGGCTGCTCGCACGGCGCGGTGTTCTTCCGCGTCATGCTCCCGCTCGCCCGGCCCGGATTGGTCGCGGTCGGCATCTTCAATTTCCTCGGGCTCTGGAACCAATATCTGCTCCCCCTGGTTCTCAATCCCGACCCGGACCGGTACGTCCTGGCGCAGGGTCTGGCCGCCCTGTCGGTCAGTCAGGGCTACCGCAGCGACTGGAGTGGCCTGTTCGCCGGCATGACCATCGCGATGCTGCCGGTGCTCGTCGCCTATGTCGCGTTCCAAAGGCACATCCGAGCCGGAATGACCGCCGGCGCGGTCCGCTGAAGTTATTGGAGTCCCCATGCGATTGCTCGCAGGCTTCACCGCGTCCGTTCTATCCGCTTTCGCGCTGGTCGCCGTCAATGCCGGCAGTGCTGCCGCCGCCGACTGTGGCTACCTGTTCGACGACTTCCACTACTCCTCCTCGTCCGACCCGGCGCTGACCGCCAACGGGTGGACCCCTCGCAGTTATCAAGGTGGCCCCGGCGTGCCGGGCGCGAACTGGTCGCCGTCGGCCATCACATTTCCCGAAATTTCCGGACAAAAGGTTATGCAACTGACCGCATCCACCGACGGCACGGCGGCCGGCACCAAGCACGCCGAGCTCTACTCCACGCAGAAGCGCTACCTCGAAGGCACCTACGCGAGCCGGGTCCGGTTCACCGACGCGCCGGTCACCGGCAACGACGGCGACCACATCAACCAGACGTTCTTCACGATCAGCCCGCTCAACGGGGATCTCGATCCGACCTACTCGGAACTGGACATCTCGGAGTACCTGCCGAACGGCGGCTGGGGCGAGACCGGTCCGATCAACTACCAGACGACCTGGTACACGTATCGCAACGACCCCTGGTACGCCGACAATCTGCACTCCTCGCAGCGGTCGAGCGTCGACGGCTGGCACGATCTGGTGGCGCAGGTGGCGAACGGTCACGTCGTCTACTGGATCGACGGGGTGCAGGTGGGCGACCACGGCGGCAAGTACTTCCCGCGCCAGACCATGACGATCAACTGGAACCTGTGGTTCATCGACCTGGCCACGCACACGGGTGGGTTGGCCACCTATGTGGAGCAGGTGGACTGGGTGCTGTTCGCCAAGAACCAGGTCCTGTCGCCCGGCCAGGTGACGGCGCAGGCGGGTTCGTACCGATCGTCCTCGACGGTGTTCGCGGACACGGTGGCGTCGTCGGGGCCGTGCGTCAACCCGACGCCGTCGTCCCCTTCCCCGTCGTCCCCTTCCCCGTCGTCCCCTTCCCCGTCGGTCTCCTCGCCTTCACCCAGCCAGCCGCCCGCCGACTGCTCCAGCGCGGCGGCCTGGCAGTTCGCCACCGCCTATCAGGGCGGCAGCGTGGTCAAACACGAGAAGAGCCGGTACGGCGACCCGTCCGGCCCGCCGTCCGGGCAGGGCGCCCACCTCTGGAAGGCGCGGTGGTGGACGCAGGGCTCGGAGCCGGGCTGGACCGAGCAGTGGCAGGATCTCGGCCCCTGTTAGACCCGGTCCGGTGACCGCGGTGCGCCTCGCTCTATCGCACTTCGTCGAGGCGCATCGTGGTCCCGGCCGCCGGCGGGTTGATCATCGCTTCGGTGTATTCCGAGCTGCCGTACTTCGCCCGGAACGCCGCGTCGATCGCCTCCTCCAGCGCCGGATCGGCGACCGGGGTGAAGCGGACCGCGCGCTCGGTGCCGCCGGCCACGATCGCCCCTGTCCCGTAGCGTCTGGCCCGCTTGTACCAGACCCCCGCGTCGCCCTTCCACGAGCGGACATAGAGATCGGCGCCGACGGTCACCACCCAGATCGGCACGCGTACCGGATCGCGCCCCGGTGCCGGAACGACCACCTGGACCTCATGGCTGGCTGCGACAGTGTCATCCCATGTCATGGCCGTATTCTCCCCCTCGTGTCGATGCATGAGATCGAAGACCTGGTGCACGGCTCGATCGTCGTCCTGGACAAGCACTTCCCGGCCGATGACGACCGGCTGCCGGGCTGGTTCGCCAGGCTCTACGAATTCCAGTCCGCCTTCGACTGCTCGGACACCCGGGGGCGGGTGCGGGACATCCTGATCCGTCGCGGTCACGGGCAACCGGCGCGCCCGGTCCGGTTGATCGACGTGGTGGCCGCCGTCGCGGAGGCGGCCGAGGCGGACGGCGACATCGAGCTAATCGCGCTGTGGCACGGTCTCGGCTACGACGTCCTGGAACTCGTCGACCCGATGGATTCGCCGGGCGCGGCACGACTGCGGGAGATCGTGGCCCGGACCGATGCCGTGAGCGTGGAGCTTCCGTACGGGTATCGGCCTTCCGACCAGGACCTCGACACGATGGACGACGAGCTGGAGACGTGGTGGTATCGAGTTCGTGACTGAATTCGCCGTGGTGAGCGCCGGTTCGTCGCGGCAGGACGTCCCGGACGCGTTCAAGATCTCCCTGGCCGGCGCCCCGGTCGGGCGGGATTCGTCAAACGCGGCGTCAAACGGTGGGGCGTTCTGATGGACGCAGGGCCCGGGAGCGTCCCGGGCCGGCTGCAGAGGAGCGAGGACCCCATGCCGTTGTTCATGGACATCCACCACGTCGAGGGCGGAGTGACCGCCGCCGACGTCGCCGGCGCGCACGAGAAGGATCTGGCCACCCAGGGCGAGTTCGGGGTGAACTACTTGAAGTACTGGGTGGACGAAGACGCCGGCAAGATCTTCTGCCTGGTCGACGCCCCCGACGCCGAGGCGGCGACCGCCGTTCACGCCAAGGCTCACGGCCTGGTCGCCGACGAGATCTACCCGATCAGCGCCGAGGGCTGACGAGGCGATGGCGCTCAGCGTGCACCTGCTCGGCCCGCCGCGTGTGCAGCGGGAGGGCGAGCCCTACCAGGTGCGCAGCCGCAAGAGCTGGGCGCTGCTGACCTGCCTGCTGCTCGGTGACCGGCCGCAGACCCGCGCCCGGCTCGCCGCCCTGCTCTACCCCGATGCGCAGGACCCGCTGCGGGCGCTGAGGTGGGGGCTCACCGAGATCCGCCGCAGCCTCGGCGTCCCGGTCGACGGCGATCCGGTGGTGCTGCACCTGCCGGAGGGCACGGTCGTCGACGTCCACGTGCTGACCCACGGCACGTGGTCGTCGGCAGCCGCGCTCCCCGGCCTCGGCGTCGATCTCCTCCATGGCATCGACATGACGGATGCGGCCGACCTCGAGTCCTGGCTGCTTCAGGGCGTCGATGTGAAGGGAGCGCCCGCCTTCGATTCCTGGCTGCTCGCCGAGCGCCGCCGGGTCGCCGCCGCGGCCGAGGCGATCCTGCACGAGGCAGCGCTGGGCCGCCTCGCCGAGGGCGACCTCGCCGCCGCCCGTGCCCTGGCCTCACGAGCGGTCGCCGCCAACCCGCTCGACGAGAACCATCAGGCTCTGCTGATCCGCCTCTGCCGTCTCTCCGGGGACGACGAGGCAGCCCGGCGCCGGTTCGACGCGGTGACCGCCTTGTTCCAGGCCGAGCTGGGGGTGCGCCCCGGCATCGCGATCGACCAGGCGATGCGCGAGTCCCGCCGCGAGTCCGGGCCGCCGGCCGACGAGGCGTCGGTCGAGGCGATCGCCGAGTCCGGAGCGGCGGCGGTGGCGGCGGGCGCTGTCGAGGCGGGTGTCCGTTCCCTGCGAGCAGCGGTCCGGCTGTCCGACACCAGTGCGCAGCGGCTGCGGATCACCACGCGCCTGCGTCTGGCCGAGGCGCTGATCCATTCGCTGCGAGGCATGGACGAGGAAGGGCTCGCGACCCTCCACGAGGCCGACCGGCTGGCGCTGTCCGCCCACGACCGGGCCGCGTCCGCGCAGGCCCGGGCCGAGCTGGGCTATGTCGACTTCCTCCGCGGCCGCTACCACCGCGCCGACCACTGGCTGTCCGGCGCCCTCACCGCCGCCGACGGCAACGCCGCGATCACGGCGCGGGTCACCACCTATCTCGGGGCGGTCCACAGCGACCAGGCACACTACGAACGGGCCCACACCCTGCTGGAGCACGCGGTCCAGCTGGCCCGTTCAGCCGGCGAGCCCCGCCTGGCGGCGTATGCCTCCTCGATGCTCGGCCGCCTGTTCCTGCTGCTGGGCGACCTGGACCGGGCCGGCACGATCCTGCGCGAGTCCGAGGAGGCGGCCCAATCCGATCACTGGCTGGCCTTCCTCCCCTGGCCGCAGGCCCTGCTCGGCGAGGTGCACCTGGCCGCCGGCGATCCCGGAGCGGCCGGCCGGGTGCTGCGGCAGGCGTTCGCCCGCGCGTGCCAGATCGGGGATCCGTGCTGGGAGGGCATGGCGGCCCGTTCGCTGGCGCTGGTGGCCGAGGCCGAGGGCCGGACAGGCCGAGCCTTCGAGCTCCTCGCCGAAGCCCGCACTCGTTCCAACCGGCTGGCCGACCCCTACGTCTGGCTCGACGCCCACATCCTCGACGCCCAGTGCGAACTCGGCCGTCGCCACCACCACCCCGAGACCCTGGCCTGGGTCACCCGGCTCCGCCACCTCTCCACCCGCTCCGGCATGAGAGAGATGACCGCCCGGGCGATGCGGCACAGCGCCGCCCTGGGCAACCCCGCCGACGAGGAGGTGGCGACCCTGCTGGCCGGCGACATCGGCAGTCCCGCCCTCAGCGCCCTGATCAGCACCTGAGCGCCCGCTCGGTCCTGAGCGCCTGCTCGGTCCTGACCGCACGCTCGGTCCCGGCCGCCCGCTCGGTCCTGGGTCAGGCGCTCAGGGTGTCGAGTTGTTCCTGGATGGCGGGGATGCCTACCGGTAACAGGCCGCAGGCCACCTGGGCGTCCCGGGTGTGCTGGTCCATGGTGCGCAGGACGGTGATGCTGTCCTTCACCAGGGCTACCTGGGCTTCGGCGTGTTCGGCGGTGGTCCTCGTCGTGTCCGGGATCGTGGTGAAGCGGGAGAGGTCGGTGAGGAGTCGCTCCATGCGTTCGGTGTCGGCGGAGAAGCCCCGCACCGCCGTGCGCAGGTCCTGGTTGAAGAGCAGGCGGCTCTCGGTCCGGCTCAGTTCGTCGCGGATCGCGGAGAGCTGCCGGGCCGCTTCGTCGGCGGTGGGGGCGTCGGCCCGGCGCTGGGACTGGGGGGTTCCGTCGGTGGCGCCGAGTTCGACCATGGCGGTGCAGGTTCGGTCGGTGGTGTAACGGTCGACGGCGAAGGCGCCCAGGCCGCCGAAGCCGGCCGCCACACCGGTGACGGCGGCGGTCGCGACGAGGATCTGCTTGCGTACCTCGTCGGCGCGAGTACGAGTCTTGCGCGGCATGGCGGCTCCCCACACGTCCGGATGTCCGTGTGGTGGGAGTCGGCCTCGGCGGGCCGCGCCTGAGCAGTACGGCCCGGTAGCAATCGGGCCGCTCCCGTTGAATCGTCTGAAGCGGCCTCAGCCGGCCGGCGCGATGGAGACGCCCTCGCAGAGCAGGCGGGGGTCGTCGTCAGCGGCGTCCGGGTCGAGGTCCTGGGCGCTGCGCGAACCCATCGAGTAGAGGGTGAAGCCCGGTTCGAAGCGGAAACCCTCGTCGGTCTGCTCGTAACGCAGACCGCGGTCGGCCAGTTCGGCGACCACCTCGTCGAGGAAACGGTAGGTCAGCTGGACTCCGTCGTACCAGGCCTCTTCGCCACCGCCACCGGAGTAGGCGATCTCGACGAACTCGACCGTGTCGGCGTCGGTGTAGGTGAGGATCAGCATCGGGCTGGTCTCGTAGATCTGCCGGTCGATGCGGCCCGGGTGGACGGGCGTGCCGAGCTTGCACTCGACGACCTCCCGGCTCTCCCCGATGCGTACCAGCGAAACACCCTCACCCGGCAGAATCTCCATCCGCGGATGATGTCACGAGTCGGGCGGCGAACGCTCTCACCACGACGTCCGGATCGATTGTGGTATCGATCGACGTGGTCAGCATGTCCAGCAGCAGGCCGTCGATCGCGTAGTGCAGCAGGGCGATCTCGAATGCGCCGCCGGCAAGCCCGGTCGTCGCGTGATAGGCCACGTCAGCGCGGTATCCGTCGCGCAGGGTGGCGCCGAGGACCGCTGCCAGGCCGGGACGGCGGGCCGCTTCGAGGCGCAGTTCGATCAGGGCGCGGGTCAGTTCCGGCTCGCGGGTCGTGCGCTCGACGATGTACCGCAGATAGTCCACGAACAGTTCCGGGCTCGGCTCCCTCGCCGACAGCGCCGCGACGACCGCCGGGTCCGGGGCGAACCGTTCCATGATCCGCTCACCGAGCGCGCCGAGCAGGGCGTCCCGGGAGCGGAAGTAGTTGGAGGCGGTGCCGACCGGCACGCCCGCCTCGGTGTCGACGGCCCGGTGCGTGAGGCCGCGGGCGCCGGCGGCCGCGAGCACCCGCAGACCGGCGTCGGCGAGCGCCTGACGGCGTTCCGGATTCTTCGGCATGACGAACACGGTAGCAGCAACCACTACAGGTGCTGTAGTTTCGTGACCACGACATCCGTAGTGCTTAGGAGTGGATATGCGAAAGCTCGTGTACTTCGTCGCCGGCACCATCGACGGGTTCATCGCCGCGCCGGACGGATCGTGGGAATGGATGGGCGTGACCGAGGACGTGGTCCGGTTCATGGTCGAGAGCTATCCGGAGACGGTTCCGACGCAGGCCCGCGGCCCGCTCGGGGTGCCCGACGGGCCGAACCCGCGATTCGACACGGTGGTGATGGGCCGGCGCACCTACGACCCGGCGCTGGCCGAGGGGATCACCAGCCCCTATGCCCACCTGCGCCAGATCGTGTTCAGCCGCACGCTCGCCCCGGCGAGCGATGTCGAGATCGTCGACGGCGACCCGCTGGACTTCGTCACCAAGCTCAAACAGGAGGAGGGTCAGGACATCTGGCTGGCGGGCGGCGGCGAGTTCGCCGGTCAGCTGCTACCACTCGTCGACGAGCTGGTCATCAAACTCAACCCGATCCTGGCCGGCGACGGCGTCCCCCTGGCGAAGGCCGCCTTCGACCCGCACCGCTTCACGCTGATCGGCACGAAGCCGCTGCCGAGCGGCGTGGTGGTCCTGCACTACGTCGTGCACCGTTCGGCCGACCGCAGTGATGACTCGGTGGGATAGTGCGAGGATGCGCCCGTTCTGCGCCGCTGTGGTGGTCCTGCTCGTGCTCGCCGGTGACTGCGGTGACGGGGATGCCGACGGCGGCGGTCGAGGAGGCGGGTCAGCCGGCAGCGCGGAGGCCGGTGCCGCCAGCGCCACGGCCGGCGCGACGGCGGCACGCGCGGCGAAGGCGGGAACGGCGACGGTGCTGCCCTACGTCGATGTCGCCGCCGGGAGTGACCTCGCGGCCGTCACGGCGGCTACCGGGCAGAAGGACTTCACCGCCGCGTTCGTGCTGGCCGCCGGCGCCACGGAGTGCACGCCGACCTGGGCGGGGACGACCGCCATCGACGACGCGGAGATCGCTGCCGGGCTCGCGGCGATCGGCGGGGAGGTGGCCGTCGCGACGGGCGGGGCGGACGGCACCTATCTCGAAGCGGTCTGCGACGCCGGCGAGCTGACGGCGGCGTACGAGACGGCGCTGGACGCCGCCGGCAGCAACCACCTCGACGTCGACGTGCTGGTCAACCCGGATCAAGGTTTCGACACCGACACGGTCATCGAGGCACTGGCCGCCCTGCAGGAGGAGCGGGACACCGTGATCACCCTGACCGTCCCGATGGCCGACGACGGCAGCGGGCTCGACGAGGCCGGCACGGCGTTGCTGACGAGCGCCACCGCGGCCGGCCTCGACGTCACCGTCAACGTGCTGACCATGAATCTGGAGGAGGGCACGTCCCTCACCGAAGCCGCCGAGACGGTACGGCCGAAGATCGCGAAGCTCAGCGTCACCCCGATGATCGGCGTCAACGACAGCGGCGCCGTCACGACCCTCGCCGACGCCCGGGATCTCCTCGACTACGCCGCCGCCAACGATCTCGCAGCCGTCCGGTTCTGGTCGGTGGATCGTGACGACGGCGGCTGCCCGGACGGCACCCTGACCAGCACGTGCAGCGGCATCACCCAGGACGACTACGCCTTCACCGAGCTGTTCAGCACGTTCACTCCGTGACCCGCGGGGCGTAACCCGGCGGCTGCCGGGGAGGGCCGAGGAGCGGCTTCAGGGGTACGACCTGACGCTCCACGGGCGAGCCGGGACTGAGTTCGATCTCCTCGCCGTAGAGCCTCATGGTCAGGCGGCCGCCGGAGCGGAGGCTGACCCGTACCGAGGAATGATCCGCCTCGACGAGCAGGCGCTCGCCGCTGTGCCGCAGACCGAACTTCAGACTGGTGATCCCCTCCGGCAGGCGGGGCTGCAGCGACGGGCCGGACGGCAGCTCGCGCAGGCCGCCGAAACCCTCGACGATCGCCGACCAGGCGCCGGCGAGCGAGGCGATGTGCAGGCCGTCGCGGGTGTTGCCGTGCAGGTCACGCAGGTCGACCATGGCGGCCTCCCAGGCGTAGTCGTGGGCCAGGTCGAGGTGACCGACCTCGGCGCACATCACCGCCTGGGTGCAGGCCGACAGCGACGAGTCCCGGACGGTGATCCGCTCGTAGTAGTCGACGTTGCGGGCCTTCTGCTCGTCGGTGAACGCGTCACCGCACCAGTGCATGGCGAGCACGAGGTCGGCCTGTTTGACGACCTGCCGGCGGTAGAGCTGGAAGTACGGCGCCTGCATCATCAGCGGCTCACCGACACGCGTGTCGGGGAAGTGCCAGGGCGCGTAGCGCGTGAACCCCTCGGACTGCGGATGCACGCCGAGCCGCTCGTCATAGGGGATGTGCACCGCGTCGGCGCAGGCCAGCCACTCGTCGATCTCCTCCTGGGAGACTCCGAGATCGCCGGCACAGGAGGCCGCGGCTCGCAGATTGCGGGCCGCCATCAGGTTCGTGAACACGTTGTCGTCGGCGACCGCGCTGTACTCGTCCGGCCCGGTCACCCCGTCCACGTGCCACGCCCCGTCGGCGTCGAAGTGGCCGTGCGACACCCACAGCCGGGCGGTCTCGACGAGGATCTCCGGCCCGTACGACAGCGCCGACCCGGTGACCATCCGATAGCGGTCGACGGCCCGGGCCACCACCGCGTTGAGGTGCAGCGCCGCGGTCCCGGCCGGCCAGTACGCCGAGCACTCCGCTCCCCCGATGGTCCGCCACGGGTACGCCGCGCCGCGCAGCCCGAGAGTGGCGGCGCGCTGCCGGGCGTGGGTGAGGATCGAGGAGCGCCAGCGCAGGGCGTCGGCGGCGGCCCGCGGCGCGGTGTACATCAGCAGTGGCAGGACGTAGCCCTCGGTGTCCCAGAAGGCGTGCCCGTCGTACCCGGGACCGGTCAGGCCCTTGCCGGGAATGGGCCGGCCCTCGGCGCGGGCGCCGGCCTGCAGGACGTGGAAGAGCCCGAACCGGACGGCCTGCTGGAGTGCCGGATCACCCTCGATCTCGACGTCGGCCGCCTCCCAGAAATCGTCGAGGTACGCCCGCTGTTCCGCCACGAGACCGTCCCAGCCGGTGTGACGCGCGGTGTTCAGCGCGGCGGCCACCCGGTCGCGCAGCGCTTCCACCGATCGCTCGGCGCTCCACCCGTACCCCAGGAATTTGATGATGCGCAGACGCCCGCCGGGCGGCAGCAGGGTGACCACCGTCGTGCGTGCCCAATCGGCCCGGACGTCGGTCTCCTCCTCGTAGTCGCCCTCGACGTCGATCAGGTGATCCATGCCGGCGGCCATCAGGAAACCGCTGCGCCGGGTGCGATGCAGCAGGACGGCGCCGTGCTGCTCGGTGTCCTGCTCGACCGCGATCAGGGGATCCTTGAGCGCGGCCGCGACCCTCGGGTCGTCCGAGACCTTCACCTGCTCCTCGTTGGCGGCCAGGCAGGACTGCACGGTGATCCGCACCGGCCGGTCGGTGGCCTCGACCTCGTAGGAGATCGCGGCGACCGCCCGCTGGGTGAACGAGACCAGTCGCCGGCTGCGGACGCGTACCCGCTGCCCGGCCGGCGACTCCCAGTCCACGTCGCGGCGCAGCAATCCGGCGCGCAGATCGAGGACGCGCTCGTGGGAGTGCAGGACGCCGTTGCCGACGTGGAACTGCTCGTCGTCGACCATCAGCCGGATCAGCTTGCCGTCCGTCACGTTCACGACGGTCTGCCCCTGTTCGGGATAGCCGTAGCCGCCCTCCGGGTACGGCAGCGGCCGTTCCTCGTAGAACGAGTTCAGGTAGGTGCCGGAGATCTCGTGCGGCTCGCCCTCGTCGAGGTTGCCGCGGAGACCGAGGTAGCCGTTGGCGAGCGCGAGCACCGACTCGGTCTGGGCGAGCAGGCCGGTGTCGAGCCGGGTCTCGCGCACCTGCCAGGGTTCGGGCGGGCAGATCTCTTCGCTGATCACGCCCAGGCAGTTACCGCACCCGGGCCCCGGGAAACTGGCAGTTGGCTGAGTTAGGCAGGATGGCCCGCGTGTCTCGATTGCTGATTCCGGCGATGGCGGCCGTCGTGGTGCTCGGTGGCGGGGCTCTGGCCTACACCGGTCTCGACCTGACGCCGACCGTCGCGTACAAGGCCGGGCCCTCCGCGCAGGAGATGGCCGCCATCCGGTGGGAGAAGGACGCCGACGCCCTCGACGCGGCTCTCAAGAAGGTCAAGGGCAGCTTCTCGGTGGCCTTCCTCGACGCCAGGACCGGGGAGACGTACGAGTACAAGGGCTCGGCGAAGTACGACACCGCCAGCATCGTGAAGGCCGACATCCTCGCCTGCACGCTGCTGAAGGCGCAGGACGCCGGCCGCACGATCTCGTCGGCGGAGATGAACCTGGCCAAGCCGATGATCCAGCTCAGCGACAACGACGCCACCACGGCGTTGTTCCAGCGGATCGGCGGCAAGCCGGCGGTGACCAAGTGCAACAAGACGCTGGGGCTGACCGCGACGACGATCGACGTGCGCTGGGGCCTGACCCGGACGACGGCCGAGGATCAGGTGAAGCTGCTCTCGCAGTTCGACGGGAAGGACAGCCCGCTCGACGAGGAATCCCAGGAGACCGCTTTCGATCTCATGACCGGGGTCGACGAGGAGCAGGACTGGGGTGTGCCGGTCGTCGCCACCGAGGGCGAGACCGCGACGGTGAAGAACGGCTGGGACACCCGGACCGCCGACGGCGGCAAATGGGTGGTGAACACGATCGGCCGGGTCACGTCCGAGGACGAGGATGTCGACGTGTCGCTCGTGGTTCTGTCGCGGAGCAACCTGTCGCAGGATAACGGGATGAAGCTGGTGGAGAAAGTCGCGAAACTGACACGTAAGTACCTCAAATACTAGATCGGATGACTTGTGGGTCGATCAGGTGGAATGTCTGATTGACTCCCTTCCCGTGTCATTGCGGAGAAGAACAGTCCTGAAAGCTCTCGGAGCCGCGGCCGTCGGGCTGCCCGCCATCGAGGACGAGAGACGGCGCGCCGTCGTCATCGGCACCGGCTTCGGCGGGTCGGTCACCGCCCTGCGCCTGGCCCGCGCCGGCGTACCGACCCTGGTCCTGGAACGCGGGCTGCGCTGGCCGGCCCGCCCCGGCGGCAACACGTTCCCCCGGCTCTTCGCCCCGGACAAGCGGGCGTCCTGGCTGGCCCCGGGCCCGGTGATGACCGGTTCCCCGCTCGCGGCCTGGGCGCCGTACACCGGCGTGCTGGAACGCGTCCGCGGCCGCGGCATGGACATCCTCTGCGGCGCCGGCGTCGGCGGTGGATCGCTGGTCTACCACGGCATGACGATCCAGCCGAGCGAGGAGGCGTTCGCGCGATCGATGCCGCCGGGCATGGACTGGACCGCTTTCGATCAGGATTTCTACCGTAGGGTCGCGTCGAAGTTGCGTCCCGCGCCGATCCCCCGGGATCTCCTCGGGGTGAGGCAATACCGAGCCGCGAAGATGTTCCATGATCAAGTGAGCGGGAAAGGCCTGCGCCCCTTCCGCGTCCCCCTGCCGATGGACTGGGACGTCGTCCGCCGCGAACTGCGCGGTGAGCTGCCACCCTCCTACTCGACCGGCGACGTGATCTACGGCGCCAACAACGCCGGCAAGCGGACCTTGGACGTCACCTATCTCGCCGAGGCGGAGGCGACCGGGCTGGTCCACGTGCAAACCCTTACCCTGGTACGCGACATCGAGCGTGCCAAGGACGGCCGCTGGGTCGTCCACGTCGACCGCATCACCACCGGCGGCCGGGTAGCGGCCCGCAAGAGGATCGTCACCGACGCGCTCTTCCTCGGCGCCGGGTCGGCCGGCACCACCCGCCTGCTCGTCAAGGCGAAGGCGAAGAACCTGATCCCGGACCTGCCCGACGGCGTCGGCAAGCACTGGGGCAACAACGGCGACCGGATCTTCGCGTGGACGCCGCCCGGCGACTCCCCCGGAGCACTGCAGGGCGGCCCGGCCTGCGTCGGCGTGCGGGAGCCCACGCTCACGATCATCCACGGCCCGGTGCCGTTCCCGCTCGACCTGGGCACCACGAGCCTGATCGGTTTCGGCCTGGTCGAGCCGCTCGGCGAGTTCCGCTACGACGCCGGCAAGGACGACGCGGTCCTGTACTGGAAGCAGGAGTACGACGCCCGGCTCACCACCGCGATCCGCGACCGCATCACCGGCATCGTCGGCGGCTCCCTGCTGATCGACACGACGAGGTTCGACACGACCACCTACCACCCGCTCGGCGGCGCGGTGATCGGCGCGGTCTGCGACCGGTACGGCCGGGTCCGCGACCAGCGCGGCCTCTACGTCACCGACGGCGCGCTGATCCCCGGCTCGACCGGCGCCTGCAACCCGTCGATGACGATCGCCGCCCTGGCCGAGCGGAACATGGACGCCATCCTGCCGGAAGTCATCTGACCCGTCCGGGCCCTCAACCCGGGCTGCCCGCGACCGATCCAAGACGGCGCAGCCAGGACCCGTAGATGGAAGGTGATTCCCCGTGGAGCTCGTCAGGCTTCTCTTCGCACACGCCCGCAACGCCGGCTCCTCGGAGGAGGGCGCCACCGCCGTCGAGTACTCGCTGCTCGCCGCCCTCATCGCGGGTGGCCTGATCGTCGCCGTGACCGCGCTGCGCGACGACATCAAGGCGATGATCTACACCCTGATCGCGGCGATCTAGCTAGAACGTGTCCGAGCCGGTGTTGACGCTCTCGGCCTCGCGCAGCAGGGCGGCCCACCGCTCCTTCGCGGCCGGGGATATGTAGAACCGGCTGGTTCTCAGCAGCTCCGTCTGCTCGCTGTTGAGAGCCGCGAGGGCCGGGTGCGGGGGCAACGCGGCGCAGTGCTTCTGCAACAGGTCACGGCGTTTCGGCCAGATCTTGGAGACGATCCAGACGGCCGGAACGAGGATCAGCAGCCAGAACACGAGGAACACGACGATCGACAGCAGGAAGTCGCCGACGTTGTTCACCTCGAGCCGGCCGAAGTAGATGATCTGGACGGAATAGAAGGTCGCGAGCAGGAACACGATGGACTGCGCTGCCCCGCGCAGGCCGTCCTCCATCGGCCGGACCCGCCGGGCCTGCTCGCGCAGGAACTCCTTGCGCCGTTTCCTCAGGCCGTCGTCCCACCGGGCGGCCGCGAGCGCGATCGGCTCCTCCGCGGTGGCGACCCACGCCAGCAGGGCCGCCTCGAGGGGTTGCTCCGGAGCCCGGCCGCGCCCGGTCGCCGTCACCATGCCCTCGTCGTCGATGGCGATCAGGTCCGCTGCCAGCAGGGCCGCGGCGGCCGGCGCGTAGACGTCGCCGCGGGCCTCCGGCTCGGCCAGGGCCACCACGTAGTAGGGATCGAGCTCGGGAAAACGGCCCGCCCGCCTGCGATCGATCAGGCGTTGCACGAACCAGCCTAGAAGGAGAGCCGCGAGCAGCGCGGCTGCGATGACACCCATCAATGCGGACAGCGTCATCCACACAGGATAGTGCTACTCGTCGAAGAGATGCTCCAGTCCGATCACGTCGAAGACGCGCCGCACGATGCCGAGCGCGCCGGAGAGCCGGAACCCCACTCCGGCGCGCTCGGCGGCCAGGTAACCCTCGAGGATCGCGCTGACCGCCTCGGAGTCGATGAACCGGACTCCGCGCAGGTCGGCCACCACCCCGGCGGCGGGGGCCTCCTTGACGGCGTCGACCAGCGCCTCCTCGATCTCGTCGCGGGCGCCCATGTCGAGGTCGCCGGAGAACGACAACCGGATCGGGCCGGGAGCCGAGGGCTCCCGGCTGATCATGAAGTAGTCGTCCGGCACGTTATTTGTCTACCAGCAAATATCGTCGACTGCATCCGGCGCGCGAGTGACATCATCGGCGAGCCCTCTTCAGCCGGCCCAGATCAGAGCCCTTCCGAGCTGGGACTGGAGGCCCTTGGCGTGCAGCCGCCAGATCGGGTCGGTGCCGATCAGCACCACGCCGTTGCCGGCGGCAGTGGTCCCGCGCACGATCGCGGCCTGTCCCGCGGCCTGATCCTGGCCCTGCGGAGAACCCGCCGACCAC
Organism: Actinoplanes sp. OR16; assembly: GCF_004001265.1. Classification (GTDB taxonomy): domain Bacteria; phylum Actinomycetota; class Actinomycetes; order Mycobacteriales; family Micromonosporaceae; genus Actinoplanes. Next base: position 4,721,866 of record NZ_AP019371.1, on the reverse strand, counting down.
CAGCCCGCGAGCAGCGGATCCGCCGCGTAGGACTGCTCGACCGTCACACCGGCGCCGAGCCCGGTGTACCAGACCGGCTGCGCGATGAACGAGTGCGGGATCGCGCCCGAGGTGATCGGACCGCCGCTGTTCACCACGTTGACGACGCCGCTGGCCAGGCCCGGCCCGGAGTTCGCGGTCACGCTGAGCAGCCCGGCGGCGTTGCTGAACGCCGGTCCCGCGCTGTCCAGGCCGACCACGCCGCCGCCACGGGCCAGGTACGCGTCCAGCGCCGCCTTGTTCTCCGCGGTCAGCGTGGCCGGGTTCAGGGTGCTCGCGACCAGCAGAACGTCGACGTCGTCGGTCAGGGTGGCGGCGAGCGTCGCGGCGGTCACCTGACGGGCCGTGAAGCCGGTGTCGGCGAGGGTGTCCCGCGCTTCGACGCCGCCGACGTACCCGACCACGATCTCGTCGACCAGCGTGCCCGACCAGCGCTTCGGGGCCTTCGTGAAGGTGACCCGGTGCTCCTTGACGGCGGCTTTGACGAGACGCCGTGACTCGGCGGGGACGACCACCGAGCCGTCCGCCTGGCGGTAGACGCGGGCACCACTCGCGAGCAGGTCGTTCACCGCGCGCAGGTCGGCCGCGTCCTGGATGTCGAGCCGGTGGTCGGCGCGCCCGTCCGGCAGTCCACCCCGCACCACGCCGTCGTAGACCCGGTCCAGCTCGACGCGCGGCAGGTCGCTCCAGAGGGTGTCGACGGTCGCGCCCCAGGTCAGGCCCTGGCTCCAGCCGGCCGGTCCGGCGTACAGGTCGGAGACCCGGTCGGTGATGTCCGCGCCCGGCTCCAGCAGCGAGTTCACGATGCCGCGTTTCGGCTGGTGAAGATCAATGACATAGGAGCCTTCGGGGTACGTCCGACCGCCCGCCCGGAAGGACCGTTCCGCCTCCCAGACCCGTCCGCCGCTGCCCAGGAGCAGGTCGACGAGCCGTGCCGCGGCCACCGCCGAGTGCTGCCGGTCGCCGGCCGGGATCACGTAGGAACGCGGGAACTCGGTGCGGTAGTCGTCCTCCGGGCCCCAGCCGGGCACGTAGCCGTCCGGGATGTCCCGCAGCGGCTCACCGGCCCAGCCCCGGCGGTAGACCTCGGCCTGGTCGAAGATGACCTGGTCGCGATGGGTCTGGATGTACTCCAGCGACTTCTTGATCGCCACCTCGTGCACGTCGGTGTTGATCCCGGACCGGCGCAGCTTCTCGGCGGCGGTGAGGTTGCCGCGCGGGTTCAGCGGCGCCTCGATGGTGTACGGGATGCTCGACTGCAGCAACGAGAACGACGGCACGTAGATCGGCGGGAAGTCGTCCCAGACGCCCGGCTCGTCGTCCCGGAACGGGATGCGGGCGCTCTGCGTCTCCGGGTACCCCAGGTCCTTGAGGCCTTGCTCGATGCCGAGCGCGTTGGGCAGCGCGTGCTTGATGAACAGGTCGTACTCGTTGTTGACGTTGTGCGGCGGGGTGCTCGGGTGCAACAGGGTCGGGCTGACGTACCCGTGCAGGTCGAGTGTGATGATCGGCTTGACGTCGACGGCGAGCTCGCGGATCAGGTTCGTCTCCGGCTGCGAGACGATCGTCAGGTCGCGGTTCAGGTCGTAGCCGGCGGCGTTGGCCCGGGTTCCGGCGACCCGGCCGTCCGGGTTGGACGTGATGTTGAAGACCAGCCGGTTGCGCTTCAGCAGCGTCGCGACCGCCGGATCGGTGCTGGTCGCGTACTCCTCGATGACCCGCAGCGCCGCGTCGGTGCCCTCCCACTCGTTGCCGTGGATGTTGGCGTTCACGAAGAGCGGGGTCTTGTAGTCGCGCAGCAGCCGCCGGTCGGTGCGGGCCCGGACCGGGTCGTCCTCGATGAGCCGTTTCCAGCGTTCCTGCTGCTGGGCCTCGGCACGTGACTCGGGCGCGGTCACCGTGACGACGTAGAGGTCGTAGCCACCGGACGATGTGCCGGCCACCCGGGCGGAGACCCGGTCGCTCGACGCCTGCAGAGCGTTGAGCTTCGGCGCGATCTCGTCGTACGGGATGACGCCGATCGGGATCGAGGCGTCGTCCGGGTCGTCCGGCCAGACCGGGAGCGTCGCCTGGCGCGGGTAACCGGCGATGTCACCGATCGACGGCGCCGTGGGCGGCACCGAGGGCAGGGCGTCGGCGTGAGCGGCGGCAGCGTTCCCGCCGGTGACGAGGAGGACGGCAGCCGCGGTGGAGGCGGCGAGTCTTCGCAACATGATCGCCATGGTCGATGCGGACAACCAGCATCGTCAATGAACAAGCACACATTGCCTACTAACTAAGTAGGAATATAGGGTGGGCTGCCATGACACTCGACGGCCGGCTCGCCTACGACTTCGTTCCCGGCAGTGGCGACAGCGCGATCCTGCTGCTGCACGGGTTCCTCTCCGACCGCCGGGCCGGGGGACGCTTCGATCGGCTGGCGTTCGAGTACGCGCGGCTCGGCCACGCGGTGCTGCGCCTCGACTTCAGCGGCTTCGGCGCGTCGCCCGGCGGTGTGGTCGACGGCGCCCGGCTGCTCGACGACGCCGCTGTCGCGCTGGACCACCTGGACTCGCTCGGCTACACCCGCCAGGTCCTGCACGGCCACAGCCTCGGCTCGGCCGTGTCGCTGCGGGTCGCGCCGTCCCGCCCGCACGTGGTCACGCTGGTGCTGACCGGGGCCGTCACCGGCGCCGGCCAGGGCGACCGGCCGTACCCGTTCTTCACCGAGGAGCAGGTCGCCGCCTGGTACCGCGACGAGGACGTGCTCCTGCCGCTCGACGACTCCCCGATCCGCAGCCACGTGGTGGTGAACCGGCAGAAGCCCCGCCTCGGCGCGGACGGCACCCAGGAGGAACTGCTCGGCGCGGTGACGACGCCGGTCCTGGTCGTACACGGCGACACCGGCGAGCAGGAGCAGGCGCTGGCGGCGGTCACGGCGACCGGCGCGCACCTGCTGCCGCCCGGCTCGGAGATCGTGGTGATCCCCGGGGCGACCCACACCTTCTCCGAGAGTCAGGACGCCCTGGCCACGATCGTCACCGATTGGGTACGCAAGCACGTCCCCTGATTCGTCGTCAGCCCAGCAGGGCCGACGCCACGATCACGCCGAGAATCGCGCCGACGACGCTCGCGCCGGCCGCGTACCAGCCCAGCGGGCGGTCGCCGAGGTAGCCACCGACGACACCGAGCACCAGCCCGGCCAGGCCGAACAGCAGCGGTGAGAACAGGAAGGCCAACACCGCGAAGACGAAGGCCAGAATCGTGCAGACCCGAGCGGGGGTTATACCACGGCGGGTGCTCGTGGGCTGGGACATCGCGGGCTCCTCCCGGCTGGTACGTGGACGTCCCTTGTGTACCCATCCGGGTCGCCGGCTATTCACCTCAGCCGGTCAGCGCGCGCAGGCCCGCCGCCGTCAGCACGCCGAGCAGGACCGCGAGCAGCAGCGGCACCTTCACCAGGCGCGCGATCACCACGACGGCGAGCGCGACCGGCACGGTCCAATCCAGATCGGCCCACCGGCGGCCGAGCACCTCCACCACGACGAGCGCGGCCAGCAGCGCCGGCGCCAGCAACGCGATCACCCCGAGGCTCCAGCCCGGAAGCTCCCGATCGCCGAGCAGCGCCGGACCCGCGGCCTTCACCGCGAAACTGCCGGCCGCTACCGCGAAGATCGCCAACCACAGCGTCACCGGCGTACCCCCTCGGAAGTCGCCTGCTCAGCAGGCTCCTGCGCGCGAAGACCGACCAGCGCGCCCACCGTGGCGCCCAGCAGCGCGATCCCGGCCGGCACCCACCAGAGCAGCGCCGCCGCCATCCCCGCGCCGATCGCCGCGGCGAGCAGCGGACCTCGCACCGAGCGCCGCGTCCTCAGCTCGTCGAGGAGCACGAGTAGGAAGAACGCCGGGAAGACCACGTCCAGCCCGAGCCGTTCGACCAGGTCGGACGAGGGTGCACCGATCACGCCGAGCGCGGTGCCGGCCACCCACGCCGGCCACTGCACGATCGTCGCGCCGAACAGCTTCCACCTGTCGAACCGGCCGCCGCCCTGATGCGCGGCCACCCACGAGCCGTCCACGACGGCCTGCCCTTGCAACGCCCGCCGGAACCGGCCGCCGGACAGGCTCGGCCCGACCGCCAGCCCCATCGGCAGGAACCGCCCGTTGATCAGGAGCGCGGCACCGATGGCCGGCCCGACCCCGCCGCTGCCGGCCAGCGCCGCGAGCAGCGCGAACTGTGCCGATCCGGAGAAGATCAGCACGGAAGCGCCGATCGCGGCGAGCGCGCTCCAGCCCTGCTCTCTCGCGGTGGCGCCGAACGTGATCGCCAGCACGAATCCGGCCGCGGCGAGCCCGGCCCCGACCCGCATGCCGGCCAGGAAACGCTGTCTCTCCACCCCCACGACCGTACCCAGATCCGCCCGGCCCGCACCTCGGCCGCCGAGAGGCGCGCTGCTCGGCCATCTCACCCTTCCTGGATGAGGCAGGTCTCGGGCGGGCGCTCCTAGCGTCGGTTCATGGATGCTCTGCTGGGATCGCTGACCGAAACGGAACTGGCCCTGGTCCGGGAGACCGAACCGGAACGGATCGCCGAACTGGACGAGGACGCCCTGATCGACCTGCACAATCGGGTGCGGCGCGCACGGAACAAGTACGTGAAGGCGTACCGGCGGCGGGCCGCGACCCGCGTCGAGGAGGCCGGTGGACGAGGCAAGGCCCATGCGCAGAACGCCCGCCGGCGCGCGAAGGCCGAGGTCTTCGAGGGCCTGCTCGCCACGGTGAGCACGCGGCTGGCGGTGCTGGCGCAGGCGAGCGCGGCGGCGTACGAGGCCGAGCGCTTGAAGGCCGATCCCCCTCCGCGCCCCGTGCCCAAGTCCCCGAAGAAGTTGGCTCCGCAGCGTACTGATCGCCGTCCTCAATCGCCGGAGCTGCGTAAACGAGCGGCCTCCACCAGGGCGACGAACTCACGGAAGCAGGCACGCAAGGACAAGCGCTCTTGACGAACCACTGACGGGTACCTATTTTTGTCGCAAAGATTTGCAGAAAGTTTCAATCCTGTTGCAGCAAGCCGTGTCCCCGCACGGCTTGTACCCGTCCCCCGGCAGGAGTCCCCATGCCCCGAAGTCGTCTCGCCACCGCACTCGCCGCCACCACCCTCGCCGTCGGTCTCGGTGGATTCGGCGTCGCCTCGCTCGTCAGCGGACCCGACGCGTACGCGTCCCCGCCCGGCACCAAGGACGTCACCGCCGTGATGTTCGAGTGGTCCTTCGCCTCGGTCGCGAAGGAGTGCACCAACCGGCTCGGCCCGCTCGGGTACGGGTTCGTCCAGGTCTCGCCGCCGCAGGAGCACATACAGGGCAGCCAGTGGTGGACGTCGTACCAGCCGGTCTCGTACAAGATCGCAGGCCGTCTGGGTGACCGGAACGCCTTCGCCTCGATGGTCAGCACCTGCCACGCCGCCGGCGTGAAGGTCATCGCCGACACGGTGATCAACCACATGAGCGCGGGATCGGGAACGGGCACCGGCGGCACCTCGTACAGCAAGTACAACTACCCCGGCTACTACTCCGACCAGGACTTCCACTCCTGCCGGTCGGCGATCAGCGACTACACGAACCGGTCGAACGTCCAGGACTGCGAACTGGTCAACCTGTCCGACCTGAACACCGGCAGCGACTACGTCCGCGGCAAGATCGCCGGATACATCAACGACCTCGCCTCGCTCGGCGTGGACGGCTTCCGCATCGACGCGGCGAAGCACATGTCCGCCTCCGACCTGTCCGGCATCAAGGCGAAGCTGGCGAACACCGGCGCCTTCTGGAAGCAGGAGGTCATCTTCGGAAGCGGCGAGGCGGTGCAGCCGACCGAGTACACCGGCACCGGCGACGTGCAGGAGTTCCGGTTCGCCCGCGACCTCAAGCGGGTGTTCCTCAACGAGAACCTCGCCTACCTCAGCAACTTCGGGACGGCGTGGGGCTACCTGCCGAGCAACCAGGCCGGCGTCTTCGTCGACAACCACGACACCGAGCGCGGCGGCGACACGCTCAGTTACAAGAACGGGTCGGCGTACACCCTCGCCCAGGTCTTCACGCTCGCCTGGCCGTACGGCGCCCCCGACGTCAACTCCGGATACGAGTTCACCGACCACGACGCCGGACCGCCCAACGGCGGCACCGTGAACGCCTGCTACAGCGACGGCTGGAAGTGCCAGCACGCTTGGCGGCAGATCGGCAACATGGTCGGCTTCCGCAACGCCGTCTCCGGCACCGCCGTCACCAACTGGTGGAGCAACGGCGGCGACCAGATCGCTTTCGGTCGCGGCAGCAAGGGTTTCGTGGCAATCAACCACGAGAGCAGCTCGCTGACGCGGACGTTCCAGACGTCGTTGCCGGCCGGGACGTACTGCGATGTTCAGCATGGAGATCCGTCGGCGTGCGGCGCGGCTACCTACACGGTCAACTCGTCGGGGCAGTTCACGGCGACGATCGCGCCCGGTGAAGCGGTGGCGATCCATGTGGGAGCCACCGGCGGGGTCGCTCCTACGTCCTCCGTCTCGGGCGGCGCTGTCTTCGGCGTCAACGCGACGACCACTCCCGGACAGAACATCTTCGTCGTCGGCAACCAGGCGGCTCTCGGCAACTGGGCGCCGGCGAGCGCCGTGGCCCTCTCGTCCGCTTCCTACCCGGTCTGGAAGGGCACGGTCTCGCTGCCCGCCGGAACCAGTTTCGAATACAAGTACCTCCGCAAGAACGCCGACGGCACGGTCACCTGGGAGTCCGGCGCCAATCGCACGGCGACGGTTCCGGCAAGCGGGTCAGTCACTCTGAGTGACACCTGGCGCAATTGATCCCTGTACGAACGGAGCGTCCCGCCCGTCCGGGCGGGACCCTGTTCCGCGGCGGATACTGTGCTTCCCATGGTGATCCCGGCTGCCGTCATCGCCGTCGTCATGGCGGCCAACCCCGTGGCGGCGGGTTCCTCCCCCTCCACGGTCTGCCGCATCACCGATGATCGGCTCAACGAGATCTCCGGACTGCTCACCGACGGGTCCGGCTATGTCGTCGTCAACGACGGCGCCGACGATCCGGACGGCCGGAAGATCTTCTTCCTGAACAGGAAGTGCAAGGTCGTGCGTACGGTCTCCTACCCGTCCCGGCCGCGCGACACCGAAGACCTGGCCCGCGGCCCGGACGGCACCATCTGGGTCGGCGACATCGGTGACAACGGCGGCACCCGTACCACGATCGCCCTGTGGAGGCTCGCGCCCGGCGCCCGCAAACCGTCCCTGTTCCGCCTCTCCTACCCGGACGGCGCCCACGACGCCGAGGCGCTGCTCATCTCCGGCGACGGCACACCGGTAGTCATCACCAAGGACCCGGTGACGGCCGGCCTCTACGTCCCGACCGGCCCGCTGCGATCAGGCAGGACCACTCCCCTGCGCCGAGCCGGCGACGTGGCGATCCCCCTGAGCGGAACCACCAACCCGTTCGGCTTCGCCGGCCGCCTGGTCATCACCGGCGCGGGCCAGTCCAGCTCGCGAGTGGTGCTGCGCACCTATGCCGACGCCTTCGAATACGACCTGCCCGACGGCGACGTGGTAGCGGCCCTGACGAAGGGCAGCACCCGGACGACCGCCCTGCCCGACGAGCCCCAAGGCGAGTCGATCACCTTCAGCGCGGATGGTTCCTCACTGCTGACGGTCTCCGAGGGCACCGACGTCCCGATCCTGAGCTACCCCTTGCCACCCGATTCCTCTCCGCCGGCAGCCGTCTCCCCGTCCACCAAGCCTTCAGCCGAGTCACCGCAGTCCGAATCGCCGCAGGCCGGATCGCCGCGGGCCGATTCATCGCAGGCCGGGTCGCCGCAGGCCGCGCCCGCACAGGCCGACGCAGTTCCCGCTGCCCGCGAGTTCCCTCTGGGAGCAACCGCAGCAGCAGCCGCAATGATCGTCGCCGGAGCCGCCCTGGGCCTCCTCCTGGCGCGCCGCCGACACCGCCGCTGAGCCCGGCGGCTTCAATCTCCGCCGTCGCCCCTGATCCCTGCGGCTTTGATCTCATCTCCCCGAACCGCCGTCGCCGGCGAGCAGCCCGCACCACCGTGACCGTTCACTCCCGGCCAAAGGCGTCCTAGGAGGCTAGACCGAAATCGGGTGGACCATGCTGGCGGTCACTCGTGGTGCAAGCGGATGTCGTCGACCTTGACGTCGACGTTGCTCACGTGCAGGCCGTAGTTCTCGACCGCCTCGATCACCGCGGTACGCACCGCTGCGGTCACCTCCGACACCACTTCACCGGCGGCGATCACCAGGACCACGGTGAGGTCGACGTCGAGGCCGTCCACCTTGGCCGACACTCCGCGCGTGGCGTCGCCGACCTTGTCCAGGCCGATCTTGTCGAGGACGGTGTTGAAGAACCGTGCGACGTCGCCGCCGAGCTCGGCCACGCCGGGGATGGATCGCGCCGCGGCGGCAGCGAGTTTCTCGACCACTTCGCGCTCGAAGTGGGTGCGGCCCCGGTACGCCGCCGCCTCCACGACCTCGGCGCCACCGTGCTGAGGCGGCACGGCCTGAGCCACGGCGGGAAGGAAGATCTCCTGCGTGCGGTCGGCGCGGAACTCGCCGTCGTCGTTCATCAGCGTCCCTAATTCGTTGCCACCCACGAGCGCACCGAGCCTACTAGATCCACTAGCGGCGGCGGACGGGCGCGGAGGCGGGTGTAGAAAGTGATCGTGATGACTGCCACCGTCTTCCTCGTCGCGTTGTGCCTGCGCCCGGCGATCACCGCGGTCGGGCCGCTGCTCCCGCAGATCAGCGCGGACCAGCATCTCGGCGAGGCCGCCCAGGGATTGCTCGGTGCGCTGCCGTTGCTGGCGTTCGCACTGGTGTCGCCTCAGGTGCACCGGTTGTCCCGCCGCCTGGGGACCGAACGGGCGGTACTTCTCGCGCTGCTGGTTCTCGCTGCGGGTGGCGTCGTCCGTTCGTACACGGGAAGTGGGGGTCTCTGGGTTGGCACCCTCGTGATCGGCTGTGCCATCGCGGTCGGCAATGTGCTGGTCCCGGCAATCGTGAAGCGGGATTATGCCCGGAATGTCTCGCGCGCGACCGGCTTCTACACGGCGTTCATCACGCTCGCGGCGGCGACGGCCTCGGCGCTGGCCGTGCCGATCGCCGGGCTGGCCGACTGGCGGCTGGCGCTCGCCATCTGGTCGCTGCTGGCGCTCATCGTGGCGGTGATCTGGCTGCCCCGCACCCGGACACTCCAAGATCGCCCAAGTCCGGCCACGACAAGCAGTCCGGAAACGATCAGCGTGTGGAGGCAGCCGCGCGCCTGGCTGATCACCGCGTTCATGGGCCTGCAGTCGACCACTTTCTACGTGCTCGTCACCTGGCTGCCGACCATCGAGATCGACGGTGGACTATCCGAACGCACCGCCGGCCTGCACCTCTTCCTCTTCCAGGGCATGGGCATCCTCGGCGGCCTGGCGATCCCGTTCCTGCTCCGCCCGGAGCGCCTCCGCCCGGCCGGCGCGGTGATCGCCAGCCTCCCCGTCCTGATCGCGATCATCGGGCTGCTGGCGGCGCCGGGCATCGCCGTCGTCTGGGCCGCGATCGCCGGGCTGGGTCAGGGCGCCGCACTGGTGACCGCGCTGACCTTGATCAGCCTCGGCGGCAGGGACCACGCCGAGACGACAAGGCTGTCCGGAATGGCCCAGTCACTGGGCTACCTGCTGGCGGCCTGCGGGCCCTTCCTGGCCGGTCTGCTCGCCGAGCAGACCGGCACGTGGAAAGCGTCGCTTCTTCTGGTGGCGGGATTCGCTGTTCTGCAGGTCGTGGTGGGCGCGGCTGCCGCCCGGACTAGGACGCCAGCAACTGTTTGACGGTCGCCGCGTCCTCATTCGCGCCGAACAGTGGAGTGCCGGGCTCCATTCGTACCCCCGTGGAGAGCGGCCCGGCAATCACCGCGTCGAAGCCGAGAGAATCGATGAAAGCCGCGGCGGCGGCGAGGGCGGAATCGTCGTCACCGGCGATGGCGATGGCTTTCCTCCCCGGCGAGCCGGCTTTCGCGGACTCCGCCTCGACGTCGTGATAGCCCATGTGGTTGAAGCCTTTGACGACCCGCGACTCCGGCAGGAACGCCTGCACGAGCTCACTGGACGAGCCCAGGTCAGTGCGGACACCGTCCACTTCCCACCAGTAGTTCATGGCGTCGATCACCAGTTTCCCGCGCAATTCCGCGGCCGGAACCGTCTGGTACTTGCCGAGCGGCAACGCCAGAACGACGATGTCCGCCTTCGCCGCCACCTCCGTGGCGGAAACCGCCGAAGCACCCGGAACCAGCACCTGGACGATCAGCCGGATCTTCGCCGGATCGCCCGATCCGGCGACCAGAACGTCATAACCGGCGGCCACCGCGAGCCGCGCCAGAACGGTGCCGAGTTTCCCCGCACCGAGAATGCCGACCGTCGTCATTCCGCCATCATCTCCCGCACCATCGGAGCGACCTTAGCGCCGAACAATTCCACCGCGCGCATCCGGGCGCTGACCGGCTGCGCACCGGCCGTGTAGATCAGGTCGAACCGGCCCACACCGAGCGCTCCCGCTCCCTTGGCGATCTTGCGCGCGACCGTTTCCGGCGAGCCGATGTAGAGCGATCCGTGCTCCACCTCGGCGTCGAACTCGGCCTTGCGCAGCGGCGGCCAGCCGCGAAGGGCGCCGATCCGGTCCCGCTGGATCTTGTAGTGCGGGTAGAAGATCTCCTTGGCCAGTTCGTCGGTGTCCGCGATGAATCCCGGCGAATGCATCCCGACCGGCTGCGCGACGGTGCCGAGCTGCTCGGCGGCGCGCTTGTAGAGGTCGACGTAGGGAGCGAACCGCTCGGGTTGTCCGCCGATGATCGCCAGCATGAGCGGCAGACCGTGCCGGGCCGTGCGCACCACCGACTGCGGTGATCCACCGACGCCGACCCAGGTCGTCAGCCGGCCGGACTCGGTCTTCGGGAACACATCAGCGTCGATGAGAGCCGGGCGGGTCTGACCGTTCCAGGTCACCGGCCGCTCGTCCAGCAGCTTCACGAAGAGGTCAAGCTTCTCCTCGAAGAGCAGGTCGTACTGGCTCATGTCGAAGCCGAACAGCGGGAACGACTCGGTGAACGAGCCGCGTCCGAGAATGACCTCCGCGCGCCCGTTGGCGATCGCATCCACCGTGGCGAATCGCTGGAACACTCGAACCGGGTCGTCCGAGCTGAGCACCGTCACACCGGAACCGAGCTTGATCCGCTTGGTGAGCCCGGCGATGCCGGCCAGGACGGTCTCCGGCGTGGAGATCGAGTACTCCGGGCGGTGATGCTCGCCGAGCGCGATCGCGTCGACGCCGAGTTCGTCGGCGAGCACGGCCTCGGCCACGACCTGCCGAATCGCGGCGGCGTGCGAGACGAGCGCGCCGCTGTCGTCCTGAGGGACGTCACCGAACGTGTCGAGTCCGAGAAACATGGCTTCCTCCGTTGCTCCATGATTGACGTGTCAATCAGTATGATGGACACGTCAACTACCGGAGGTGAGCGTTTATGCCCCGAAGCCTTCCCGATCGCGTCGAGCTCCAGACCTGGCGCGACTTCATCGAGACGACCGACCTGCTCCGTGCCCGGATCGCCGCCCGCCTACAGTCCGATTCCGGCCTCTCCCCCGGCGACTACGCGGTGCTGCTCGCGCTCACCGAGGCACCCGGCAACCGCATGCGCTCGTCCGACCTGGCCGCTCACATCAGCTGGGAGCGAAGCCGCCTTTCTCACCATCTGGGGCGAATGGAGCGCCGCGGCCTGCTGGCCCGCGAGAACTGCTCCTCCGACAACCGCGGCGCCGAGGCGGTCCTCACACCCGCCGGCAAGTCCGCTTTTGACAGCGCGACCGCGCCCCACCTCCGCGCCATCCGAGAGCTCTTCGTCGATGGCCTGACCCCGGCCCAGCTGGCCGCCGCCGCCGACCTCGCATCAGCTCTCCAAGAACACCTGAAGAGGCCGTAGACCCCGTCGCCGGCCGCGCAACACATGCGCGCGTGCGCTCGCCGCCCGGGCCGACCCCACCGGCTGCACAACAGAGCGGACGAATCGGCGTCGAGACAGCTCTGCCAAAACAGCTTGATCGTCAGGCCCGGCGGTGACCGATGGTGGCTTCCTGGAGGTGTCCAAGCCGTCACCGGCGACCGACCATCACTGAGACCGACCATCACTGAGACCGGCCGCGACTCCGGCTGTGACTGGTGGTCGACAAAACGGGCACCCGACAGCGATGAATCACAGCCGGTTCACGGGCCACCTCCGCGGAACCGGCCGGCAAGCGCCACACGCCGACTACGCGACACGCAGAGACAGCATGACGCCGGGACGACGGGCGCGTCGCTCGCCATCCCGGCATCGTCAAAACGGCCGGGGCCCGGTCAGACGCCGGAGCCCGGTCAGACGCCGGAGCCCGATCAGACCCGGCACTGCCAGCTGCGCGCGTCGTAGAAGTCGGCGAAGCGGTCGAGGCGGGCGTAGCCGGAGGTCAGCGTCGAGCAGGCCGTCGGCACGTCGATGTCGTAATAGGTCGGGCCGGCCCGGCTGTACTGCACACAGTGCCAGTCATAGACGGTGTCGCCGAGCAGCGCCGACCCGCTGTAACCCTTGCCGGTGCAGTACGACTCGAAGTCCGGCGTCACCACGTCCGGCTGCACCGACCAGCACGACACCGAGGTCGGATCGTAGAAGTCGGCGATCCGGTCGACGATGTGCTCGTTGCCGTACGCCCACTGGCAAGCGGCGTCGAACGCGAGATCACCCTGCCGACCGTCGGCGACGCAGTGCCAGTCGTAGGCGGTGGAGCCGGTCAGCGCCGCGTCGGCATAGCCGAGAGTCCGGCAGTAGGCGCCGATGTCGAGCCCGCCGAGCTGGGTGGGCGGCGGCGGAGAGGCGCTGGCCGGCGTGACGGCGGCGAGCACGCCGGCGATGCCCATGAGCAGCGCGAGGAACAACTTGCTGATCGAACGCATAGCACTCCTGGATTCCATAAGGATCCCTCAATAGCCCGAAATTTCGTGAGAGATCCTCCCCAGTGGAGGGAGGCATGCATAGCCTAGGATGAATCGAACGGATTGCAAGAGTTTGCAAGGTGTGAATCAACTTGCAGAACGATGACCGGGAGATGGACTCACCGGCAGCGACGGACCGTGAATCTCCCGATGCAGCCGCTCCATCCGCTGGTCCAGCCGCGCCGCGTCCTCCGCCGCAGCCGTCAGCTCATCCCGCAGCCGAGCCGGGACTTGCGGGCTGTGCTTGTAGTAGATCTTGTGCTCCAGGCTCGCCCAGAAGTCCATCGCCACCGTCCTGAGCTGCACCTCCACCGGCACCGACACGACCCGATCGGACATGAAGACCGGAATCTCGACGAGCAGATGCAGGCTGCGATACCCGTTGGGCTTCGGCTTCTGGATGTAGTCCTTGGTCAGCACCAGGTCGACGTCCGGCTGCCGGGTCAGCATCTCAGTGACCGTGTAGACGTCCGAGACGAAGCCGCACACGACCCGGATGCCCGCTATGTCACGGATCCGGTTGCGCAAGTCGGCGTACGTGAGCGGGCACCCGATGCGCTGCGCTTTCGCCGCGATGCTCGCCGGCGTCTTCAATCGCGGCCGGATGTGCTCGATCGGATTGCCGGTGCCACGGTGCGCCAGCTCCTCCGCCAGGATCTCGATCTTCGTCTTGATCTCGGCGAGCCCGAACCGATACACCATCAGGAAGTGATCCAGATCGGTCATGTGATCGCGGAGCACCTCGGGCACGGGTCCGGTGCCGCGCGGCACTAACTGCCCGTCGTCTGCTCCCGGACGCGAGTTCGCCACCCCGGTGAACCTATCGGTTTCCGCAGCTCCCGGCGCACGTTTGCCTCCACCCGCTGCCCCGCCGAGGTTCCGGCGAGCACCAGCACCACTCCAGCGACGACCACCGGCGTCAGGTGTTCCCCGCCCACCCCCACACCGATCAGAACCGCCCACACCGGCTCCGTGCCCAGCAGCAGCGAGGCACGCGCGGCCGACGTCCGGCGCACCGCCCACAGCTGCACGAGAAACGCGAAGACGCTGCAGCCCAGAGCCAGATAGGTCACCCCAAACCATTGATTGATTCCGTACGAGGAGAGCGCCGTCCCCAGATCAGCTCCAGCGGCCGCCGTGAACAGCACCGCCCCGACGACCGTCTGCACCGTGACCAGCGTGAACGTGTCGTGGTTCCGGCCGAGGGCCAGATGCCCGGAGAGCGTCACGTGCGCGGCCCGGATCACCGCGGCGACCAGGATGAGCGCGTCCCCGATCGACGGCTCCGCCAGTCCCGGGCCGGAGACCAGCAGAAACACTCCCCCGACGGCCACCGCGGCGGACAGGAAGAACCGCGGTGGAAGCCAGCGACGCCGGATGACGCCTTCGAGCAGCGGCGTGAGCAGGATCGTCAGGCTGATCAGGACGCCCGCGTTGGTGGCGGACGTGTGCGCCACTCCGTAGGTCTCGAAGGCCAGCACCGAAGCTTGCGTCAATCCGAGCAGCACCCCGACAGCGATCTCCCGCCGATTCCAAGATCCGCTGAACGGGCGACGACCACTCCAAGATCCGCTCAAGGGCCGACGGACGCTCCAAGATCCGGTCAGTGGGCGACGCACGCTCCAAGATCCGGTCAGTCGGCGACGCACGCTCCAAGATCCGGTCAGTCGGCGACGCACGCTCCAAGATCCGGTCAGTCGGCGACGGACGCTCCAAGATCCGGTCAGTCGGCGACGCACGGCTGCTCGGCGGAATGCCAGGACGGGCAGCATCGCGGCGGCTGAGATCAGGTAGCGCAGTGCCAGCAGGGCCAGCACCCCACCGGCCGTCGTCAGGTCCTTGGCGACGAGATAGCTGCTGCCCCAGACGACGGCGACGGCCAGGAGAGGAAGGTCTTTGAGCACGTTCCGCAGCTTGCGTCCGGCCGACGATGAAGACCAGAGCCGACCTTCTCAACCAATGGTGTAGTCATACCTAATGGATCTGCACCACCTGCGTCTTCTACGCGAGCTGGGCGACCGTGGCAGCGTCGCCGCCGTGGCCGAAGCGCTGCACATCACCCCGTCGGCGGTCTCCCAGCAGCTGAAGGTTCTGCAACGCTCGGCGCGCGTGCCCCTGACCGAACGACGCGGCCGCCGTCTCGTTCTCACCGGCGCGGGGAGGGCCCTCGCCGCCGCGGCAGTGGAGATCTGGACGGCGCTGGACCGCGCCGACCGGGTGCTCACGACGTACCTCGAAGATCCTGAAAGCCCGGTGAGCGTCGCCGCCTTCCACAGCGCCGCGCTGGCTTACTTTCCGAATCTGATCACCGAGAGCCCGCCCGTCATCTGCGCGGACGAGGATGTGGCGCACGCCGACTTCCCGGCGCTGGTGGCCGACTACGACCTGGTGATAGCCCATCGCCTGGCACACAGCCCTCCCTGGCCGGCGGACCGGGTGACGGTGGTGCCGCTGGTCCACGAGCCGCTCTACGTGGCGATGCCGATCGGCCACCCGCTCGCGGCCAAGGCCACCGTGACCGTTTCCGATGTGAGCGACGAACGGTGGATCAGCGTCCACGACGGGTTCCCCTTGCAGGGCGTGCTCGCTGCGATCGGCGCTCTCGCCGGCCGGCCGCTCGACGTGGCGCACCGGATCAACGACTTCACGGTGGCGGCCGCCGTGGTGGCGGCCGGCGGCGGGCTGGCGCTGCTGCCCGGGTACACGAGCGTGCCGGACCCGCGGCTGGCCCTGCGACCGCTCGCCGACCTGCCCGCCGGACGCCACATCGACGTGCTGACCAGGCCGGAGACGCTGCATCGGGCTTCCGTGCGCGCGGTGCTGGACCGGCTGCGCGCGATCGCGGCGGGTCCTGCTCGCCCGGGACCTTCTCCTCTGCCCTGACGTCCCGGCGGCAACGACGATGGAAGTGCGAACAAGCGGAGGGGGAGTCATGCGGATCCCGGCCATCATCGTCGGCACCGACGGCAGCACCTCGGGCAACGAGGCCGTCCGCTGGGCCGCCCGCGAAGCCACCCGCCGCCACCTGCGGCTTCGCGTCGTGCACGTCCTCGACTGGGACGGCGGCACCTCGGCCCTGGCCGACTTCGCCGGGAACGACTTCGCGCTCGCGCAAGAACTCGCCGAGATCGTCGCGGCTGCCGGCGTCTCCACGGCCCGCGAGGCCGCCCCGGACGTCGACGCCGAGCCGCTCACCCTCGTCGGCCGCCCGGCAGCCCGCCTGCTGGCCGCTGCCGAAGGCGCCGAGATGCTGGTGGTCGGCAGCCACCACCACCGAAGCCGTCTCGCGGACCTGCTGTTCGGTTCGGTCGGCCGCCGCGTCTCCCGCCACGCCCCCTGCGAGGTGGTCGTCGTCCCCGAGCCCGTCCCGGCCTGATCGAAAAGCGTCAAACGGCCTGCGACAATTCACGGCGCGACGTGACGCCGAGCTTCGCGAACACCTTCCGCAGATGCCACTCGACAGTCCGCGGACTGAGGAACAGCGTCGCCCCGATCTCCGGGTTCGTCCGGCCGGCCGCGGCCAGCCGCGCGATCTGCTCCTCCTGCGAGGTCAGTTCCTCACGCACGCCCGATGACCGCTTCCGTACGGTCTCGCCCGTCGCCAGCAGCTCCCGCCCGGCCCGGTCCGCGAACCCTTCGGCACCCATCGCGACGAAGGCTTCGTGGGCCGCCCGCAGCTGCTCGCGAGCATCGCTACGGCGGTTCTCGCGGCGCAGCCACTCACCGAACAGCAGCCGTGCCCGAGCCAGCTGAAGGCTGAGCCGCGTAGCCCCGAGTTCCTCCACAGCTGTCCGATAGTGGTCTTCGATACCGGCCGACGACGAGGGTGCCGCGAGCGCGTCGGCCAAGGCCTGGGTGCCGCGAGCCCATGCCGTTCCGATGGATTTCGTACGCTCGGACAACCGCTCCCGGGCCTCCGCGGCGACAACGCCGTCCCCGGTCCGGGCAGCCGCCTCCACCAGCTCGACGAGCCCCCACTGCACCACGGCGAGGTCGTCGAATCCGGTCGCCTCCCGTGCCGCGGCAAGCGCCGCCGCGTAGTTGCCGAGGCCGTTGTGCAGCACCGCCCGGCTGTACCCGGCAACACCCAGCAGCCACCCCGCCCCACCGGCCCGGGCTTCCGCCTCCAGGCTGTCGATCAGCTCCGGCGATCGGCCGCGGTGTGCCGCGAGGATGACCGCGGTGGCCGGGTGCGGTGACGGCCCGGCGGTGTTCTGCGCCAGCGTGGCCGCCTCGTCCAGCAGCGACGTCGCGTCCGCGAACCGGCCCGTGTAGACGAGCGCGGTGGCCCGGAACGTCAGCGCCGTCGGCAGCACCGACAGCAGACGGCCGGCCCGGGCTGCGGCGACGGCCCGCTCGGTGCGGTCGAGGAAGGCCGCGTCGTCCCAGATCTCGTGCGCCACCATCCCGGTGAGCCAGAGCAGTTCGAGATCCCGGTCCTCGGGCAGGGCGGCCACCGCGGCGGCGAGCACCGGCGCTGCGGCGGCGATCCCCTCCCGCTGCCAGGCGATCAGCCCCGCGAGCAGCCGCCCGGCAGGCTCGTCACCGCCGGCCATCCCCGCTGCCGCATCGACGACGGCCCGCAGATCAGCGCTGCCCCGAGCCGAACCCGCGTGACCGGAACCGGACGACGCGGGCTCTCCCAGACGACCGGCGTTCACGGCCGCGCCGAGAGCGGTCAGGTAGGTCTCCCGCGCCGCCGCCGGATCGAGCTCGGCCAACCGGCCGGCGGCCTCCAGCAACGGCGGGATGGCGGACCGCCCGGTGTTCTGGGTGAACGCCACCCGGGCACGCAACCGCTCGGCCGAGGCCCGCTGCACGGCGTCGAGCGGTCCGAGTTCGGCGGCGGCGAGCAGGTCCGGGACCTGGCCGACGGCGCCGGCGGCGAACCGGGCGTGTGCGGCGGCGAGGGTCCGGGCGGCGCGCAGCCCGGCGTCGAGCGTCAGTTCGGCGGCCCGTTCCAGGAAGGAGGCGGCCGCCGCCCGTCCGCCACGGGCCAGAGCGCGGCCGGCGGAGCGTTCGAGTTCGGCGGCGACGTCCTCGTCCGGCCCGGCGGTGGCGTGCGCGCGGTGCCAGGCCCGGCGGTCCGGGTCCTGTTCCGGATCGGTCACCTCGGCGAGCGCCTGGTGCACGGCGCGCAGTTCGGCCGGTTCGGCGGCACGCCACGCCGCCGAGCGGACCAGCGGATGCCGGAACCGCACCCGTGCCCCGAGCTCCACGAGACCGGCGGCCTCGGCGGGGGCTGCGGCTTCCGGTCCGACACCGAGTCGTACGAGGGCACGCCAGAGCAACGGAACGTTCCCGACCGGCTCGACCGCGGCGGTGAGCAGCAGCGTCCGGGTGTCAGCGGGCAGTCCCGCCATCCGGCGCCGGAACCCGTCCTCGATCCGGCCCACCAGAGCCCGCTCCGCATGAACCGACTTCCCGCCGACCTGAGCCGACAACCCGCCCGGAATGTCACCTAAAGGGGGCAGACTGCCGGACAACGGCGACGAGGACCCGCGACCGGCGGACGGCGACGACGAGAAGCCGAACGCCAGCTCGGCCGGGGAGAGATCCCGCGGCAACTCCAGCAGGGCCAGCGGATTACCCCGCGTCTCGGCCACGATCCGATCCTTCACCCGGGCGTCGACCAGTCCCGGCAGCACCGCGTCCAGCAGCGCGAGCGCGTCCGCCTCCGGCAGTCCGTCCACCGGCAGTTCCGGAAGACCGCCGAGCAGCGGCACCTCCGGATCCGCCGAGGACCGGGCCGCGAAGACGAGCGCGACCGACTCGGCGTCCAAGCGGCGGGCGACGAACGTGAGGATCACCTCGGACATCCGGTCCAGCCACTGGGCGTCGTCGACGACCACGACCAGCGGCCGCTCGGAGGCTGCCTCGGCGAGCAGGCCGAGGACGGCGAGCCCGACGATCAGCGCGTCCGGCGGCGGGCCCGCGCTGAGCCCGAACGCCGTGGAGAGCGCCTCCCGCTGCGGCTCGGGCAGTCTGCCGAGGTGCTCCAGCAGCGGGGCGACCAGCTGCTGGAGCGCCGAGTAGGCGAGTTCGGTCTCGGGTTCGACACCGGCGGCGCGGACCACCCGGCCGTCAGGTGCGTGCCCGGCCAGGTAGTCCAGCAGCGCGGTCTTGCCGGCGCCGGCCTCACCGCGGAGGACCAGAACCCGGCTCTGCCCGCCCCGGACGTCCCGCAGCAGCCGGTCGAGCGTCTCGCGTTCCCGCCGCCTGCCGCGCAGCTCCATATCCCCGTGCACGTGCACGGAGACTACACGGGCGGCGCCCCCTCAGCCGGACGTCAACCGGCCCTCGTCGAGCCGGATCCACCGGTCCACCCCGATCTCCGCGAGGAACCGGTCGTCGTGGCTGACCACCACGAACGCGCCCTGGTAGGAGTTCAGCGCCGACTCCAGCTGCCCGACGCTCACCAGATCCAGGTTGTTCGTCGGCTCGTCGAGGAGGAGTAATTGCGGCGCGGGTTCCGCGTACAGAATGCAGGCGAGCGTCGCCCGCAACCTCTCGCCGCCGGAGAGCACCCGCACCGGAAGGTGTGCCCTGGCGCCCCGGAACAGGAAGCGGGCCAGCAGGTTCATCCGCTCGGCGTCGGGCAGGTTCGGCGCGGAGGCCGCCATGTTCTCGGCGACCGTGCGCTCCTCGTCGAGCAGATCGAGGCGCTGCGAGAGGTACGCGGTCGGCACGTCACCCTTGATCATCCGAAGCAGCGTCGACTTGCCGGCGCCGTTGGGGCCGGTCAGCGCGATCCTTTCCGGTCCCCGGATGTTCAGATCCGCGACGAAGAGCAGACGGCCGTCATAACCACCGCGCATCTGATGGCCGTCGAAGACCGTCTTCCCGGCCGGGACACGAGTGTCGGGCAACGCGATCGCGATCTTGTCGTCCTGGCGGGCCGCCCAGCCCGCCGCGTCGAGCTTGGCCTGCGCCTCGGCGACCCGGGAGGCGTGCACGTCGTTCGCCTTCGCGGCCGACACCTGGGCGCTGCGCTTGAGACCGCCCGCCACGATCCGGGCGAGGCCGGCGTCGGCGAGGTTGCGGGAGGCGTTCGACGCCCGGCGATCCGAGCGCTCCCGGGCCTGCTGCAGCTCGCGCTTCTGCCGCTTCAGATCCTGCTCGGCGTTGCGGACCTGCCGTTCGGCGACGTCACGCTCACCGCGCACCGCCTCCTCGTACTCGCTGTAGGTGCCCCCGAACCATCGGATCTCCCCATGGTTGAGGGCGGCGATCCGATCCACTTCGTCGAGCAGCGCCCGGTCGTGGCTGACCAGGATCAGACAACCACCCCAGGAGCGGAGTACGGCGGTGAGCCGCTCGCGCGCCTCCCGGTCGAGGTTGTTCGTCGGCTCGTCGAGAAGCAGCACGTCCGGCCGCCTCAGCAGCTGCGCGGCGAGACCGAGGGAGACGACCTGGCCGCCGCTGAGCGTGCCGAGCCGCCGGTCCAGTGCCACGTCGCCGAGGCCGAGCCGGTCGAGTTCGGCGCGGCTGCGCTCCTCGGCGTCCCAGTCGTTGCCGATCGTGGTGAAGTGCTCCTCGCTCGCGTCGCCGCCCTCGATGGCGTGCAGCGCGGCCAGGATGCCGTCGACCCCGAGGACCTGGGCGACGGTCTGATCGCTCGCGAACGGCAGGTGCTGCGGGAGGTAGCCGAGCACGCCGCGGACCGAGACGCTGCCGGCTGACGGGCGCAGCTCGCCGGCGATGAGTTTGAGCAGCGTGGACTTGCCGGCGCCGTTCGCGGCCACGAGGCCGGTGCGCCCGCCGGGCACGGAGAAGGACAGATCCTGGAAGACCGGGGTGTCGTCAGGCCAGGAGAAGGACAGGGCAGAGCCCACGACGAATGCGTCGGACATTGATAGACCTCAATGGAAGAAGACAGCGGGACACGACGGAGCCAGGCCGGGTCGTTACCCGGAGATGTCGATGTCGCCTTCCACGCTCACCACCTTAGCCCGCGCGCCGC
Organism: Actinoplanes sp. OR16; assembly: GCF_004001265.1. Lineage (GTDB taxonomy): Bacteria > Actinomycetota > Actinomycetes > Mycobacteriales > Micromonosporaceae > Actinoplanes. Next base: position 4,700,825 of record NZ_AP019371.1, on the reverse strand, counting down.
AGCGCGCCGATCGATATTTCCAGCGCTGCTTCCAAGTGATCGGTCTGACCGGTTCCGATCAGCAACAGCACGCCGCCCTGGATCGCCGCGAGCAGCGCCTTGGCGGCCCGGTCCGGGTCCACCGCCGCCGCGATCTCCCCCTTCGCCTGCATCCGGCGGACGCCGTCGGCGATGGCCGCCTGCCAGCGATCCATCAGGCCGTTCACCACTGCCTGCGCGGCCGGGGTGCGCCGGCCCGACCCGAGCAGCAGGTTGAGCGGGCAGTTCGTCCCCTGCGACCGGTAGCGCTCGATCAGCCGCAGCCGCCAGCTCTCCCACGACTCCCAGGTGTCGAGCTCGCCGAGCATCGGCTGCTGATCGTCGATCACGTTGTCCGCCTCGAACCGCGCGACAGCGAGCAGCAACTCCTCCTTGCCCTCCGGGAAATAGTGGAACAGCTGGCTCTTGCTGGTGCCGGTACGCGCCATGACGTCCTCAAGACGCACCTCGTCGACACCCCGCTCCCGGATCTCCGAGGCCGCGCCGGCCACGATGCGGGAGCGGGTGAGCTGTCCTTTTCTGGTCAGCATTCAGATACCCAGGGCATCGAAGAACTTCAACCAGACCTCGCTGCGGGTCGGGAACGACGGCACCGCGTGCCGCAGCCTGCGGACCGGCACCTCGCCGACGATCGCGATGGTGGCCGCGTGCAGGAAGTCCGCGATGTCCGTCCCGGTGATCGTGACGCCGGCCAGCACGCCACGGTTCTCGTCGACGAGGAACCGGACCGTGCCGCCGCTCCCGCCCGCGAACGCCCCGCCCGCGTTGCCGTCGGTCGGGATGTCGATCACCCGTACCGCCAGGGAAGCCGCCGCCGCGCTCGCCGTGCTGTGCCCCACCGACGCCACCTGCGGCTCCGTGAAGATCACCCGAGGCGATCCGGCGCCGTCCGCCAGATGCTGCTCCGCCATGCCATCGCCCAGGATCTCCGACGCCGCGATCCGCGCCTGGTACTTCGCCATGTGCGTGAACAGCGCCCGCCCGTTCAGATCGCCGATCACGTAGAGCCACGCCGTTCCCGGCACCCGCATCCGCTCGTCCACCGCCGGCGACGCCACTCCGACGCTCTCCAAGCCCAGGCCAGAGGTCTGCGGCGTGCGTCCGGCCGCGACCAGCACCTCGCTTGCGCTCACTACGGCGCCGTCGCTGAGCGTCACTTCGACAACCCCTTTTTCGGTACGGGTGACCGCGACCGCCCGCACCCCCTCCCGCACATCAGCGCCCTGCTCCTTCAGCGAATCGGCGACCTGCCGGCCCGCGAAGTCCTCCTCCTTCGGCAGCACGTTCCCGACGAGCGTGACCCGCGAGCCCAGCGACGTGAAGGCCTGACTCATCTCGGTCCCGACGACCCCGGCCCCGATGACGACCAGCGACTCGGGGATCTCCTGAGCGGTGACCGCTTCCCGGTTCGTCCAGGGCCGAGCCCCGGCGAGCCCTTCGATGGCCGGAATCGTGGCCCGCGTTCCACCCGCGAGGATGATCGCCCGCGTGGCCTCGATGATCTCCTCATCCTGGCCGTCCCCGACTGACCGGCTCTCCCCGGCCGGCCCGCCTTCACCGGCTGATTTCGTGACCGCGATGCGGCGTTCGCCGATCAGGCGGCCCCAGCCACGGATCAGTTCGATGCCACGTTCCTCCAGCCACGGCACCTGCCCGGCGTCGTCGAGGTGCCCGATCAGCTCATCCCGCCGCCGCAGCACCGCCGCGACGTCCAGCTTGCCGCTGACCGCCTCGGCCGCCCCCGGTACGCGCCGTGCCTGTGCCAGCAACTCACCGGGCCGGAGCAGCGCCTTCGACGGAATGCACGCGTAGAACGAACACTCCCCGCCCACCTTGTCCGCCTCGACGATCGCCACCCGGAGACCGGCCTGAGCGAGATAACCGGCCGCGACCTCGCCACCGGGCCCGGCGCCGACAACCACCACATCGAAAGTTCGCATGCCCTCATCGTGGCCGCTCCCGCTCCGCACCGCCCCAGGGACCCACACTGGCACCCCCTGGCCAGTGTCTTCCCGCGGCCAGTGTCTTCCCGCGGCCAGTGTCTTCCCGCGGCCCGAACCGCAGCCGTCATCCAAGATCCCAGGCCCGGAGCCGGGCGCCCGACACGCCTACGGCCGCGATCCCCACGTGATCGCGACCGTCCGGCAAGAAATCGTTCCGTCGAGAGCCGACACCCGAACCAGCCGACGCACAAGGCCGGTATGCAGCCCAGGCAACGCACAAGGACCGGCGAGCAACCCAGGCAACGCGCAAGGCCGGTGAGCAGCCAGGCAACGCGCAAGGACCGGTGAGCAGCCCAGGCATCGTGCAAGGGGCAGCGTGTGCACCCAGTGATGCGGCGGGTGGCGGCAGGGAGGTCAGGCGCCGAGGCCGGCTGCCTTGGCCATGTACGCGGCGTACCACGCGGGCCAGTTCTCGTCGCGGACGCCGCCCAGCTCCTCCTCCTCGTGCTTGCCGTGGGCGATCGCCGCGTCCCGCAGGGCCTGCTCGACGTCGGCGACCGAGTTGTAGACGACGTGGCTGATCCGGCCCGGGCGCCGGGTGGTCACTTCCTGGAGGAAGAACTGGTTGCCGTCCGGGTCGGTGAAGGAGAGGAACGAGCCGTACGAGGTCCGGTCCGGGTGCGGACCCGCCACCCGCGCCGTCGTGCCGGAGTGGTGGAAGACGCCACCCGCGTCGTGGAAGATCTCGCTGACGTCCACACCCTTGGCCGTCAGGTCCTTGTGCGCGGCCTCGATGTCGTCGACGACCAGGTGCACACCCTTCGACGTGCCCGGCGTCGCGTCGGTGATCCCCGATCCGATGATGATCGAGGCACTCGAACCGGGCGGGGTGAAGTGCACGACCCGGAACCCTTCCGGCCCCGCGTAGTCGACGTCCTCCCGGAAGCCCAGCCTGCCGTAGAACTCCTTGGCCCGGTCCACGTCCGAGACAGGCAGAACCACGATCTCGAGCTTGTAGTCCACCATCGTCTTGCTCCTCCCGCTTTCCCGATGCCGTCCGGCATCTGAACTAGACAATGGCTCCGCGACCACCCGCATCGCCCCAGTGACAGTCCCTGGCCCACCCCCGTGCGACGGGGGCCAGGGCCCGGCACGTGCCCGTCAGGCGGCGTTGAGCAGGGGTGGGGCGTAACTCGCGGGCTTGTCGCCGACGACCAGGCCGGGGCTGACGATCCAGGACTGGTATTCGGGGGTGAACATCGAATAGGGCGCGGCCAACGGCACGGCACTCGCTTCGTCGAGCACGCTGACGGCGTCGGCGGGTAGGTCGAAGTCGAGCGCTGCCATGTTGCCCCTGAGCTGCTCGGCACTGCTCGCGCCGACCACTGCCGACGCGACGCCCGGGCGGTTGACCACCCAGTTGATCGCCACTTGGGCCATCGGCTTCCCGAGGCCGGCCGCGACCTTCTCCAGAGCGGCGATGACCCCGAGCTCGTGATCGCTGATCCGGGGTCCGCTGCCGTCCGCCCCGGAGAGCCGGCCGGCGCCGGCGGCACCGGTGGAGTGGTATTTGCCGCTCAGCAGGCCGCCCCCGATCGGGCTCCACGCGGTCAGGCCCATGCCGAGCGACCGGGCCATCGGCGCGAACTCGGGTTCGATCGCGCGGTTGACCAGCGAGTACGGCAATTGCACCGTGACCATCGGCGTCAGAGCGTGTGCCTCGGCATAGGTCTGGGCCCGGGCGGCGTACCACGCGGGGACGTCGGAGAGGCCCGCGTAACGGATCTTGCCGGCCTTGACCAGGTCGTCGAAGGTGCGGACGACCTCTTCCACGGGAGTGATGCGGTCCCAGGTGTGCAGCAGGAACAGGTCGAGGCGGTCGGTGCCGAGCCGCCGCAGCGAGGCGTCGAGGGCGCGGATCATGTGCTTGCGCCCGTTGCCGCCGGCGTTCGGGTCGGCCGGGTCGACGGTGTTGGTGAACTTGCTGGTCAGCACGAGCCGGTCGCGCAGGCCGGAGCGGGCGATCAGCCGGCCGAGGATGCGCTCGCTCTCGCCGGCCGTGTAGAAGTCGGCGGTGTCGATGAAGTTGCCGCCGCCGTCCACGAACGTCCGGAAGATCGGCTCGGCCTCCTCCTCGGTCTTGCCGTAGGCCGCGTGGAACCCGTCCACGCCGAAGTTCATGGTGCCGAGGGCGAGCCGGCTGACCCGCAGTCCGGAGCGTCCGAGCAGGTAATACTGAGTCATGGGCCCACTGTGATCCGGCAAAAATGGACCCGCAAGTCCAGAAAGCCTCACCGCACCGTCACCCCCTCGGCGAACCGGATCGCCTCGTCACGGGTGAGCGGCATCGCCTCCGTGTCCCAGGTGATCTCGAGGGTCCGGCCACCGCCCAGATCGACATCGATCTTGCCGGCGTCGGTGTAGTAGGACGCCGCGCGGCCACCGACCGTCACCTCTTCCGGCCCGGCCTCGGTCACGGCCGAGTAAGCCTCGTCCGTCACGAACGCGCAGATGCCGGTCGGCTGCCGCTCCGAGGTCACCACCTCGGGCACCGCCACGCAGAGGCTGCCGTCACTCTGGTGCTGCAGTGAGTGCTCCGGCGGGACCAGCGCGAACGCGACGTCGGCGGGCCCGGCCGGCACGGAGCCGGGTTCGAGCTCGCGGGCGAAGCGCAGCACGTCGTCCTCGTCGCGATGACCCCAGCTCAGCACCTGCATCCAGTCGCCGCCGGCCGCCCGCCAGCGGACCCCGACGAACTCCTCCCCCGGCTCCGCGCCGTCGAACGTCGACGCGGTCCGGATGGTCGCGGGCCGCCCGCCCACCTCACCGTCGTGGTCCTCCTCGCCCTCGGCCTCCCACGACGGCTCGATCGGGCCGGTCTCGGCGGCGAGCACCGACGAGTCGTGCTCGTAGGACAGCAGCACGTTCGCCCCCATCACGGTGACGACCGGCGAACCCACTCCGGGCGGTGTCCAGCCGGGCTCGAACGGGAACGCCGGCGCGGCCCACGACGGCCGCACCCAGTCGCTCCCCGGACCGGGAGTGGCCGGCGGGCCGGGGAGAGCGCGGCCGTCCCGGTTCGCCAGGATCACCGGCACGGCGACGACCGCCCCGAGCGCCACGGCCGCGGCGCCACCGGCCAGCACGGCCCGCCGGCGGCGGTCACGCCGGACGCCGGCGCTCACGTTGTGCCACATGTCGATCCGCGGCCCCTCGCCGTGGAAGGACGAGGCCTCGGCGCGCAGGGTGGCCCGCAGGTCTTCTTCGAGACTCACGACGATGCTCCTGACTTCTCGGCGGCCAGCTCGGCCCGCAGCTTGGACAGGCCGCGGGCGGCGTGCACCCGGACCGTGGCGGGCGAGCAGCGCAGCACCTCGGCGATCTGCCTGTCGCCGAGGTCTTCGTAGTAACGCAGCACCAGAACGGCCCGCTGTGCCCGCGTCAGCAGCCGGAGCCTGGCCCACAGCTCGTCGCGTGACGCCTGCTCGTCGGCGAGGTCGCCGGTGGCCGCCCGCTCCTCGGCGACCGCACCCGGCCGCTCCGAGCTGGATCTGCGGCGGAGCCAGCTGACGTGCGATCGCACGAGCGCGGATCGCAGGTAGGCGTCGGGTTGCTCCGCCTCGATACGTTGCCAGCGGCGATAGGCCTTGACCAGCACCTCCTGCACCAGATCCTCACCCAGATGCCGGTCGCCGCAGAGCAGGTAGGCGAATCGGCGCAGGGCGTCACCCCGCGCCTTCACGTATTCCTCGAAGCTGCTCCGCATCACAAGGACCCCCTCACCATGAAAGACGAGCCGGGCGAGCGGACATGTTTACAAGTCACGGCAGGAGAAGGTAGGAACAGCACCCGTGTCCTTGATCCAATGCGAGAGCCTGGTCCGGATCTACCAGACCGGGTCCATCGAGGTGCAGGCCTTGCAGGGCCTTGACCTGGCCGTCGACGCGGGCGAGATGATCGCCGTCGTCGGCGCGTCCGGGTCCGGCAAGTCCACACTGCTCTCGATCCTGGCCGGCATCGACGCCCCCACGGCCGGCCGGGCACACGTCGGCGAGTGGGACCTGCTCGCCATGTCGCGGGCCGACCGGGTGCGTTATCGGCGGCACACGGTCGGGTTCGTGCGGCAGCAGACGGCGAGCAATCTGGTCCCGTACCTCAGCGCCCGTCAGGTGATCGACCTGCCGCTGGCCGCCGCCCGGATGCCGCGGCGAGCCCGGCGCGAACGCGCCGGTGAGCTGCTGGAGACGCTCGGCATCGCGGACTGCGCGGATCGCCGACCGGCCCAGATGTCCGGCGGCCAGCAGCAGCGGGTCGCCATCGCGGTGGCGCTCGCCAACCAGCCGCGGGTGCTGCTCGCCGACGAGCCGACCGGCGAGCTCGACACCACCACCTCGGCCGAGGTCTTCGAGGCGTTACGGCAGGTGAACCGGGATCTGGGCGTGACCGTCGTGGTGGTCACCCACGACCCGGCGGTGAGCGGGCAGGTGGAGCGGACCGTGTCGATCCGGGACGGCCGGACCAGCAGCGAGGTGCTGCGCCGCACGGCGACCGCGGAGAACGGTGACACCCACGTGATCGCCGAGGAGTACGCGGTGATGGACCGGGCCGGCCGGGTGCAGATCCCGCGCGAGTACCGCGAGGCCCTGGCGCTGACCAAACGGGTCCGGCTGGCGCTGGAGGCCGACCACATCACCCTACAAGCTGCGGAAAAAGATGCTTAGCGTACGCAATGTCGACCGCACCTTCGGATCCGGGCCGTCAGCGGTGCACGCGCTGCGGGACGTCAGCTTCGACGTCGAGCCCGGCTCCATGGTCGCCCTGGTCGGCCGCTCCGGTTCCGGCAAGACCACCCTGCTCAACGTGATCGGCGGCCTGGACCGCCCGGACGCGGGGCGGGTGCACGTCGACGGGACCGAGGTGACCGCGCTCGACGAGGACGGCCTGTCGATGCTGCGGCGCGAGAAGGTGTCGTACGTCTTCCAGACCTTCGGCCTGATCCCGGTGCTGTCCGCCGCCGAGAACGTCGGCGCCCCGCTGCGGCTGGCCCGCACCCCGGCCGCCGAGCGGGAGAGACGCGTGGCGCTGCTGCTCGACCTGGTCGGCCTGACCGGCCACGCCGAGCAGCGTCCCGGCGAGCTCTCCGGTGGCCAGCAGCAGCGGGTCGCGATCGCCCGGGCGCTGGCCGCGTCGCCGCGCCTGCTGATCGCCGACGAGCCGACCGGCCAGCTGGACGCCGACACCGGCCGGTCGGTGATGGCGTTGTTGCGCGGCGTCGTCGAGTCCGAGGGCGTCACGGCGCTGATCTCCACCCACGACCCGGTGATGATGGCCCTCGCCGACCGGGTGATCCGGATCAGCGACGGGCGGGTCGACGCGGCGTGCTGAGGCTTCTGACCGGGCGGGCGCTGGACCAGTGGCGGCTGCTCGGCACCCTGCTCGCCGTCGTTGCCGTCGGCGCCACCCTGCTCGGCACGTGCGCGCTGCTCGTGACCCGGACGGCCGACCGCGCCCTGGAGGTCGCTGCGTCCCGGGCGACGGCCGCCGACACGGCGGTCACGGCGTACACCGTGACGATCAAGGGCGGTGACGCCGCGAGCGTGGCAGCCGACACCCGTGACCTGCTGACCACGTCCCTGCTGCCGTTCCCGTCGCGGACGACCGGGCGCGCGTCGAGCGTGATGCGGTACTTCGAGAACCGGACGGCCGCGTACTTCTCCGCCGTCGAGGACCTGCCCGGCAGCACCGAACTGGTCACCGGCCGCTGGCCGGCGAAGTCCGGCGAGGCCGCGATCCTGGACACCACGGCACGGCAGCTCGGCCTCTCTCCCGGCGACCGGGTGCGGCTCGGCGGCGAGATGGTCCGCGACCCGGCGCCGGCGACCCGGGTGACGGTGGTCGGCGTGGTCCGCCCGCTGGCCGGCGCCGGCTGGGACCGCGACCCGCTCGGCGGCGCCGGTTTCGACCTGGCGTTCCGCGACGCGCGGGCCTCCGGGGCGTACGGGCCGTTCCTGGTCGGCTGGGACGACCTGCTCGCCGGCGCCTCCACCCTGGATCGGCTGGAGATCACCGCGCAGCCCGGCCTGTCCGCGCCACGGCTGCGCGACCTCGACACGGTCACCGGTGTGGTGGCCGGCGCCGATCGCCGCCTCGCCCGGATCCTCGGCGACCGCGTCCAGATCGAACGGATCGCCTCCGACCTGCCGTCCGTCCTCCGCGCGTCCCGTCACCAGCAGCAGGTCACCAACGCCGCGGTGCTGGCCGTCGCGGTGCTCGGCGGCATCCTCACCGCCACGGCTCTCGCGCTGGCCGGTCGGCTCACCACCGATCTGCGGGCCGGCGAGACCACGCTGCTCTCCTCGTTCGGCACGAGCCGGGCCCAGCTCACCGCCCTGGCCGTCGTCGAGGCGGTCGCACTCGCCCTGCTCTCCGCGGCGATCGCGCTTCCCGCGTCGACGCTGCTGCACGCGGCGCTGACCCGGATGCCTCCGCTGGCCGGGGCGGGACTCACCGAGCCGCCCGCGGTGACCGGCGCCCAGATGCTGGCGGTCGGGGCCGGCGCCGTCGTGCTGGCCGTGATCCTGCTGGTCGCGGGCCTGCGCACCGCGGCGGACACCGGCGAGCGCACTCGCCGTGACCTGCTCGCCCGCTCCGGCGCCGATCTGCTGCTGGTAGCGCTCGCCGCGGGCGGCTGGTGGCAGCTGCGAGCCCAGCCGTCCGCCGGCGACTCCGGCAGCCCGGACGTGGTCCGGGTCCTGGCCCCGGCGTTGCTGCTGGTCGCGGGCGCTGCCCTCGCGCTGCGCCTGGCACCGCCCGCTCTCGCCCTAGCGGACCGGGTCGCCCGCCGGGCGGACAGCCTGCCCCTGCCGCTCGCCGCGTTCGAGGCGGCACGCCGTCCACAGGCCACCGCCGCCGGTCTGCTGGTGGTGCTCGCCTGTGCGGCCGGGACGTTCGGCATCGCCCTCGACGCCACCTGGGAACGTTCGCAGCGCGACCAGGCGGCTCTCGCTGTCGGCACCGACCTCACGCTGGCGCTCACCCGCGCGCCGTCGTCCGGGCAGGGCGCCGAGGTCGCCGCGGCCACCGGCGGGACGGTCAGCCCGGCGGTCGATCGCGGCGTCTCGGTCGGCCAGTGGCTGGGCGGCGACGGCGCGGCGCCCCGGCTGGTCGCGGTCGACGCCGATCGGGCCGGTTCGCTGCTGCGCGGGCGGCTGGACGAAGGGCGTACCTGGGCCGATGTGGGCGCGAAGCTGGCCGCGCCGCCCGCCGCCCCCGGGATCCCGCTCACCGCGGTGCCGACGCTGACCGGGACGGCGTCCGGCGACGCGAGCCTGACGGTGACGCCGGAGCTGCTCCTCGAGGACGCGACGGGTCTGCGGACCACCTGCGCCGGGGCTCCGCTGCCGCTGGACGGCGAGCCACACCGGCTGGGTGCGTGCGTTCCTCTTCCCGATGTACGGGTGGTAGCCGTCGCCCTCCCGATGAGCGGAGATTCGATCGATTGGGACGCTGCCGGTGACAGCGACGTGTCCGTCACCCTGGACATCCCCGGCTCCTCGGGCGGCGCCGGCTGGACGGCCACCTCAGCGCCGCCGAGCCCCGAGCAACTCATGAAACCGCAGGTCGCGACCGGCGAATCGGGTTTGACGATGACCGGGACCGTCGTGCTCGGCGGTCCACCCGAGGCCCCCCGCGAGCTGGTGGCGACCGCGTTCGCCGATCCGGGGTTCGTTCCGGTCGCGGTCTCGGCCGGCTTCGCCGAAGATCTGGGGGTACGGGTGGGAGCCGCCCTGGATCTGACCGTCGGACTCACCGCGATCCGCGTCAAGATCGCCGACCTCGTCCCGTCGGTCCCCGCCGCACCCGGTGGCGCCGCGATGCTCGCCGACCTCGACACCCTGTCCCGGGCCCTGGCCGTCCGCGGCGACCTGGCCTCCCCGGTCGACGCCTGGTGGGTCGGCGATCCGGACCGCACCGACCTGACCGCGTTGCACCTGGGTGAGGTCGTCACCCGGGCCGGCGAGATCGAGCGGCTCACCGCCGGTCCGGTGCCGGCCGGGCTGCCAGCCGTGCTGCGCCTGCTCGTCCCGGCCGCGGTGGTGCTGCTGCTCGCCGGACTGCTCCTGCACGTCACCTGCGACCTGCAGGTCCGTGCCCTGGAGGTGGCCCGGCTGCGTGGCCTCGGCATGACCCGCCGCGAGATCCGGCGAACCCTGCTCGGGCAGCACGCGCTCGTCCTGCTGCCCCTGCTCACGGCCGGGGCCGTCGTGGGAGCTCTGGCGACCTGGCTGGTCGCGCCTCTGCTCGTACGATCGGAGGAAGGTGCCGCCCCCGTGCCGCAAGCCGTCCCGACCTGGCCCTGGCCGGCGGAAGCCGGTCTCCTGCTCACGCTGCTCGCCGGATGCCTGCTGGCCGTGACCGCCGTGGTCGTGATCCAGTCCCGCCGGGCCGACGCCGCCCACCTGCGAGTCGCCTCATGAAGCTTCCCGTCATCCACTGGCCCAGCGTGTGGGGGCGGGCCCGCGCCGACGTCGTTCCGCTGCTGCTCACCGCCCTGGTCGTGGTGATCGTGACGGCGCTGGCCGGAACCGTTCCCGCGTTGCTGAGGTCGACCGCCGACGAGGCGGTGCGGGACGCGGTCCGCCGGGCCGGCGACGCCGCCGACATCACGGTGGCCGCCCGCTGGGAGCCGGACACCGGCGAGCAGGGCCGGTTCCGGATGCCACGGCTCGCCGAGGACGTCGACGCCCTGCGCGACCGGTCCCTCGACCAGCTCGGCGACGAGCTGCGCGAAGCCCTGCTGCCACCGGTCGCCGGCGCCGTCACGCCGACCCTCAAGATCACTGACGGGAAGGCGCCGCGGACGCTGCGGCTCGGCTATCTCTCCTACGGGGGCGGGTCTCCGGCAAGCGCCGGGCCGGCCGTCACCTGGACCGAAGGATCAGCGCCCGGCCCGACCGTCCCGGCCGCCGACGGCAACGTCGAAGCCCCGGCGAACGGGCCGTCCTGGCAGGTCGCGATCGGCCTGTCGGAGGCCGCCGCCGCCCAGCTCGGCGTCCGGCCGGGCGAGCGCATCCCGGCCTCCGACGACTCCGGTGGCAGGAAGAACATCGTGGTGAGCGGCGTCTTCCGGCCCGCCGACCCGGCCGACCCGGCCTGGCGGCTCGCGCCGTGGCTGCTCGCACCGGCCGCCGGCATGGACGGCGCCGGCACGACCCGTTTCGGCGGCCTGCTCTCCGCCGACTCGCTGCCCGACGCCCGGCTCGCGTTCAAGGCCGACGAGATGCGGCGGACCGTCTGGTTCAGCCCGAACCCGGACGTGCTCACCCTCGACTCGGCCGAGCGGACCGCCCGGACGGCCGTGAACCTGAAGGCCACCTCGGCGTCCACCAGCTCGTTCGACACCGCGTCGACCTGGAACACCCAGCTCGACGCGGTGCTGCGGGACGTCCGAGGGCAGGTCGACGCCGCGTACGCCCAGGCGTCGGTGCTGCTCATCGCGGTCCTGACCACGGGTGTGCTGGTGCTGCTGCTCGCGGCCGGCCTGCTGGTACGCCGCCGCACGCCGGCCCTCGCCGTGGGGCGTCAGCGCGGGACCGGGCTGCCCGTCCTGGCGGCCGAACTCGCCGTCGAATCGATGACGGTCACGGTGGCGTCGGCGTCGGCGGGCGTGGCGGTCGCCCGTACCGTGATCGCTCTCGCCTCCGCCACTCCCGAAGCCGGCGCCGGACTCGCCTGGATCGCGCCCGTCGTGGTGGCCGCCGTCGTCGCCTCACCCGTGCTCGGCGTCGTCGCCGCGGCCCGCGCCACCCGGGACCGCCGGGCGCCCGCGAACCGCGGCGCACGCCGTCAGCTGGCCCGGACCGCCCAGCTCCGGCGCCTCGCCCTGGAACTCGCCGTCGTCGCCGTCGCGGCCGGGGCGTTCGCGGCGCTCCATCAACGGGGAGTACGCCCCGGCGCCGCCGTCGCCCTGCCCGCCGCCGCTCCGACCCTCGGGGTGATCGTCGGCGGGCTGATCCTCCTGCGGCTCATGCCCCTGATCACCGGTCTCGTGCTGCGGCGTTCGCTGCGGTCGCGACGGCCACTCGCGGTGTTCGGGGCGGCGCGGGCCGCTGATCGATCGGGGGCCGCGTTGCCGCTGCTCACGATGGTGGCGGCGGCGGGACTGGCGGTGTATTCGATCAGCATGGCGGCCACCGTCGAGGGCGGCCTGGAAGACGGGTCATGGCGTTCCGTGGGCGCTGACGCCCGCCTCGACCTCGCGACGCCGGGCGCTGCCCCGGCGGCGACGGTAGCCGTCGCCGGGCAGGCCGGGATCCGGCATGTCGTGGCGGCGCAGATCGTGGAGGGGGCACGGATCGCCACGGCCGATGTCACCGCCACGCCGCGGCTCGTCGTGGTCGACACGCCCGCGCTGCGGGAGATGCTGGCCGGCACGCCACTGTCCGAGGACATCACCCCGGGCGACATTTCTGAAATGTCGCCCGGGAAGGACGCCGTGCCCGCGCTCGTGATCTCCAGCGACGGCAGTCTCCGCCGAGGCATGAGACTTCAACTCCTTCGCGACGGGGAGCCCGCGGTGCCGCTGATCGCGATGGGCACGGCTCCTCCGATCGGCGGCGCGCCGGATGTGGTCCTGGTCGACGCCACGGCGATCACCGCGGCGGGAGCGCCTTTCGAGCCGGACACGATCTGGGCGACCGGCCCCGGAGCCGAGCAGGCTGTCGCCGCGGCCGCCGGCAGCACCCGAGCCGGAACACCGGCCGGCAGCAGCGCGGTGGTCGACGGCGACGTCGTACTGCGGTCGGAGGTGCTGCGTGATCGGCGGGACGCTCCACTGGTGAGCGGGCTGCGGGAGCTGGCCTGGGCATCGGCGGCGGTGATGCTCGCGCTCGGCCTGCTCGGTTTCGCGCTGAGCGCCGCGGCCACCGCCCCGGAACGCTCGCAGACGCTCTCCCGCCTGCGCACCATCGGCCTGCGTCCCCGCGACGCCCGCAGCGTGGCCACCGCCGAGATGCTCCCGCTCGCCCTGGCCGCGATGCTCGCCGGGCCGGCACTGGGGTTGCTGCTCACCGGGTTCACGCTGGGGCCGCTCGCTCTGCGCCTGCTGACCGGGCAGTCCGCCGACCCGTTGCCGTCACCACCCTGGCCGGCGTTGGTACTGGTCGCGACCCTGTTCCTGCTGGCCGCCGTGGCGGTGGCGCCCCTGGAGGCGGCGCTGCGGCGCCGCCAGCAGCTGAGTGAGGTGTTGCGAGTGGGCGGTGCTTGAAAGCGGCTACAGCGGTTTGATGTCGACCGGGATGCCGTTCAGGACGCTGTTGCCGGAGAGCGGATCCATCACCAGTTCGTCGGTGAGGACGTTCGAGTTCACGCCGGGGTGCTCGGCCGCCACCGAGAGCCGCGTGCCCGGCAGGTCGTGGCCCCAGCCGTGCGGGAGGCTCACCACGCCCGGCATCACCCGGTCGGTGACCTCGACGCGGGCGGCGAGCGTGCCGACCCGGGACATCACCTGCGCGGTGTCGCCGTCGACCAGGGCGAAGCGGGTCGCGTCGGCGGGGTGGACCTGCAGCGTGCACCGGTCACGGCCCTTCACCAGCGCCGGCACGTTGTGCATCCAGCTGTTGTTCGACCGCAGGTGCCGCCGGCCGATCAGGACGACCTGGTCGCGATCGCGGTCCAGGGCGGCGAGCAGTCGTGACGACTCGTCGGCGAGGGCCGGCACGCACAGCTCGACCTTGCCGCTCGGCGTCTTCAGGACGGCCGGGATGCGCGGTTCGAGCGGGCCCAGGTCGATGCCGTGCGGATGGTCCAGCAGGCGTTCGAGGGAGAGGCCGCCGGGCCGTTCGCCGAAGCGGTCACCGTAAGCGCCGGCACGCAGCGCCACGTCGAGGAGCCGCTCGGCCGGGCCGTCGCCCCGCACCTGGTCACGCGACGCGGAGAAGCCCGTCTTCGCCAGGATCGCCGACAGGAGACGATCATGCACCGCGGCGACGTCCGAGGATCCCTGACCGCTGACGATCAGCATCAGACGCGCCAGGATGTCGCATTCGTCCATGCCGGCCGGGTCGGGCGCGAACACCGGCGGCGAATAGGCGGCGAAGTTACGGACCGCGAAGCCCAGGAACGAGAAGTCGAAGTGGCCCTTCTGCGTGGACTCCAGCGGCGGCAGCACGACGTCGGCGTGCCGGGTGGTCTCGTTCAGGTACGGATCGACGCTCACCATGAAGTCGAGCCCGCCGAGAGCCCGATCGAGCCGCCCGCTGTTCGGCGTGGACAGCACCGGGTTGCCGGCCACCGTGAGCAGCGCGCGGACCTGCCCCTCCCCCGGCGTCTCGATCTCGTCGGCCAGGGTCGCGACCGGCAGCTCACCCTTGACCTCGGGGAATCCGCGGACCCGGCTGTGCCAGCGCCCGACGGTGAAGCCCCGGTTGCCGGGCTTCACCAGAAGATGCGCGGCCAGTGGGAACATCGCCCCACCGGGACGGTCCAGGTTGCCGGTCAGCACGTTGATCACGTCGATGAGCCAGCTCGCGAGCGTGCCGAACTCCACCGTGCAGGTGCCTATCCGCCCGTAGACACAGGCCCGGTCGGCGGAAGAGAGCTGCCGCGCCAGCTCACGGACCTTGGCAGCCGGCACTCCGCAGGCAGCGGCGATCTTCTCCGGGGCGAAGGCCGACGCCAGTTTCCGCACCTCGTCGACGCCGGTCACGTGCCCGTCGAGGTCGCGCAGGCGCACCAGATCCTCGTCGAAGAGCGTGTGCACGATGCCGAAGAGCAGATAGGCGTCGGTCCCCGGTTTGATGAAGAGGTGCTCGTCGGCGTGCTCAGCCGTTCTCGTACGCCGGGGGTCCACCACGACGAAGCGCCCGCCGCGCGACTGGATCGCCTTGAGACGCCCGGGGAAGTCGGCCGCCGTGGCGAGGCTGCCGTTCGACTCCCACGGGTTGGCGCCGAGGATCAGCAGGAAGTCGGTGCGGTCGAGGTCCGGCACCGGGATGGTGAGCGGGTTACCGAAGAGGTATCCGCAGGAGACGTGCTTCGGCATCTGGTCGACGGTCGACGCCGAGTAGATGTTCGGGGTGCCGATCGACTTCAGCAGCGGGGTCACATAAAGACCGCCGGCCATCGTGTGGGCGTTCGGATTGCCGAGGTAGACGGCGAGCGAGCTCCGCCCGTACGAGGAGATGATTGGCTTCAAACGAGTCTCGATCTCGGCGAACGCCTCGTCCCAGCTCACCTCCACGTGCTGCCCGTCGCGGCGGATCAGAGGCCGCCGGAGCCGGTCCGGATCGCTCGCGAGCTGCCCGAAGGTGGCGCCCTTCGGGCAGACGAAACCGTTGCTGAACACGTGCTCGCGATCGCCGCGGGCGGACACGACGCGGTCCTCGCTCACGGTGAGCTCTAGTCCGCAGGCCGCCTCACAGAGAGGGCAGGTTCGATACGCGGTACGCATGGCAGTCCACCAGCCTTCCGGTTACTGGCGAGTAGTCTGCCATGCGTTCCACAAGATCGGCAGGTCGTCAGGCAGCCGCGCAGGTCACCGACGGAACCGCGTTCGAACCCGTCCACGAGCCGAGGAAACCGAACGAGGTGGTGGCGGCCGCGGAGAGCTTGCCGTTCCACGCGGCATTGCGAGCGGTGACGGTCGAGCCGCTGCTCGTCACGTCAGCACCCCAGGCATTCGTCACCTTCTGACCGTTGGCGTAGGTCCAGGTGACGGTCCAGCCGTTGATCGCCGCGGAACCGGCGGTCACCTTGACCTCACCCTGGAAGCCGCCCTGCCACTGCCCGGTCACCGCATAGGAGGCCGTGCAGCCCGAGGAAGGGGGCGGAGTGCTGACCGAGGGCGACGGCGACGGCGAAGACGGCGACGGCTGAACACCGCCGAAGATCGACGCTTCACGGGCGGTCGCCTTGATGCCGTTCGCGCCGTTGAAGATCCGCTCACCCCAGGTGGACAGGTTGTCCGGGTCGAAGCCGATCGCCATGTCCAGCACCGGGTCGGTGTTGCCGGCCCACGACCAGCCCAGGTAGCCGAGATCCCGCTTGACCGCCTCGGCCAGCAGCGTCTCGTGGTCCACCTGCGACGAGTCGAACCGCCAGCCGAACTCGCCGATCACCAGCGGCCAGCCGTTGTTCTCGAACGTGTCGAGGTAGTCGACGATCGACGCGGCGGTGTTGAAGACGGCGTACATGTGGATCGACAGCACGGTGTTCTTCTGGGTGTCGGCGTTCAGCACCGTCTGCGCGTTGTCCCGCATCGTGTACTGCCAGTCCTGGCCCCAGTTGGGCGCGTCGACCATGAGCAGGTGCTGGAAGCCGTTCGTCCGCATCTTCTGGATCGCCGCCACGGTCGCCGCGGTCCACTGGCCGGGGTTCGTGTTACCGATCGGCTCGTTGCCGATGTTGATGACGACGTAGTCCTCCTGGCCGGTGAGGACGCTCTTCAGCCCGATCCAGTAGTCGACGGCCTGGTCGAGGGTGTAGGCGGCGGCGTCCTCGCCGTAACCGGTGGTGTCGTGGTTCTCCAGAACGCAGATCATCTTGTTCGCCTTGCACAGGTCGATCACGTTCTGTACGTCGGACGCGCTGTTCGCGGTCCAGCGGCCGCCACTGAGCACCACCCGTACCGTGTTGGCGCCCGCGGCTTTGATGTCGGCGAACGAGCCGGTCTGGCCGGCGTACCAGGTGTGCATGTGATTGACGCCACGCATCACGAACTTCTGACCGTTGGCCTCGACGATGTCGGTGCCGCTGACGTGCAGGCCGGTGGCCGCGTACGCGGGGGCGACGAAGAACAGCACGGAGGCGATGGCCGCGAGGACGGCAGCGCCGATGGTTCTCTTCATGGGTCACCTCGGGGGAAGGGGACGAAACTGGGAGCGCTCCCATTGACTCACGTCGTTTACTCGAAGGCAACATCGCGCCAAGCTGTCGTCATGAACGCACGCGACCGCCTCGCCGAGATCCGCGACAACGGCAGCAAGGTGACTCCCGATGAACTTGATCGCCTCTGGGCAGAGCTTCCGACGCTTCGCCCCGAGGATCTGATCGGAACTTGGAAGGGCTCCGAGTTCGTCAGCGGACACCCCTTCGAGGGGCAGTTGGCCACGATCGGCTGGTATGGGAAGACGTTCGCCTCACTGACCGACGTCACTCCGATCGTCTGCGTCGACGAGGAGGGCAACCGGTATGCGAACAAGGAGTGGGCCCGGGGCGGCGCGAGCCTCTGGAACGTGGAGTTCCGCGGCGAGACGACAGCGACGATGGTGTACGACCGCCGCCCGATCCTCGACCACTTCAAGCGGATCGACGAGAACACCGTGCTCGGCGTCATGAACGGCAAGGGCGTGCGGTCGGACGACGACCGCTTCTACTACTTCCTGCTGGAGCGCGAGTGAAAGCCCGCGCCGCCCTGGTCAGAACAGCAGGCGGGCCCTTCGAGATCGAGGACGTCGAGATCGACGAGCCGGCGCCGGACGAGGTCCTGGTCCGGATCACCGCGGCCGGGATCTGCCACACCGACCTCACGATGCGCCGGGCGTGGCCGTCGAAGCTGCTCCCGATGGTGTTCGGTCACGAGGGCGCCGGGGTGGTGGAGGCGGTCGGTTCGGGAATCTCCGAGATCGCGCCCGGCGACAAGGTCAGCCTCAGTTTTCGCAGTTGCGGCAGATGTTCGGAATGTCAGGCCGGCAGGAGGGCCTACTGCCGCCGCAGTGACCTCAACACCCGCGGTGGCCGTGAGGGCGCGATCACCGCGGGCGGCACATCCGTCAAATCCGGTTTCTTCGGTCAGTCCAGCTTCGCCACCTACGCCCTGGCCCACGCCGACAACGCCGTCAAGATCCCGGCCGACTACCCGGACATCCTCGCCGCTCCCCTCGGCTGCGGCGTCCAGACCGGCGCGGGGACGGTCCTCAACGTCCTGCGAACCACCGCGGACGACACGCTGATCATCTTCGGCGCCGGCGGCGTGGGCCTCAGCGCCGTCATGGCAGCGGTCGCCGGCGACGCCACCGTCATCGCCGTCGACCCGATCCCGGAACGCCGCGCCCTCGCCCGCGAGCTCGGCGCCACCGAAGCCCTCGACCCGGCCACCCCCGACCTGGTCAAGGCGCTGCGCGCGATCACTGACGGCGGCGCCCACCAGGCGATCGACACCACCGGCCGCGGTCAGGTGATCCAGCAGGCGATCGGCGCGCTCCGCCGCCGGGGAACCCTCGCGCTGGTCGGGATGGGCGGGAGCGCCGAGTTCGACATCATGACGGTGATGACGAACGGCATCGAGATCCGCGGTGTGATCGAGGGTGACGCCGAGCCGGCCACGTTCATCCCGCGGCTCATCGCGATGGACCTGCCGCTCGAGAAGATCATCACCGAGTACGCGTTCGACGATATCGAGACCGCCGCCCAGGACGCCGCGGCAGGCCGGGTGATCAAGCCAGTGCTGCGGTCAGGCTGATCGACGTGGCTCTCCGGCGTGCCGAGCAAACTCAGCGCCAGCCGAGCGACGACCTCCGGGCCGGCCGGCGTCGCCATGACCGGCGTTCCCTGGGCCGGCGTTCCCCGGGCCGGCGTTTCTTTGGCCGGCGCTGCCCGGAGTGGTCAGGCCGCCGGAACGGGTGGTCCACTCGGCGGCGGCGAGGCCACCGGCTATCCGCAGGGGCGGGATGACCAGGGCCATCAGCACGCGGACCAGGCGGGCGAAGCGGCGCAGCCGGCGCTCCTCGCGGGCCGACCAGGTCAGGCCGAAGCGGTCGCGCAGCAGTGGCGGCAGCGTACCGGCCGTGACCAGGTCTCCGATCCGCCCGGCCAGCAGAGCGACGGGCGACCAGAGGAAGCCGGGGATCCACCGGAACGGCTTCTTCAGCCGGCGCACGCTCTCGATCACGTCGTGGACGGCCTGGTTGTCCTCCAGCCGGGTCACCACCACCTCGGCGTAGTAGTCCTGGAACGCCCGCCAGTCGGCCGGCAGGTGATGGTCGCGCAGGCCGAGGACAAGGCCGACCTCACGCATGTCCGCGTAGTACGCCTCGATCTGCTCGGGCGTGAGCGGCCGGCCGAGGATCCGGTGCGCGTCGACGCCGCCCTGCACGAGCGTGGCGTGCACCCAGAGATAGGCCTCCGGGTTGAGCGCGTGGTAACGCCGGCCCTGCGCGTCGACGCCCTTGATGTCGCGGTGCAGCGCTCGCAACCGGGCCGACTCGGCAGCGGCGCCGCGCTCCCCGGCGTAGACGATCGTGGAGAGCGAGAGGAAGGTCCGGAACAGCCGCTTCCACGGGTCGTCC
This sequence comes from Actinoplanes sp. OR16, assembly GCF_004001265.1. Taxonomy (GTDB): domain Bacteria; phylum Actinomycetota; class Actinomycetes; order Mycobacteriales; family Micromonosporaceae; genus Actinoplanes. The sequence continues at coordinate 4,681,558 of NZ_AP019371.1, read as the reverse complement.
CGGTAGTTCGAATGCTCCAGGACGCCGGCCCCGACCACCGGATGCGCCACCTGGAGCACCAGGACCTGCGGGCCGAGCAGCATGGTGCGCGCGTCGCCGAAGTACCGCCACGCCACCGATCCCCGCCGGACGCCCCTGCGGCCACCTTCACCTTCACCGATCGACGAGTGCGATTTTACCCGCGAGATACAGAGATACAGATGCGGTATCTCCGTATCTCGCGCAGGAGGAGCAGGTCGTCATCCGCGCCGGGACGGCCCGGGATGGCGATCTGGCCGCGACGGCCGGGAAGAAGAAGGCCGGGAAGCAGCCAGGGCCGCGAGCAGGGCCGCGGCGACGATCAGGATGAGGCCTGCGGCGGCCGCCCACGTGACAGCGCGCAGTGTGCCCGCCGCCCGGTCCGGCAACAGACCCGTGCGGGAGACCGGGAACGCCACCGCGACGACCCGGCCGCTGACCGATCCCGATCCCACGGTGGCGACGGCCGAACTCTCCGAGGCGGCGCTGCGGGAGTCCCGGGAGACGGCCTGGTTGTCACCCGTCAGGAAGAGCCGGCCTGCTTCCACCCGTACCGAGAATGCTCTGTCTCCCGACCGCTCGGAGCCCGGAAGGGCGACGCCGCCGACCAGCATGCGCCCGTCGGCATCGCAGCAGGTCACGGGGTCGCCTTCGGTGGCGGTGACCCGCTTGACCACCTGATCCGACTCCCAGGGCGCGGTGGCCAGCACGAGATCGCCGCGCGTCGCGGTGCGGGACCAGGTGTCCACCACGATCCGGTCGCCGGGCATGATCGCCGGCGTCATCGAGCGCGTCGGCACGGTGTGGACCCGGTAGCGGATCAGGAAGAGGCCCGCGCTGCCGAGCAGCAGCACCAGGCCGGTGGCCAGGCAGAATCCGCGCAGGCGATCAGCCACGGCGCAGGTGCTCGGAGGGGAAGTCCGCGGGCGTGGGCGGCGGGCCGAGGTCGGACGGGCTGATGCCGTCCGGGTAGCCGGGATAGGTGCGGTTGTGCGGCGAGTTGGCGAGTTTGCTGACCCGGCGCGGTGGCAGAAGACGTTCGCCGGCGGCCTTCGCCTTCAGACTCGCCTCGGCCACCGACGTGAGCCAGCGGGGCGCCGGGTCGAAGCCGAACGCGCGCAGCATCCGGTCGTCGAGCAGGCTGCGGACGCCGGCCTTCGCTGCCGGGCGCAGGAACGACGGGAACCAGCTCGCGAACAGGTCGACGGTGTACTGCCCGATCTCCGCGTTGGTGTCGGAGAAGACGAAGTGCTCCCGCTCGTAGTCGTCCTTGAACGCTTTGAACGCGGCGAAGTCCGCGGGGATGTCACGGATGCCCATCCGCTTGCCGACCTCGGAGTAGTAGTGGAAGGCCGCGAGGCGCTCGTTGTCGTGCAGCGGGCGCCAGCCGTACCGGTCGAGCCAGTCGATCGGGTCGTAGATGAACGTGGAGAGCACGTAGAGCATGTCGTCGTTGCTGATCGCGTAACGCCCGTGCGCCCGGTTCACGACCTTGAGCGACTCCTTGCCGCGCGGCGAGTCGTAGCCGTGCGCGGCCATCTCGGCCATCAGCAGCGCGGTGTCGTCGTACCGCTTCTGCGGCCGGTCGCGGAACTCGCCGGTCGCCGCGAGGAGCCGGGAGATGCTCGGCACGCAGTACGTGCGGAAGAGCGCGAACTCCAGCGCCCGGGTGTAGTCCCACGGGAAGTCGAGGCCGGACGAGATCTGGTAGATCTCCAGGTGGTCGCGGACCGGGTCCAGCGCGGCGATGCGGTGCGCGTTCGCGTAGCGACGGGACATGTCACACCTTTCGGGATTTGATATTTGATACTGTTGCGCCGTGCCCGGAGATCGGCCCCAATTGTCGGAAGAGGTAGCCGCGGCACTGCGCGGCCGCATCATGTCGGGTGAGTTGCGCCCCGGCGCGCGCATCCGCCTCGAAGAGGTCGCCGCGCAGCTCGGCGTCAGCATCACGCCGGTGCGCGAGGCGCTGCTGACGCTGCGCGGCGAGGACATGGTGGAGCTCGAACCCCGCAAGGGGTACGTCGTGGCCCCGCTCTCCAAGCAGGACGTCATCGACCTGTTCCAGCTGCAGGGCGACATCGCCGGCGAACTCGCCGCCCGGGTCGCCGAGCGGATCACCGCACCGCAGCTCGACGAGATCACCCTCGCGAACCGGGCGCTGCTGCGCGCCCGGAAGACCGCCGACATCGAGCGGCTGGAGTTCGAGCTGCACCGGGCGGTCAACCTGGTCGCGCAGGCCCGCAAGCTGAGCTGGTTCCTGCACGTGGCGACGCGGTACACCCCCGCCCGCTTCTACGCCGCCGACCCGGGCTGGCGGGCCGGGATGCGCGACGACCACGCGGCGCTGCTGGCGGCGTTCGCGGCGCACGACGCGGCGACGGCCCGATCCGTGATGACCCGGCACTTCACCGACGGCGCCTCGCTCCTCGTGAAGCACCTCGAGGAGCTCGGCGTCTGGTCGTAGCGCGCTCATGCGCCTCGGGCGTGTCGCATGCGGAACAACTTACGGGCCCGTTCGAGCGCCGCGGGGTCACGGTCCAGTCGCATCAGGTCGATCAGCGCGTTGAACCGGCGCCAGGTGACCGACTGCGCGCGGCTGAACTCCCGCAGGCCGTCGGCGCCGTGGATCCTGCCGAACCCGGAGTCGCCCACCCCGCCGAACGGCAGTGAGGGGACGCCGGCGAAACCGAGCACCGCATTGATCGAGACGGCGCCCGTACGAAGGCGGCGAGCCAATGACGCGGCGCGCTTCTGATCCTTCGAGAAGATCGAGGCCGCCAGACCGTACTTCGAGTCGTTCGCGAGCCGGACCGCCTCGTCCAGGTCGGCGACCGGGTTGACCACGAGCGTCGGCCCGAACGTCTCCTCGGTGATCGCGGCGCTCTCCTCGGGCACCTCGGCGAGCAGCACCGGCTTGATGAACGGCTCGCGGACCGAGTCCACTCCGCCGACGACGGCCCGTCCCCCGGATGCCAGGGCGTCGGTCACGTGCGCCCGGACGATCTCCGGCTGCTCGGGAGTGGTCATCGGCCCGTACGCATCGCTCTGAATCTTGCTGGTCAGCTCCGTCAACCGGCCCAGGAAGTCCTGGTAGACGGGGCGTTCGACATAGACCCGCTCGACGCCTGCGCAGGTCTGCCCGGCGTTGCCGAACCCGCCGAAGGCAGCGGCACGGGCGGCCGCGTCGAGATCCGCGTCGGCCGCCACGATCATCGCGTCCTTGCCGCCGCCCTCCACCACGATCGGGGTGAGCGTGCGCGCGCAGGCCGCCATGACCAGCCGCGCGGTCGCCGCCGACCCGGTGAACGCGATCTTGTCCACGCCGCTGTCGACGAGCGCCGCTCCGGTGCTGCCGTCACCGATCACGGTCTGCAGCACCAGGTGCTCGGGCACCGCCTTGGCCCACGCCTCGGCGAGCCACACCCCCACGCCCGGCGTGTGCTCGCTGGGCTTGAAGACGACGGCGTTGCCGGCCGCGAGCGCGTAGGAGACCGAGCCGAGCGGCGTGTAGACCGGGTAGTTCCACGGCCCGATCACGCCGACCACGCCGAACGGGTGGTATTCGAGCGCTGCCGACTGGTCGGCGACGAGCAGGCCGCTGCTCACCTTGCGGCGGCGCAGAACCTTGCCGGCGTTGCGGGCGGCCCAGTCCAGATGCTCGACCGCCAGCATGATCTCCAGCAGCGCGTCGCCGAACGGCTTGCCGGTCTCGTCGTGGATCAGTGTGGCGAGGTCGTCGGACCCGGCCGCTATCGCCCGTTTCCAGGCGAGCAGCCGGCCGCGGCGGGCGTGATGGTCGAGACCGCCCCACCACCCCGCCGCCACCCGGGCCTCGGCGACGGCCTCGTCGACCGTCTTGGCATCGGCTATCTCATATTCCGCCAGCAGCTCGGCCGTCGCGGGATTCAAGGAACGCAGGGTGGCCATCGTTGTGCCTCCGCACCGCAGATTTGATATTTGATATGTTACGTTCACTGTCAATCCCCGGCACTACCTGCGGGAATATTCGGGAGGGATTGACATGGCTATCGATCTGACCGACGAGCAGCGGGCTTTCACGGAAGCCGTCGCCGAGTTCGCGAAGAAGGAGGCCGGCACCCGGGCACAGCGCGACGCGCTCACCGACGGCGGCCGCCACGCACATCATCAGGGCCTCTATCAGAAGATGGCCGACCTCGGCTGGATCGACGGCGCCATCGAGAGCATGACCGACACCGTGCTCTTCCTCGAGCAGATCGGCTACGGCCTGCTGCCGGTCGGCGGCTTCCCGGTGTCGGCGATCGTGGCGGCCGCGATCGAGCGTTCCGGATCGGAAGAGCAGAAGAAGACGGTGATCGGGGGCTTCACGAGCGGCCGGTCGTACAGCATCGCCATGTCCGAACCGGAAGCCGGCTCGGACGTCGCCAACCTGTCCTGCCGCGCGGTCGCCGACGACGACGGCTGGGTGATCAACGGGCAGAAGACGTGGATCTCCAACGCGCACTTCGCCGACGCGATCCTGCTGGTCGCGCGCACCGGCGGGGCACCCGGCGACCACGACGGCCTGACCATGCTGCTGGTGCCCGCCGACACCCCCGGACTACGGATCAGCGGCATCGACACGATGGGCGGCAAAGAGGTCAACGACCTCTACTTCACCGACTGCCGGGTGCCCGCCGACGCCGTGGTCGGCACCGCCGGCAAGGGCTGGTGGCAGCTGATGGCCGGGCTCAACGTCGAGCGGCTCATCCTCGCCGGCCTGATGCTCGGCACCGCGCAGCGCGCCTTCGACGACACCCTCGCGTACATCAAGGAGCGCAAGCAGTTCGGCCGGCCGATCGGCAAGTTCCAGGTTCTGCGGCACCGCATCGCCGATCTGGCCACCGAGATCGAGTGCAGCCGCCTTCTGGTACGCCGGACCGCCGAGCTCGTCGACCGCAACCCCGGACAGGTGCTGCCCCGGGAGAGCTCGATGGTGAAGCTCAAGGTCACCGAGGTGGCCCGGGAGACGGCCCTGGCCGGGATGCAGATGATGGGTGGCTACGGGTACGCCACCGAGTACGACATGGAACGGCACGTCCGGGCCACGCTGGTGTCCACGATCTACGGCGGGACCAGTGAGGTGCAGCGGGACATCATCGGGAAGACGTACGGGCTCTAATATTCGGGTATCCACCGGTCGCCGAGAAGCGCATTGAGGATGAGCAGCACCACCGTGATCACCAGGTTCGCCGCTATCGCATGGGCCAGGCCGAACCAGCCGTGGTCCCGATCCTCCTCGTTCGCCGCATCTGACCACGGCCGGTCGCGGAGAACCCAGAAGACCATCCCGAGCGCGTACGGGATGAGCAGCACCACCCAGAACCAGTACCACCGGGTGCCGAGTGCCGGGGCCGGGCCGATGATCAGCACGGCGAAGAACGTGAGCGCGAGCACGGCGCTGATCCCCTGGATCCATTTCCGCCAGGGGATCAGCTCGCCGGACGGCTGGTCCAGCTCCCGCGCGATCTCGGCGGCCGCTCCGGTGTGCTCCATCCCGTTGACGTCGACGGTGGTCTGGTCACCGTCGGCCGGCGACGTGTCCGCCCAGTAGACCCGGTAGTCGCTCGTCCGCCAGGCGAACCACGGGCCCGACTGTCTCTCCAGGTACGGCGCATCGAGCCATCGGCCACTGCCGTCGTCCCAGTTCATGCCCCAGTCGTAGGCCCGCACCTCGCCGGACTTCGCCGCGTCGAGCGCCTTCTCGTAGCTCACCTCGCGCGGCGCCGTCCACCAGGTCATCGCCGCCGCCACCACCCAGAGCAGCAGGATCAGCACCCTCGCCACGCGCCATGCCTTCACCGCTTGATCGTGTCAAACCTCCGCTCCCACCTCGGCGAGTTGGGAGGTGACGTCGCCGTGGGCGCTGCGCACCCAGCCTTTCCGCGCCAGGCGGAGATGCAGCGTACGCATCAGCGCGTCCCGCCGATCCCCGGACATCTCCCGGCCACGGGCGTGCTTCACGATCTGGTCGAGCGGTCCGGAATCGATCAGCCGCGGCGGCTCCCCGGACTGCCGCGCCCGCCGCAGGCCCGCGTCGTTGCGCACCGCCGTCAGCGGCTCGCGTCCCAGCTCGCGAGTCAGATATTCGAGGTCGGCGTCGTCGGCGACCTTGTTGCCCACGACGGCCAGCACGTCCGCCACGCCGGCGGCCTCGGCCAGTTCCGCGTACCGCCGTGCCACCGAGACCGATTCCGGCGTCGGCTCGGCCACCACCACGATCACGTCGAACTGGGCGTGCAGCGAGTTCGCGAACGCGTCGGTGCCGGCGACCATGTCGCAGACCACCCAGTCGTCCTCCTTCTCGCTCCGCAGGTGGGACAGCAGGTTCTCCAGGATCGCCAGGTGACCGTGGTAGCAACCGGCGCCGATGTCCTTCGGCTCATAGGTGCCGACGGCCAGCACATGAGTCGCGTCGTCGAGCCGCGTGGCGTGGGCCCCCAGGATCGGGTCGGTCGCCTCCAGCGTGACCAGGTTCGAGCCCGGCCCCGGCGGCGTGGTCGCGACGAAGTGCTCCACGGTGACCCTCTCGTTCGTCCCGCGCAGGTGGGCCCGGACCTTCCGCACGTTCTCCGGGTGCGACAGCGCGGTCTCGGCGGTCGTGGCGACGCCGAGCAGCGAAGCGAGATGCACGTTCACGTCGGCGTCGATCGCGAGGACCCGCTGCCCGGTGACCCGCAGATGGTTCACGAAGAGTGCGGCGAGGGTGCTCTTGCCACTGCCACCCTTACCGGTAAAAGCGATTTTCATTTTCAACAGGGTAGTCAGGGGCGCTCGCGCCGCAACGACCGCCACCCCCTGCGTCCCCCGTCCGGATGAACATCACCTCCACGCCGCACGGGTGATCTCGCGGCCTGCGGCCTGCTCGTAGACCGCCGCCGCGAGCCAGGCCCGTGCCAGCACGTGCGCATCGTGCGGGTCGAGCCTTCCGAAGACATCCCTGGTACGCCGGACGCCCGCCTCCCCCAGCCCTCTCAGGACAGCCGCCGCCCCACTCAGGTGGGCGGCATCGAGCCGCCTCGCATCGCCCTCGACACCGGCGAGCAGACAGCTCCGGCCGGCCGCTACGACTCGTTCCAGGTGATGCCGGAGAAGATGCAGTGGCGGCCCGCCCGGTTCGCCGGCGGCTCGGTCCTCCGCCCGCAGCCCGGTCGTCGGCAGGTCGGCCCGGGTCAGCGTCGTGGCGCCGAGATCCACGTGGCCGCCGTGACTCTCCGGAAGCCACGACGCCGCGAAGGCCAGCCCGGCCACCCGCCGCGCACCGGCGAACCGCCCGGCAAGCCGCACCTTCGTCCCGGCCGCGTGCTCGGCCAGCAGCCTCAGGTTGACCAGGTAGGGCGCCGCCGTCGACGCCACGGCCGGCACCACCGTCACGACCGGCCCGCCCTCCTCCGCACTCGCCAGGAGGAGTCCCTGCCGATCGGCGCCGAGGACCGTACCCTCCAGGAAGGCCAGGTCGTAGGCCGCCGGCCGCTCATGAACCGGCGACGCCACACCGGTCAGCCACCGTTCGACCTGGTCAGCGACGCCGATCCGCCAGAGACCGTCCAGCGGATCCGCGGACCACGGCGTACCGGCTGTCGCCACCGCCTGGCGGGCCCGGCCGTGACTCAGGCGGCGTGCCGCGGAAGCGTGTGCGTTCACCGCCCGCAGGCCACCCCGAGCCAGGTCGTGATGACTCAGCCGGACCTCGCCCAGGTCGACAGAGGTCCTGGTGGACGGGCGGGCGTCGTCCGGCTTCACGTCGGAGACCACCCAGATCGTGCCGCCGGCGTCGGCCAGATAGGTGACCACCCCGGCATGACCGGTAGCCGCCCGAACCGGCTCGCAGAAGACACCGTGAAGACGCAGATCACCGACGGGTTCGTAGTCCCGCCGTGCCACCCCGAGCGCCGCACCGTCACCGGCGGCGAGGCGATGGCAGGCGAGCAGCAGTTCCCCTACGTCCGCGGTGAGCTCCCTCAACCGGAACCCCGGCGAGTCCGATCGTGCCGCCCGCAACTGCTCCACGACCCGCACCGCGCTCGCCGCCGGCGCATGCACTCCCGCCGCCCGCGCCCGATGCACCGCCCGCAGCAGATCAGCCTGCGCCACCGCTCCCGCACCAGGAACACCGGCGGTGATCAGGTCGGCAGCGACCCGCCACAACGCGGCAGCGGCATCCCGCTGAGCCGCATTGACCGGCAGAGAATCCCGCTTCCGCCGCCCCTCCCGGCCGGCCGCGGAAACCATCCCCTCGCCCCGTCCCCGCGCCGGCGCTCGCTCCTCGCCCACTCCCCGCGCAGGCCCTCGCTCCTCGCCCACTCCCCGCGCAGGCCCTCGCTCCTCACCCACTCCCCACGCAGGCCCTCGCTCCTCGCCCTGGCCTGACGCACGGCCTTCCCGGATCTTGGAGGGTTCTGGCGCATCCGCGGCTGTCGCGGTGGTCAGGATCGGGGCGAGGCTCAGTACCGCGGTTCGGTGCAGGCACTTCGGTGCCAGGAGGCAGCTGCACACCGCGTCGCCGGCGGTCGTCACCGGGTCGGTGAGGGTCACCGTCAGCTGGTCGTCGGGGCGGACCGTGACGGCAGTGCCCTCGACCGTGACCGGCCACCCGCGCGCCTGGTCGATGACGGCGTCGAGGCGGGAGCGGAGACGGGCCGGCAGGGCGGTCACGGCGTCGGCGGTGACGTCGGCGGACACGGGAGGAAGGCTCATCGGACCTGCTCCCCGATCCAGCGGGCCAGCTCGGCAGGGCTCAGCGCGGCGACCGGCATGCCCGCGGCGGCCAGCTGGGCGGCGACGCCGGTGCTGTACCGCGGCCGCCCCTTGTCGTCGAGGCTCGCACAGCCGAGCTGGGTGATGCCGTCGTCGGCCAGGGCACGGGTGGCCGCCAGCAGGTCGCCGATCGGGTATCCCTCCTCGAAGTCGCTGATCGTGATGACCAGGGTGCGGCTGGGCACCCGGGTGATCTGGCGGGCGTACCGCAGACCGGCGGCGATGTGCGTACCCCCGCCGACCCGCACCTCCAGCAGCAGTGACAGCGGATCGCTGACCCGGTCGGTCATGTCGACGACCTCGGTGGAGAAGGTGACGAAGTGCGTCCGCAACGCCGGCACCCCGGCCAGGATCGAGGCGGTCATCGCGGCCCAGATCGTCGACGCCTCCATCGAGCCGGACACGTCGACGAGTAGGATGACCTGCCAGTCCACGCTGCGGCGGCCCGGGCTGCGGAACACCGGCCGCTCCGGCACGATCGTCACCCGGTCGGTCTCGTCGATCCGGGCGGTGTGCAGGTTCCGGCGTACGGTGGCGGCCAGGTCGAGCCGCCCGGTACGCCGCCGGGTCGGCCGCGACGTGCCGATCCCGGTGAGCGCCGGCCGGATCCGGCGGGCCAGTTCCGCGGTGAGTTCGGCGGTGAGCCGGGCGACCATCGGCCGCAGCTTGGCCAGCCGCGCCTCGGGCAGGCCACCGGCCAGGGACAACACGGTGTGCAGGAGGTCTACGGACGGGCGAACACGGTCCGGGTCGGCCGCCAGCACCGCATCGGCACGGCCGCGTTCCGCCGCCCGGGCCAGCACCTCGTCGCGCACCCGGGCGCCGAAGAGGGCCTCCAGGTCGGCGAGCCAGTCACGCACTTCCGGGTACGCCGCGTCGCGCCCACCACCGGCGCTCACGGTGTGGGCCCCTTCGCCCTGCCCCGCCCCGTAGAGCTCATCCAGCGCCGTGGCCAGCCGCCGTTGCCGGGCGGGCAGGCCGTCGGTCTCCCGTCCGAGAAGCAACCGCCACCGCTGAGCAGGAGAAATCTCCAGGTCCTTCCCAGCCGTGGGAAGCGACCCGTCAGCCGAGGCCGAGGAAGGCGGCGTGGCGGAAGATGCCAAAGGCGTGGAGCCCGGAGACGAGGACATGGAGGCAGGGGACGGGGGCGAGGAGGCAGGGGACGGGGACGGGCCGAGGTCGAGCGCCCGGATCGCGGCCACGCCGGCGCGGTCGGCGGCCAGCCAGCCGGCGAGGGTGGGCGCGTCGGCGGGCAGATCGGGATCGACGCGACCGTGGCGGTCCTCGACGGTGTACAGGAGACGGTCCCGATCCGCCGGGCTCACCGCGTCGAAGCCGCCGCGCAGGGCCGGCAGACGCCTCACGAACTCGTCGTCGGGCACGGTGTCGACGAACGTCAGCAGTGGTTCCAGGGTTTCGCCGCCGGCCTGCAGAAGAGCACCGGCCACGCTGAGCGCCCCGCGCAGCCGCCCGGTGGCCACGTCGGCGGGCAGGAGAGCCCAGGACGCGAGCCGCTCACCGAAGACGCCCGGTTCCTCGTGCCCGAGCAGTACGCCGACTCCGGAGGCGGCGCCGCTCATCAACGGTGAGCCGTCAGCCGCGAGCGCACGGATCGCCTGGCCGAGCCGCAGCAGCCGGCCGGCCTCGTCGGCGGCGCGGACCAGGTCGTGCAGCGCCCGGGCGTCCTCGACCCGGTTCGACCCGGCGAGCCCGGCCACCGCCGACACCGCCGCCGCATGCAGGTCGTCCCGCACCACAGCGATCTCAAGCCCGGCGACGGACGACCGCTCGATCCGCCGGAGAAGGTGCAACCCGGCCACGATCTGCTCGATCCCACCGCCATGGCCCACCGCCTGCTGAACATCGGTGAGCCGTTCCCGCGCCACCTCCGGCAGGTCGCACGCCACGGCCTCGGCCAGCCCGGCGAGAGCCTGCTCCGGGGTGGGCCCGCCCGCCTTGACCTCACGCCGCCGCCGCGCTGTCAGCATCCCGGCAGCGGCCTGGGCGAGGGTCACGCCGTGCAGACCGGCGAGGTTCAGTGCGGCGTCCGTCGCCGGGTTCCACTCCAGGCGCCAGGTGCTGGTCAGCGTCTCCCCGGCAGACGAACCAGCGGACGAACCGGCCGACCCGTACGGCGCCCCGCACGCCGCCATCCGCCGGATCACCAGATCACGGTCCCGGTCGGTGGGCGACCGCAGCGGGTCGAGCCGCATCCGCTGGGCGGCGGCGCCGGGACCGGGCAGCTTGAGCCGAGCCAGTTCGCCGTGCACGGCCGGGAGCAGCCCGGTCACCGGCACACCGGACGGCAGCCGCCCCCGGCGGTGGCCGACCAGCACGGTCTCCATGGCGCGGGCCACGCCTCGGCCGGTTCCGGCCGGTGCTCCCTGGGCGAGGACGGTCTGCAGCGCTTCGACGAGTTCGCCACGGCCGGGGGCGGGCAGCGTACGCAGTCCGGCCAGATCTCCCGCGAGCCGCGCTACCTCGGCAGCCTCGCCCGGACCCGCGGGCTGGCCCTGCGAGCGCAGCTCCCGTGCCACCTCGACGGCGAACGCATGCGTGGCGAGCGCGATCCGCGACGGGTCGGCGCCGCAGTCGTGCACCGCCTGCTGCCAGCGCGGATCCCGGATGCCGGCCGGATAACCGGACCGGGAGTCGAGCAGGTCGAAGGTGTACGGCACGAGCGACACCACCGGCCCGTCGGCGGCACCGACCGGCTCGAGATCGCCGTCAAAGCCAACGGCCGGCCCGAAGTCGGGACCGTCGAGCAGCGCCGGCGTGTGGAAGGCCCCGGCGATCACCGCGACCCGCCCGGCCGCACGACGGATGTGGCCCCGCATCCAGGCCTCCCGCCGCAGGTCGAGCGGATCTACGCCGAGCGGATCGACACCGTCCTGGCGCAGCGCCCACCCCGCCGCGAGCGCCGCCCGCCGCACCGCTTCGGGCGAGCTGCCCGGCGCCCCCGCCTCGATCCACCGATCCCAGAGGTCATCGCCGTCCCGCCCGGAGAGAGCAGCCCGGACAGCCGCGGAGAGCGACCTCCCACGACTTTCCAAGATCCGGGGCCCGGCGTCCCCGCCCTCCACGATCCGAGGCCCGTCGCCACCGCCCTCCACGATCCGAGGCCCGTCGCCACCGCCCTCCACGATCCGAGGCCCGGCGTCCCCGCCTTCCACGATCCGAGGCCCGTCGCCACCGCCTTCCCCGATCCGCGGCCCCTCCCCCGCACCTTCCAAGATCTGCGGGGCGGACCACGCCGGATCGGTCAGCGGCAGATCGCAGCAGATCACCGGCACATCGTGGGCGGCAGCCCACCGCACCGCCGCCAGCTCCGGGCTGAAGTCGGCGAACGGATAGAAGGCGACAGCCCCGTCCTCACCGGCCGCCGCGAGGGCGACCGGCGCCACCGTGCCCGGGTCGCCCAGCCAGCGGACCCACGGCTGCATCTCGGCGGGCAGTTCGACCAGCACGGCAGCCGGGTCGAACGCGTCGAGCAGCGCCGGCACTGCCGCGGCCAGCACCGGCGAGTGGTGCCGCACCCCGACGAGCAGCACCCGCGGATCATCGGCCAGCCGGGACACGGCCGCTCGGACGTCAGTCACGCAGGACGTCCCGGTGTTCCCAGAGCTGCCGCCACATCCGCGCGCCCGCTTCGGCACGGCGGCGCAGGGCGCCGTCCCAGTACGCCTGTAGCTGGCCGGCGTCCTCCGGGTCGTCCTTGCGCACCACGCCGAGCAGGTGTCCCGGCAGCAGCGACAGCGGATCCGGCCCGGGCAGATATGCCGTGGACAGCCCGATCGACGCGGCCACCGCGACCGCCTCGGCGGTACTCATCACCGACGACGGCCGCTCGACCTCCCAGCCTTCGGCGCTGCGGCCGGTCCGCAGGTCACGGAACGCGGTGACCAGCGTGTCCAGCACCGCGTCGTCGACGGCGAACGTCGCGCCGCCACGCTCGACCGACGCCCGGGCCTGCCGGGTGACCAGCGCGACCTCGGCGTCGAAGTCGGCGATCGGCGGCACCACCTCGAAGTTGAACCGGCGTTTCAGCGCCGCCGACATCTCGGACACCCCGCGGTCGCGCAGGTTCGCCGTGGCGATCAGGCAGAACCCGGGTGCCGCGTAGGAGGTCGCCTCCGGGAGCCCGGACAGCTCGGGCACGCTGATCCGGCGCTCGGAGAGGATCGAGACGAGGGCGTCCTGCACCTCGGGCAGGCAGCGGGTGATCTCCTCGACCCGGGCCACGGCGCCGGTCCGCATCGCGGTCAGGATCGGGGACGGCACCAGGGACTCGGCGGACGGGCCTTTCGCCAGCAGGAGGGCGTAGTTCCACCCGTATCGCAGCTGGTCCTCGCTGGTCCCGGCGGTGCCCTGCACGGCGAGCGCGCTGGTCCCGCAGATGGCTGCGGACAGCAGCTCGGAGAGCATCGACTTGGCGGTGCCGGGTTCGCCGACGAGCAGCAGGCCGCGCTCGCCGGCGAGGGTGACGACGCAGCGTTCGACGAGTGCGCGTTCGCCGACGAACTTCGGCGCGATGACCCGGCCGTTCACCGGGACGCCGCCGGAGCCGGCCACGAACGTGACGACCGACCGCGGCGTCATCCGCCAGCCCGGCGGGCGGATTCCGGAGTCGGCGGCCGCCAGGAACTCGAGCTCTTCGGCGTACCGATGCTCCGGGGGGTCGATCTGTCGGGCGTCGGTCACGGCTTCTCCTCGAGGGTGCTGTAACGGGGGATGTCGCCGCCGGTGACGCGGGACCAGGCCATGGCGAACTGGTCCGGCAGCGAGCGGGTGACCAGGCGCTGATTGACGGCGTGCTGGTACATCTCGGCCTTCCAGGTCTCCACCGGCAGCATCGGCGCACGGGCGGGGAACCAGCCACCGGGCAGGAAGATCGGTCGGCCGGCGCGCTCGCGTTTGGCGGCGACGACCAGCTCGGCGGCGAGCAGGGCTTCCCGGGCCCTGCGCAGCTGGGCGGGCTTCCACCCGTTCCACGCCTGCACGTTCCGGTCGGTCGGATCGGGCAGGGCGAGGAGCTGGAGATAGTACGCCGCGGCGTCAGCGTCGAGCCCGAACCGCCCGGCCACCTCGCCGACCAGGACCGGGGCGGCGACCCGCGGATCGTGCGGATCACCGGTGGCCTGCGGCGGGGTCGCGACCGCCGCGTCGATCCAGTCGGAGAGCAGGATCTTCAGCGCGGCGCGGGTGTCGTCGTCGGTGTAGAGGATCGCCGGGTCGTCGGGGCCGGTCAGTTTCGCCGGCGCGAGGTGCAGGAACATCCAGTCGTTGTGTGTCTCCCGCTCGACCAGGGCGGGCATGCCGTCCGGCCGGTTCTTCACCTCGAACATCGCCCAGCCGACCAGCAGGTGGGGGTTGCGCAGCCGTTCCCGGACCAGCCTCAGCGCCCCGGGCAGCTGCAGGCGCAGCGGATCGTCCCAGCTCAGGCGGTAGGCGAGCCACGGCAGCGTGGTCGCGGCGGCCTTCAGGTGGTCCTGTGAGAACGCCGTGCCCTGTGCCACCGTGGTCGTCAGGTGGTTGTAGTGGGTCATCTCGGTGCGCCCGTCGGTGCTGAGCCAGTCGCCCGGGCGGGGGTCGGCGATCGCCTGGAGCAGCGCCACCGGGCGGATCCGCTCGACGAAGCGCGCCAGGTCGGTCACGAGCGTTTCCGGTACGGCGATGCGCCGCCCGCGGATCCTGATCCACTCCGCGGCGACCGCCGCGACGTCCGGCCCGGTCTCCCAGAGTGCGGCCGGATCGGCGGGCATCGCCGCGTCCAGCAGGGCGACCCGCTGCGCCGGCGTCAGGTCGCGCAGCGTCTCCCGCCCGACCTTGGCGTGCGCCGCGGAGAGCCCGAGCACGGTGCGCTGCTCGGTGGTGAGGAAGTTGTCGTGCCAGTCGTTGATGCCGGGCAGCCCGGCGAGCAGCAGGATCGCCTCGGCGCGGGTCATCCCGGTCTGCCCGGCCAGCGTCTCGGCGGCTTCCGGCCGCCAGGGCGCCGGGCCTCGCGCGGCGAGCAGCTCGGCGAACCGCTCCAGCCGGGCGGTGGTCATCCGGCCGCTGGGGTACGTCTCCGCGCCCACCGTCGTCCCCGGCGGCGGGGTGAACACGCCGGACGCCGAACCCTGCACGGCGACGCGGTCCCAGACCTGGTCATCTCGCCAGTGGTAGTTCTCCGGCGGGAAGAGGACCGAGACCTGGCCGCCGTCCCGATGGATCTCGGCCTGCTGCGACCCGGTCCGTTTCTGGGTCACCACGGCGACCCGCACCGGGATCCCCTCTCCGGTCAGCGGCGTCCCGGCCACGGTGGTGAGGAAGGCGACGAGCGCTTCCCGGTCGGCGTCACCGACGACCGGCGAGGCAGCACGCACCGCCGCCGCGCCGAGACCGCCGAGGAGGCTCGCCCACCCGCTCGCGACAGCGGGAACGGGCGGCGCTCCGGCGTCACCGGCCAGGTGGGCGGCGACGACCCGGATCTGCTCCATGATCTCGTGCCGGAGGCCGGTGCTGCCCATGTAGTAGGAGCGGGACGTCTGCTCCAGCCCTTTCCACGCCTCGGTCAGGGCCTCGTCCGAGATGCCCGCGAGTTCCGGGGCGGTCTCCGGCTCCGCCTCCAGATGGGCGGCGATCTCGGTGAGCCGCCGGTTCAGCCGGACCGCTCGGGCGAGCACCTCGGCGAGCCGGGCACGCAGGACCGGGTCGGTGACGCCGGGCAGGTGGGTTTCCAGGTTCGCCGTGACGGCGTCGCGGACCTCGAGGGTCTTCGTCACGCCGGCGTCGACGGCGAGCAGCGCGGACGCCACGGGCTCGGCGAGCGATCGCAGCGCGGCCGAACCGGCCTCGTCGCGCGGGCGCAGGGCGTGCCACCAGGCGAGCGGCGGCAGCAGGCTGTTCACCGGGCTCAGGACGGCGAGCGGGTGCCGGCCGTCCGCCGTCCAGATGGTGAGGCTGCCGTTGCGGTAGCCGCCCTCGTGCGTGATCGGCAGCGGCGTCTCCGCGCCGGGCAGCATCAGCGCGCCGACGAGCGACCCGCCGGCGCCGGCGGGCAGAACCACCCGGCGGCCGTCGGCGCCTTCACCGGACTGCGTGCCGTCGTCCGTCACGACGGTGCGCCATCCGGCCAGCAGGTCGGGAGAGGCACCGAGCGGGGACCCGGCGAACACGGCCGGGACCGGCCGCAACCGGGATGCGATCGCATCAAGCCGTCCGGCGCCGGGTGAGAAATCCGAGAAGAACGCCGGGACGCTGACCCTGCCACCGGCGCCGGTCCGCGGGTCGAACTCCCGCCACTGCCACTGCGCCGGGCCGGACGGCGACCGGACGTACTCACAGCGCCAGAACGCCTGGCCGTCACTGGCCAGCGGATAGGACGCCCCGGGCCCCCGCGGGTCGCCCGGGTGCACCGGCCGCGCACCGGTGGTGAGACCGCCGCCCGGCACCGGCAGCGGCTCGGCCGGGGCCTGCCACAGCACCGGCTCGCTGAGCATGTCGGCGGCGATCAGGTCGGACGGCCGCGACGACCAGTAGCCGACGCCGCCCTCCTCGCCCCGCCACATCACCAGCAGGTCGCCGTCGACGAGCCGGCACGCCGTCTCCGACCAGCGCACCGGCGCGTGCGGGTGGGAACCGGTCGGGAAGCGGAACTGATGCTCGGTGACGGCGCCGTCCGGGGCGATGACGTAGGCCGCGTCCGCGCCGTGCACCACCAGCTCGGGCCAGGACTCGCCGATCCGGATCGCCTTGACCTGGCGGGCCGCCTCCTCGTACGCCCCCCAGCCCAGTTCTTCCGGCAGCCCGGCCCGCAGGCTGCGGGTCACCACGGCCGCCACGTCGACGGCGGCGAGTCGCCGGAACGCGTCCGGCGCCAGGGCCATCCCGTGCGGCGACCAGAGCGGCGCCAGCTCGGTCAGGTCGAGGTCGAGCCTGCGCAGGGTTCCGTCACCGGCCTGGCCGGCCAGCTCGGTGACCAGGTCGACCAGCACCTCACGGACCCCGGCGGCGCCGAACGCGTGCCGCAGTGTCTGCTCGGGCAGCGCCGGGGAGGTCAGCGAGTCGCCGTTGCGCAGCCGCCGGACCGCGTGCCGGGCGCCCTCCCGCAGCACCGGCCGCCACTGCGGGTCGGCGGCGACGGCGGCGAGGTCGCGCCGGCCGGGGCTCTTGTCCTCGGCCCACTCGGCCACGTCGAAACCGGCGCGCCGGACCCGGTCGCCGATCTCGATCGGCACGCCGGCGGAGAGGCAGAGGTCGAGGACGTCCAGCTCGACCCGCCACAGGCTGTCGGCGAGCGGGACGGCCGGCCCGGCGGCGAGCCGGGGCAGCATCCGCTCGACCAGACCGAGGAGCGCCTCGCTGCGTTCCCCGCTCGTCCGGCTGGACCGCCGGCCGGCCAGGATCCGGCCGAGCCAGCGGGCCGGCGTCGCCGGATCGGCGCCGGGGCCGCTGCCCGCGATCAGGTCGGCGGCGGCGCCACTCGCCTCGATGATCTCCAGCCACTGGGCGGTCATGTCGGTGCGCCAGCCCGGCGGCTCGGGGACGATCGCCAGCAGCCGGGCCCGGACCTCGGGGTCGCGTCTGCCGGTGCGGACCAGGCTCTTGCGGTACGCCTTCCAGACCGAGGGGTGGGCGCGGCCCATCGCCGGGTAGCCGAGCAGCTGCGGCACGATCGCGTCGGCCTCCTGCTCCGGGTCGAGGCCGGCGGCCTTGGCGAGCCGGGCCAGGTCGGCGGCCATCGACGCGTGCGGCGGGAGGCCACCGGCGACCCGGCGCAGCGCCAGGGTGCGCACCAGCGCGTAAGCCTCCGTGGCGGGACGGCGGACCACGACGCCCCGCGCGTATTCCGCGAGCATGGCCGCTGTCAGCGCGCCGGCGAACGCGAACTCCAGGTGCACGTCGCGCACCCGGTCCTCGTCGACGGCGAGGCCGTGGACCTGCTCGGCGCGGCGGGCCTCGGTGAAGCAGGTGCCGGCCATCCGCTGATTGTCGGCGCCGAGGAAGGCCCGGCCCGCCTGCTCCCAGAAGGTCGGCAGGAACGCCGGGGCGGCCGCGCCGAGCCGACCGGCGAGGGCGTCGTAACCGTCCTTGGCGTTGCCCGGCTTGCTGCGGGCGACCCGGGCGAGTTTCTCCATCTCCTTGACCAGGGCCAGGGCGTGCCGCCCGTTGGCCGGGTCGTGCACGAGCGCCCAGGCCGGGAAGCCGAGGGCCTGCCGCCGGGCGTGGCCGACCGGGGCCGGCGCCGCGGCCGGCTCGAAGCCGAGGAAGTCCATGGTGAGGTCTTCGGCGGGGCCGACGGTGGCGCCGACGAGCCGCACCACGGTCCGGCCGTCGAGGACCGGATGACGGTAGGACCGGGCGGTCATCGCGTCGTCGGCGCCGCCCGCCGGGGCGCCGGCCAGGATCGCCCCGGCCTCCAGCAGCTGCTCGCTCATCACTTGCCCTCTTCCTCGACGACGCGGCCGGCGTGCAGTGCGGCCGCCATCCGCAGACCCTCGGACCACGCCACCGGCGGCACCTGCTCCGGGGCCAGCACCTCACCGGCGGCGTTGGTGAACACCAGATCGCCGGTCTCCGTCTCGTAGGACGGGTCGCCGTCGCCGATCCAGACCGATGCCAGGACGGTCGCCCCGGACTCCCAGATCCGGCAGACCGACGTGCCGCCCTGCACCCGGTAGCCGGCGGCGGTGGCCCGGGACTGCACGTGCCGCAGCTCCTTGTAGTGAGCGCCGGAGAACCGGCGGAGGTCGTCCGCCGAGGAGAACCGCCACACCTCCCGGAACAGCTGCAGCGTGCCCTGCTCGACGCCGAGGTCGGCGGCGAACTCGCGCAGGTCGCCGAGGTCGGGCAGCAGCACCGGGTGCGGGATCGCGACGGTCGCGGCGGTGATCCGGGTGGACTCGCCGTCGAGGTCCACCACGCCGAGCCCCTTCTCCTCGTCGGCGTCGCGCAGCAGACCGGCGGCGGCCACGTCCCAATCGCCGCCGGGGCCGACCGGGACGACCACGAGGTCGCGCAGCACCGATCGCCACGACTCGTCGGCCCAGACCTGGGCGATCACCGGGGCGGGGACCGGCAGCGAGCGGATCATCCAGCGCTCGACCTCGGTGCGGCAGGACGCCTCATGCCGTTTCAGCCAGTCGATCAGCTGGCGGAGGCCGACCACCACCTCGTGATCGCGCAGCGCCTTGGGCAGCGCTTTCAGCCGTTTGCCCTGCGCTGTCCGGGCGACGACCTTGCCCCGATCGACGCTCACTTGATAGTCGGCACCCGCCGCC